>DAIUEL010000236.1:0-3758 GCA_036845145.1 Rhodanobacteraceae bacterium | reverse complement strand
CGACCTTGAGGTGGAAGATTTCGACGGGGATGTGCGCGGTGCGCGCGATGTCGAAGACTTCGTCGAGGGCGGCCATTTCGCCGTTGCCTTCGCTGCGCATGTGGGTGGCGTAGATGCCGCCGAAACCCGCCACTGTCTTCGCCAGCGCAATCAGTTCCGGCGTGGTGCTGAACGTCGCCGGCGGATATTGCAGCGCAGTCGAGACGCCGAATGCGCCGTCGCGCATTGCATCGGCGACGATCGCCTGCATCCGCTTCAGTTCATCCGCGGTCGGTTTGCGGTCGCCATAGCCCATCACCATTTCACGCGCGGTGGCAGCGCCGACGTAGGTGCCGAAGTTCACCGCGATGCCCTGGCTTTGCAGGTGCGAGAAATACTCGCCGAGTGTTCGCCAGGGCGGTTTCGCTTGCGCGCGTTCTTCCTCGAGGATCTTGTCGTTGAGCGGCGCGGCCGATTCGCCTTCACCGGTGATCAGCGTCGTCACGCCCTGGAAGATTTTCGACTGCGCGTGGCCATCCATCAGCAGCGTGTGGCCCGATTGATCCAGCATGTCGATGAAACCCGGCGTGACCACCATGCCGTGCGCGTCGATGACCTGCTTCGCATCGACGTTGCCGAGCCGGCCGATCGCGGCGATGCGGCCATCCTTGATCGCGATGTCGGCGGCGTACCAGGGCGAGCCGCTGCCGTCGATGACGTGCCCGTTGCGGATCACGATGTCGTACGAAGGAACAGGTGCCGCTCGGGCCCCACACCCAATGAGGCCGAACGCGATGACGAAAAGCAGGCGGATTGCTGCACGCATGAATAACTCCCCTCAATTGTCACGATGACGCGAAGCATCTTGGGCTCCACGTCAAGCCTTCGCTACCTCCGGCCGCATCGCGCGAATGCTGCGCATCTGCGGACAGCCCGGCGTACGGGCCGATACCCTCGGCCGACAACCGGGTGTCGTCGTGCGAGTGATAGCCGCCGAGCCAGATACTGACGCGATCGAGCGCGGGCGATTGTCGGGCAGAAGCGGCGAAGCTTGCGGCGCCCAGGAGCGTGGCGGCGGCGAACAGAAGAGCGGGGCGGCGAGAACCGGCGCGGAGGGAACCATCCTGTTCCATGGGAAGACCGATCCTTGATCGCGAGGCACCACTCTCGTCGGTCGCGTGTCACCCCGACGTGAAAAAAATCGCTGTTGCGCAGTGGTGCGTTCACGTCGAAAGGGCGAAGGCTGCATGGGTATGCGCGCGCGCTTGTTTCAGCGCGGTAATGTCCAGTGGCTTGAGGAAAAGCGCCGGTGCGGTCGCGCGGAACACGCCGGCAACCCGTCGTCGCACGGATCATGTCAGTGCGTCGCGAAGCCGTAACGTGCCAGGACCGGTCTCAGCGCGCGCACCCAGATCGCATAGCCGGCGGGCGTCATGTGCAGGCCGTCGTCGCGAAACAGTACGGCGCGCGGCTTGCCGTTCGCGTCCAGCATGTTGGCCGCGACGTCCACGAACGCGACACGGGATTGCGTTTTCGACCAGGCGGCGATCAGGCGATTGGCTTCGTGCATGCGCGGCCACATCGACCATCGTGCGATGCTCGGCTTGATCGAGATGTATGCAACGGCCACGTCGGGCAGGTCGCGACGGACACGCGCAATGAATGTCTCGAATGCATCCAGCACCTGCCGCGGCGTGCAGCCCTCGGCGATGTCGTTGTCACCTGCGTACATCACGATCAGGCGCGGGCGGTAGGGAACGACGATGCGATCGGCGAAGTAGGTGGCATCGGCGATCGCGGAACCGCCGAAACCGCGATCGATCACCGGCACGCCGGGGAAATCCGCGGTCAGCGTGGTCCACATCCGGATCGACGAGCTGCCCACGAACAGCACGCCATGCCGAGGCGGCGGATGCGCACTATCATCGGCGACCAGCCGGTCGATGTCGTGCTGCCACGACTGCGGCGGCGGCGGGAGCGCGAGCGCGGCATGCGCGATCACCAGCAACAGGCAACCGATCAGCCAGGCGCATCCGCGGTCGAGCTTCCGCATCTTCGTTCTCCGGCAATGCAAACCGCCAGCCATGCTGGACTTCGGGAGGCCCCGTGACAAGCGCCGACGATGAAAGGGTAGTGGCACGGCCGGTCGCCGCGCTGGCCCTGCAATCCTTTGACTTGTTTGCGACGCGCATTTGGCAGGCGCGCCTGGGCGCCCTGCGGGGGAATCTCGACGGATGGGTCGCGGAAGTGTCGCGTATGCGCGCGGCCAGCCCGCAGCCGGCCGGACGCACCAATCGCGGCGGCTGGAACAGCGGCGACATGGCGGTTCTGGATCGTCCGGTGTTCGCGCCGCTTCGCGAAGCGGTGCGCGCGGGCTGCGTCGGTGCGCTGCGCGACATGGGCGTCGCGGGAATTCCGTTCGACCTGCAATCCTGGGTGAACCTGCACGATCGCGGCGGCTTCAACTTCCTGCACGTGCACGAAGGTACCCTGCTGTCGGGCTCGTTTTACCTGAAGGTGCCGCCGGGTTCCGGCAGATTCGTGTTTCGCGATCCGCGGCCGGGCGTGGTGCACGGTTATGTCAAGGGCGCGGTGCCGAACGGCTACAGCGACATCCAGCTCACCCCCGAAGCCGGGTTGCTGGTGCTGTTCCCGTGCTGGATGGAGCATTACGTGGAGCCGCACGACAGCGACGAACCGCGCATCGTGATCGCCTTCAACGCGCTGCCGAAGTCGTAGGCAGCAAGCAGCGGAAGGAGCTCCGACAGGTCCGCATCGACGGCTCGCGGCAGAGCCTGCGTACGGCGTTTTCCGAAACACCGGAGGTATCGCATGGCCGTCCCTCATCATCGTGTTGCTCGCGCATGCCGGTGGCTGCTGGTCGCGTGGATCGGCTTGCCGCTCGTCGCGCTGGCCGCACCGCAGGGCACCACCACGGTGCTCGCGGGCCATGCGCGTTTCGAATTCCTGACGCCATCGCTGGTCAGGATGGAATATTCGCCGTCCGCCGATTTCACGGATGCCGCGACCGCCGTCGTCGCGAAGCGCGACTGGCCGCACGTCGATGTCAGCCAGAAAACGGAGGACGGCTGGCTGGTCGTGGCCACCGGCGCGATGACGCTGCGTTACCGCGTGCATTCCGGGGCGTTCGCCGCGACCAATCTGCAGGTGCAGTGGAAAGCCGACGGCAGTACACACGCCTGGCATCCCGGCCAGGTCGACGACGGCAACCTCGGCGGGCTCACGTATTCGCTGGACAATGTCAGCGCGAAAAACCTGCCCACCGACGGCAAGGATCTGGCCAGTCCCGTCAACGACATCATTCCCGGCATCGACGTGCTGCTGCCGAAAGCCGAACCCGGCCTGCTGAGCCGCAACGGCTTCGCGTTCATCGACGATAGTCGCTCGCCGCTGTGGAACGCGCAGGCGCAATGGATCGAACCTCGCAGGTCCAAAGGAGGGCAGGACTGGTACCTGTTCACCTACGCCCGCAACGATTACGCAAAGGTTCTGGACGAGTACGCCCAATTGTGCGGGCCGGTTCCGATGATCCCGCGCTACGTGCTGGGGCCGATGATCACGGACCTCAATTTCGAATACTTCCCTGGCGATCCGGAAGTCTGGACGCCGGCGTTTCAACGCTATGGGGAACAGCACCTCGAGGACGAGGTTGCGCGCTTTCGGCAGCACCACATCCCGCTCGACACGCTGGTGCTGGATTTCGCGTGGCACAACTACGGCTGGCAGGGCGGCTATGACTGGAGCCCGCTGATCCCGCA
>DAIUEL010000235.1:0-3784 GCA_036845145.1 Rhodanobacteraceae bacterium | reverse complement strand
ACGAGATGCCGTGGATGCCCAAGGGCCGCTACGCGATCATGCGCCGCTACATGCCGACGGTCGGTTCGCTCGGCCTCGACATGATGACCCGCACCTGCACCGTGCAAGTGAACCTCGATTTCGCGAACGAAGCCGACATGGTGAAGAAGTTCCGCGTGTCGCTGGCGCTGCAGCCGATCGCGACCGCGCTGTTTGCCGATTCGCCGTTCACCGAAGGCAAGCCCAACGGCTTCCAGAGTTACCGTTCGCAGATCTGGACCGACAC
Organism: Rhodanobacteraceae bacterium; assembly: GCA_036845145.1. GTDB lineage: Bacteria > Pseudomonadota > Gammaproteobacteria > Xanthomonadales > Rhodanobacteraceae > 66-474. The sequence goes on along the minus strand of DAIUEL010000235.1, from coordinate 3,519 downwards.
CGACCCCGATCGCACCGGCATGCTGGATTTCGTGTTCGCCGACGGCTTCGGTTTCGAGCGTTACGTCGATTACCTCTTGGACGTGCCGATGTATTTCGTGCACCGCCACGACAAGTACATCGATTGCGCCGGGCAGTCGTTCCGCGATTTCCTCGAAGGCAAACTGCCCGCCTTGCCGGGCGAGAAACCGACGCTGCGCGACTGGTCCGACCACATGACCACCGCATTCCCGGAAGTGCGGCTGAAGCAGTACCTCGAAATGCGCGGCGCCGACGGCGGCCCGTCCAATCGCCTGTGCGCGCTGCCGGCATTCTGGGTGGGGTTGCTGTACGACACCGCCGCGCTGGATGCCGCGTGGGATCTGGTGAAGGATTTCTCGATGGCCGAGCGCAACGCGTTGCGCGATGGGGTGCCGAAGCACGCGTTGAAGCTGCCGTTTCGCGACGGCAGCGTACGCGACCTCGCCTTGCGCGCGCTGGAGATCGCGGGGCAGGGCCTCAAACGCCGCGCGAAGTTGAATCGCAACGGCGTGGACGAGACGATGTTCCTGCAGCCGCTGATCGAATTCGCCGAAGCCAACCAGACGCCGGCCGAGCGCAAGCTGCAGCTGTTCCGCACCGAATGGAACGGCAATGTCGATCCGGTGTTCCGCGAATTCGCTTACTGAGCCCCATGCCGATTCAGGGCAGATGTTCGTAGAAGCTTAAAAGTTGTCATTCCGGGGCTGACGCCGGGTTTCATCGGCGGCAGAACCCGGAATCGGTTTCAGGTGGCAAAAGACTCAACCGATTTCGGGTTCTGCCCGCGAAGGGCGCGGGCAGCGCCGGAATGACGAAACAGGGGACAGTGCCGGGAGATGATTTGCTAGGCGCCACAATCGCTGCGATCCGGCGCGCACTGGTTACGTTTCCGTTAGCCGCAGAGCGAGCCGTGACGCAGCTCGCAATCGAGACCCACTCATGGCTGAACGGTCATTTTCGACCGGGGTTTTGTTCAGTGCGACGCCAGCGCACGTTTGCTTAAGTAGTGCGCAACTTTTGGACCGGGAGTCCACTCGTGTATCTCTGGCGAATTTATCTTCGGGTGCTCGGCTTGCTCGCGCCCGAGCGGAAGCTTGCGATTGTTCTGGCGCTGGCGAACCTCGCGCTGGCCTGCGTGCTGTTTGTCGAGCCGATCCTGTTCGGCCGGGTCGTCGATGCACTCGCCATGCCCGCGAAGCACAACCTCGCGCTGCTGATCGGCGGCTGGGCGCTGGTCGGCTTCGGCGGCGTTGCGACCGGCGTGCTGGTGTCGCTGCACGCCGACCGCATGGCGCATCGCCGGCGGCTGGCTGCGATCCGGATGTTCTTCCGGCATGCGATCTCGCTGCCGATGTCGTTCCACCAGAACCATCACACGGGCCGCCTGCAGCGCATCATGCACTCGGGCACCGACAACCTGTTCACGCTGTGGCTGAGTTTCTTCCGTGAGCACCTGACCACGCTGCTGGCCATCGTGGTAATGGTCCCGATCGCGTTCCACATCAACTGGCGGCTCGCGCTGCTGATGGTCGGCCTGCTCGCCGGTTTCACGCTGTTCAACGTGTTGGCGGTGCGCCGCAGCCGCAAGGCGCAGGCCGAGGTGCAGGAACATTTCCATGCGATTTCCACGCGTGCCAGCGATGTGCTGGGCAATGTCGCGGTGGTGCAGAGCTTCACGCGCGCGGACGACGAAGTCGGCAATCTCGAAAAATTGACCGCGCGCGCACTGGCGGCGCAGTATCCGGTGCTGAACGGCTGGGCCGCGCTGTCGGTCGCGACGCGCGCCGCGAGCACGCTCACCGTGGTCGCGATCTTCGCGATGGGCGCGATGCTGCACGCTAAGGGCCAGATCACGATCGGCGGCATCGTCAGCTTCGTCGGCTTCTCGCTGATGCTGATCGGCCGGCTGGAACAATTCGCGAGCTTCATCTCCAACCTGTTCTTCCAGTCGCAGTCGCTGCGCGACTTTTTCGAAGTGATGGACGTGAAGCCCGCGATGGCGTCGACGCCCGACGCGGCGCCGCTGCCGCCGGTGCGCGGCGAGGTGGCGTTCGAGCACGTCGATTTCAGCTACGACGGCCGCCAATCGTCCGTGCACGACCTCAGCTTCCGGGCCGCGCCCGGCAGCCGCATCGCGCTGGTCGGCCCGACCGGCGCCGGCAAGTCCACCACGCTGAGCCTCTTGTACCGCGCGCACGACCCCGATCAGGGCCGCATCACGATCGACGGCCACGATATCCGCGACGTCGACATCGATTCCCTGCGCCGCAATATCGCTGTCGTGTTCCAGGAGGCCGGGCTGTTCCAGCGCAGCATCGCGGAGAACCTGAAGGTGGGCGATCCCGCCGTCAGTGCGGCCGACATCGAGGCCGCGGCGCGGGCAGCCGAAGCGCACGATTTCATCAGCGCCAAGCCGGACGGTTACGCGACGCAGGTCGCCGAGCGCGGCCGTTCGCTCTCGGGTGGCGAGCGCCAGCGCCTCGCGATCGCGCGTGCGATGTTGAAGGACGCGCCGATCCTGATCCTCGACGAAGCCACCAGCGCGCTCGACAGCATCACCGAGGCGCGCATCCAGCGCGCGCTGGATCGCCTCAGCCGCGGACGCACCACGTTCATCATCGCGCACCGGCTTTCCACCGTGCGCAACGCCGACCGCATCCTTGTGCTCGACCAGGGGCGGCTCGTGGAGCAGGGCCGCTACGACGAGCTGATCCGCCGCGGCGGCATGTTCGCGCGGCTGGCCCAGCAGGGCCGCTTCGCGCCGGATGCCGAGCCGCAGCACGCGATTCCGCTGGAGGTCGCGGCGTAAGGCTTGCGGCATCGTTCCGGTGTTTCGAAAATGGCGGTGGCATTCGCACGAATGCCACCGCCTTTTCATTGGAACGAACATGCACGTGCTCGATCGTCCCGTCTGGGAAAGCCTCGCCACCCGCCACGCCGCGTTGTCGGAAGGCGGGCCGCTGGCCAGGCGCTATGTGCGCGACGTGAACCTGTTTGCCTCGGCGCGCGACGACAGCGCCGAGGCACGGGATGCGTTGGCGGAATTGGTGAAGCCCGGCGAACACGTCTACGTGCTGCAGGTGCCGGAGATCGTGGTGCCCGAGGCGCTACGCGCCGCGAAAACCGCGCTCGGCGTGCAGATGGTCGCGACGCGTCCGGTTCAACGGCAATCCGGCAGCGAAACCGTCCTGCCGCTCGGCGACGCCGACGCGCCGGAGATGCTGGCACTGGCGCAGCTCACCCAGCCGGGGCCATTCCTCGCGCGCACCCACGTGATGGGCCACTTCATCGGCATCCGCATCGACGGCCGACTGGCCGCGATGGCGGGCGAGCGCATGCACGTGCCCGGCCACACCGAATTGAGCGGCGTGTGTACCCACCCCGATTTCCGCGGACGCGGGCTCGCGCGACGCTTGTCGGCCACCGTTTGCGCAGGCATCGAAGCGCGCGGCGAGACGCCGTTCCTGCACGCGTGGAAAGACAACCATTCCGCGATCGC
>DAIUEL010000234.1:0-3951 GCA_036845145.1 Rhodanobacteraceae bacterium | reverse complement strand
TGCGCGACAACGTATGGGGCAGCATCGAGGAAGACGCGCTGCGCCGCGACTTCCGGGTCAACGCGCTGTATTACGACATCGCCGATTTCAGCGTGATCGATTATGTCGGCGGCATTGACGACCTGGAACGCAGGCACCTGCGGTTGATCGGAAACCCGTCCACGCGCTATCGCGAGGACCCGGTGCGGATGCTGCGCGCGGCGAGGCTCGCGGCCAAGCTCGGTTTCACGATCGATGCCGAGGCTGCGGCGCCGTTCGATCCGCTCGGTCACTTGTTGGGCGACGCACCGCCGGCACGGCTGTTCGATGAGTGCCAGAAGATGTTCCTGGCCGGATACGGGCTCGAAAGTTTCCGCACGCTGGTGCGCTACGACCTGCTGCGGCACCTGTTTCCGGGCACCGCGCGCGCGCTCAAGCACGACGCGTCCGGCGGCATGCTGGAATTGATCGAGCGGGGTCTCGCCGGCACCGATGCGCGCGTCGCCGAAGGCCTTCCGGTGACGCCCGCGTTCCTGTTCGCGGTGCTGCTGTGGGGCGAGGTCGATACGCTCGCTACCCGTTTGCGCGAGGAAGGCGCGAGCCAGCCACTGGCGTGGCTGCGCGCGGCGCACCGCGTGATAACCGAGCAGGGCAAGCGCGTGGCGATACCGCGTCGCTTCGCCTACGCGATCGAGGAAATCTGGGCGCTGCAACCCCGCTTTGCCGAGCGCAGCCGCAAACGCGTGTTCCGCCTGATGGCGCACCCGCGCTTTCGCGCCGCCTACGATTTCCTGCTGCTGCGCGCGGGCGAGTCGGAAGAACTGCGCGAAGCAGGCGAGTGGTGGACGCAGGCGCAAGCGCTTTCGGCCGACGAACTCTCGGCTTCGCTGGCGCCGAAGACGCCGGTCCGCAGCGGCGAGCCGGCGGCGGCTCCGAAGCGTCGCCGTCGGCGGCGTGGTGGTCGTGGCCGCAAGGCCGGCACGCCGGAAGCCGGTCCGCAAGATTAGGGCTCGGCGGCATGGCTGGAACGGTCACCGCCTGTATCGCGCTGGGCAGCAACCTCGATGATCCGCGCGAGCAGGTACGACGCGGTTTCGAAGCACTGGCCACGCTGCCCCAAAACCGGCTGCTCGCGCGCTCGCGCCTGTACCGCACGCCGCCGTGGGGCATCACCGAGCAGCCCGATTTCATCAACGCCGCCGCGCGGGTCGAAACGTCGCTGACGCCGCGCGCTTTGCTCGACGCGCTGCGGACGATCGAATGCCGCGCGGGCCGGGTGCGCGGCGCGCGCAATGGCCCGCGGGTCCTCGATCTCGACCTGCTGCTGTATGGCGACCGGATTGTCGATGAGCCGGATCTCGTGGTGCCGCATCCGCGCCTGCACGAACGCGCGTTCGTGCTGCTGCCTCTGGCCGACGTCGCGCCCGAACTGGACGTGCCGGGGCACGGGCGCGTTCGTGATCTGCTGGCGCGCGTCGATGCAAGCGGTTGCATGGCGATTGATTGAGGTTCCTGCAAAAAGCTTTTTTGGCGCGGATTTACGCCAATGGACGCGAACAAAGCAGCCCGCGCAACCGTGGCAGGCATGGACTTCCGCGGCTTTTGATCCGTACGCATCCGTGTCGATCGGTGTCGAAGGTTTTTCGCGAATTGAGATCGATCGCAAATATACTTTCCGGATGCTCAAGATCCACCGTGACATTGCGGGGCCGTGCCTGGCTCCGGACGGCAGCGTGCTCGCGATCGGCGCGTTCGATGGCCTGCATCGCGGCCATGCCGCGTTGCTGGCGAGGGTGCGCGAACGCGCGACGAAGCGCGGTCTGGTCGCGGCCGCGGTGAGCTTCGAACCCCTGCCGCGCAGTTATTTCTCGCCCGCGCCGCTGAAGCGGTTGTCGTCGGTGCATGAAAAATTGTGCGGTTTCGCGGATGCCGGTGTCGAACAGTTGCTTCTGCTTCGCTTCAATGCGGAACTGGTGATGATGCGCGCGGACGATTTCGTGCGCGACGTGCTGGTCGCGCGGATGGGTGCGCGCGAAATATGGGTGGGCGCCGATTTCCGTTTCGGCCACAACCGCGTGGGCGACGTGGCGTTGCTCGAAACCATGCAGGGCGAAGGCCCTTACGAGGTGCGCGTGCTGGACGCGATCTCGACCGGTGACGACGAGCGCGTGTCGGCTTCGCGGGTGCGCGGTGCGCTGGCTTCGGGCGACTTTGCCCATGCGGCGGCATTGCTGGGACGCCCGTTCACCATGAGCGGACGGGTGGTGCGTGGCCAGCGCATGGGTCGCACGCTCGGTTATCCGACCGCCAACATCCGCTTGGGCAAGCGCGTGTCGCCGGTGTCCGGCATCTTCGCGGTGCGCGTGCGCGCCGGCGATCGCTGGTGGCCGGGCGTCGCGAGCCTCGGCGTGCGCCCGACCATCGCCGGTGGCGGCGAGCCGTTGCTGGAAGCGCATCTGTTCGATTTCGACGGCGACCTGTACGGACAGCGCATCGAGGTCGAGTTCGTCGCGAAGCTGCGCGACGAGGAAAAATTCGCCGATCTGGATGCGCTGCGCGCGCAGATGGATCGCGACGCCGCCGAAGCGCGGCGCATCCTTGCCGACACACCCACCGTTTCCGGAGCGTTCGCGTGAGCCGCGACTACAAGCACACCATCAATCTTCCGCACACCGCTTTCGCGATGAAGGCCGATCTCGCGAAACGCGAACCGGCGATGCTGGCCGACTGGGAAACCGCGCAACGCTACGCCGAATTGCAGCAGCGCACCGGCCAGCGCGAACACGCGTACATCCTGCACGACGGCCCGCCGTACGCGAACGGCAAGATCCATCTCGGCCACGCGGTCAACAAGATCCTGAAGGACATCGTGGTGCGCTCGAAGCTGATGGCGGGGTTCCGCTCGCCGTACGTGCCGGGCTGGGACTGCCACGGGCTGCCGATCGAGATCGCGGTCGAGAAGAAATACGGCAAGGTCGGGCACAAGATCGACGCCGAGGCTTTCCGCCAGCATTGCCGCGAGTACGCCGCGCAGCAGATCGACCTGCAACGCAAGGATTTCAAGCGCCTCGGCGTGCTGGGTGATTGGGAACACCCATATCGCACGATGGATTTCAAATACGAGGCCGACATCCTGCGCGCGCTCGCGGGCGTGTACGCGAACGGCCACGTCACGCGCGGCTTCAAGCCGGTGCACTGGTGCTTCGACTGCGGCTCGGCGCTGGCCGAGGCCGAAATCGAATACCAGGACAAACAGTCGCCTGCGATCGATGTTGCCTACGACGCGATCGTTCCGCGGGCGCTGGCCGCGAAGTTCGGCGTGACCGTCGACGACGAGGCGATCATAGCCGTACCGATCTGGACCACGACGCCCTGGACGCTGCCGGCCAGCATGGCCGTGACGTTGGGGCCCGAATTCGCCTACGTGCTGGTGGAAGGCCCGGCGCGCGGCGGCAAGCGAGTGTCGCTGGTCGTCGCCGAAGCGCTCGCGGACAAGGCGCTGGCACGTTACGGCGTCGGCGAGGTGAAGGTGCTCGGGCGCGCAAGTGGCGCGATGCTGGAGAATCTGCGCCTCAAGCATCCATTCTATGATCGCGAAATCCCCCTGATCCTGGGCGATCACGTTTCGGCCGAGGACGGCACCGGCGCGGTGCACACCGCGCCCGGCCACGGCGCCGACGACTTCGTGGTGGGTCAGAAATACGGCATCGTCGCCGCGACGCCCGCCAACGTGCTGAATCCGGTGGGCGCCAATGGCGTGTATCTGCCGGGCACGCCGATCTTCGAGGGCCAGCACATCTGGAAGGCCAACGACGCGATCATCGGCCTGCTGCGCCAGCGCGGCGTGCTGCTGGCGTCGGAAAGGATCACCCACAGCTATCCGCACTGCTGGCGGCATCACACGCCGGTCGCGTTCCGCACCACGCCGCAGTGGTTCATCGCGATGGATGCAACCGGCTTGCGCGCGAATGC
>DAIUEL010000233.1:0-3956 GCA_036845145.1 Rhodanobacteraceae bacterium | reverse complement strand
GACAGGTCGATGCCGTGGTTGTTCTTGAAGTCGCGGTCTTCCACCGCCTGCACGCCCTGCACCAGCAGCGGCGGCAGCTCCGACAACTGCACGATGATCCGTTCTTCCTGCTCGCTGCCGTACAGCGTCGCGATGCGCGCAGGATCGAGATGCGTCTTGCGCAGCGGCTTGTCCGCGGTGAGATCGAACACCGACTGGATGTTTCCGGAACCCAAGGCCACGCGCACCCGGCGCGGCAGTTCGCCGCCGACCGGATCCATGTAGCCGCGCGAGGCGATGATGAACTTGTCACCGTCGAGGCTGTACGTCCCGGGCACGTGCGCCACGTGCGCGGCCTCGGTATAGCCGGCCATCTGAAGTTCCAGCGTCAGCGTGGCCTTGTTCATCGGCACGCCGGCTTCCAGCAGTTGCGGCCTGCCATACACCCGCGTCGGCTGGGTGAAATCGATTTCGGTGACGCGTGTCTTGACGCGGTGATCGAGCACCAGCGTGTACGGCACCACGAATCCGATCGCGAACCCGATGCCGATCAGGACGGGCCAGCGTGCGAATGGCCAGACACGGGCGACGAACCCGCGCGCGCTTTTGAACCAGGACAAGGCTTCTGTCTACCCGGAAATATCGGCGAAGTTTAGCCGATTGGCGCGAAACGCCCGCGCCAACCGGTGCACGGATTCAGCCACGATTGTCGCGGCCATCACCAGCGTCGCGACACGATGAAATGCCCGCCACAGCCCTTGTCCACCCAGATGCCCGCGCGGTTCCAGCCCCACGTCTGGCCTTCGATGCACGCGGCATCGGAATACTGGCGCTGCAGACGCACCTGTCCGCGCGCGCCGACATCGACTTGGCAAAAGTAGCGGCGGTACTGCGGACTGCCGCACGGCACCATGAATTCGCGATCCCAGCCCGGCCCGGGTTGCCAGCCGCCGCCATTGCCGGGCGCAAACACGCCGCCGCAGCCCTTGTCGACCCAGACGCCGCCACGATCGTAGCCCCAGGTCTGGCCTTCGATGCAGGCGGCTTTCGAAGTCTGCTGGACGATGCGCACGCCACCCCAGCCGGGCGGCACCGGGCAGCGCAACAAGTGATATTGCGGACTGCCGCAGGAAACCGTCTGCTGGCCGTAACCTGGCGGCTGGCCGTACCCCGGCGGCGGCTGGTTCGGATAGTGGTTTGGCGGGGGCGGCGGCGGCCGGTTGCTGTAGGTGACCTGCGCCATCGCGGCGCCAGCAAACGCCATCCCTGCACCCGCAACGATCAACGCAAGCTTGCGCATGACGCGGCCCTCCCGTCGGTGTGGCCGCCAGTTTCCATCTCCGAAACTGAACGTCGGCTGCGCGCGCTTCAGTCGCTGCCCGAGCCTGCGGCCTTGCCGGTGGACGCGGACTTGGCCGCTTCGCCGGAGCCGCTCTTGGCCGATTCAGCCGGCTTGTCGCGCGATGCGTTTTTCGGCCTGGACCCGTCGCCGGCAAGGTTGTGCTTCTTTTCCTTGTCGGATTTGAAGTCGGTTTCGTACCAGCCGCTGCCGGCGAGGCGAAACGCCGGCGCGGTCACCTGCCGGCGTACCGCGTGCGGCTTGCCGCAATTCGGGCAGACGTCGGGATCGGGATCGGACAGCTTCTGCAGGCGTTCGAATTTTTCCCCGCACTCGTCACAGCGAAAAACGTAGATGGGCATCGCGTGCAATACCTGAAGACGATTCCTTCATGATACCGCTGCGGCCGTGTACGACGCGCGGTTAGGCGCGCATTCGGGCGCGCCGCCTATCATGCGGGCTTTCGTGCCCCAAGGAAACCCGATGCCTCGCCTCCGCTTCGCAAGCTTCGCCGTGATGATCGCCGCCGCCCTGCCTGCCGCGCACGCCGCAAAGGCGCCTGCGCCGCAGTGCCCGGCCACGTGGCCGTCGCAGCCGGACGCCTGGGTTGCGCACGTCGAGGAGGTGAATCGCGGACTGGGTATTCCGCCCGATTACACGGCGAAGCACAACCTGGTGCCGCTGCCCGAAGGCAAGGGTCTGGTGCAGGCACCCCGCGACGTGTACGGGCGCAAGGTCGAGATGGTGGCGCCAGCCGCCGCGGCGCTGAAGCGCATGTTCGCCGCCGCCGCGCGCGATGGCGTGAAGCTGCAAACGGTCTCCGGCTTCCGCAGCATGAATTACCAGACGGGCCTGATCCGCCGGAAATTGAAAAACGGCATGACGATCCAGAAGGCGCTGTCGATCAACGCGGTGCCGGGCTACAGCGAACACCAGACCGGTTGCGCAGTCGACCTGACGACACCCGGCGTACCGGCGGCGGACGGCAGCTTCGCCAGGAGCGAGGCGTTCACCTGGCTGCAACAGCACGGCGCCGCGTTCGGCTTCCATCTCTCGTTTCCGCCCGGCAACAAATACGGCTACGAGTACGAGCCGTGGCATTGGCGTTACATCGCGAGTGAACCGGCGCATTCGCGGTGACGCGGCGCTCGCAGGTTGGCGCTGAGCCGGCTTCATCCGGCGAAACCCAACGCGTGCGCAACAGATCCTCGTTGGGCTTCCGCCGATGAAGCTGGCAGCAGCCCAATCTACGCAGGCAATTTGAAGTCGGTGTATTGGAATCGGTTGTCGCGCAACGTCGATTCGCCGCGCTCGAGACGCAAAGGCTCGGCGAACAATGGACCGGCATAAGTGAGTGTGTGGAATTCGCCCCGCTCGCCGCAGGGATCGATCGTGGCGGGCAATTCGTCGAGTAGCGACGGGTCGTACTCGCGACCGCTGAACGAGCCGTGGAGTTGCTCGGTATCCACGCACGTCAGCACCGCGCGGTGTCCCTGCGCATAAAACCTTCGCGATAGTTCACGGGTATCCGCGCCCCAAAGCGGAAACACCCCGCGCCAGCCAGCGCTCGCGAGTTGCCGTTCGCGATACGCGCGTACGTCCTCGAGAAACAGATCCCCGAACGCGCAATGGCGGAGGCCGGGCCAGCGCTCGCCGGCCTGCCGCAGCGCGTTGGCGTGCGCGGCTTCGTAGGCGGCATTGCTGGATGGCCAATCGATCCTGCATTCGATCAGCGGAAGTCCGATCGCTGCGACCTGGGCGTGCAGGACGTCGCGCCGGATGCCATGCATCGAGACCCGTTCGAACCCGCCGGTGATCGTCGTGAGCAGCGCGACGACCCGCCACGCCGGATCGACACGCAGCGCCGCGAGTGCCATCAGGCAGTCCTTGCCGCCACTCCAGGACAGCAGGATGGGTGTCGGTACATCGTTCACGGCAACAGCAGCTTTTCAATCATGGCCGGGACTCCAACGCAGCATCAGCATGACATTGCGACCCGGCTGGTTGTAGAACCAGGCCGTCTCGTATTGCTTGTCGAAGACATTGTCGAGCGCCAACTGCAACTTCCAGTCGCGATCGAATTGCCAGCCCGCGCGCAAATTGGTGAGCGCGTAACCGCCCAGCGGATGCTGGTTGGCGATGTCGTCCCAGGTGCGCGCCGCAAGATACCAGCTTGCACCGAAACTGAAACTGCCGAAGCTGCGGTCGGCGTCGAAGCGCGCGCTCTGGCGCGGACGCCGCGGCAAATCGTTGCCGTCGTAGAAGCCGCCCGCAGCATTGTCTCGCGCATTCATCAGGGTCGCAGTCGCGCGCACGTCCCATCCGACCAGCTTGCCGCCGACCACGCCTTCGAGCCCAGTGATGCGCGCCCGATCGATGTTGTTCGGCAGGTTGAGCGCGGCATCCCACGCGATCATGTCGCTGACATCGTTGCGATAGACCGACAGCGACCAATGCCCCCAACCGGGCGTCCCGCGCAAGCCAACTTCGATGTTACGCGACCTTTCCGGCCGCAGGTTCGGATTGGAAAAGCCGGGGTAGTACAGGTCGTTGAACGTGGGCGCGCGAAATGCTGTCCCGTAACTGGCGGTGACGCGCAGGTCCTTCGCGAAGCTCCAGCCCCACAACACGCTGCCGG
>DAIUEL010000232.1:0-4019 GCA_036845145.1 Rhodanobacteraceae bacterium | reverse complement strand
CGTTGACCGCACCGCGCTCGTCGATCGGCTCGCCCAGCACGTTCATGATGCGGCCCAGCGTGGCCTTGCCCACCGGCACCTTGATGTACGCGCCGGTATTGGTGACCTCGAGGTTGCGCTTCAGGCCGTCGGTGGAACCCAGCGCAATCGTGCGCACCACGCCGTCGCCCAACTGCTGCTGGACTTCCAGCGTGACCGCGGTGCCTTGCACCTTGAGCGCGTCATAGACCTTCGGCACCGCGTCGCGCGGAAACTCGACGTCGACCACCGCGCCAATGATTTGAACGATCTTGCCCTGGCTCATTGTGTAATCCTCGACTCAATTCAAATTGAACCCCTCTCCCTCCGGAGAGGGGCAGGGGTGAGGGTTCGGTTTTGCGATTGCCTGATGATGCGAGCCGGACCCTCATCCGACGCTTCACGCCACCCTCTCCCGGCGGGAGAAGGAAATGAAAATCAGCCGCCAACGGCCGCAGCACCACCGACGATTTCGGAAATTTCCTGGGTGATGGCGGCCTGGCGCGCCTTGTTGTAGATCAACGTCAGGGTATCGATGGCCTTGGTCGCGTTGTCGGACGCCGCCTTCATGGCCACCATCCGTGCCGCATGCTCGCTGGCGAGGTTCTCCAGGGTCGCGTGGTACACCATGCCTTCGAAATAGCGATTCAGCACGTGCCGGATCACCGTTTCGGCGTCCGGTTCGTACAGATAATCCCAACTGGTCGCGCGTTCGACCTTGGCGTCGCCCGAAGCTGGATGCAACTCGTCGCCCGCGGCCGTCTTGATTTCCTCGGCCACCGCCGGCAGCGGCAACAGCACGTCCACCGTCGCGCGCTGGGTCATGGTGTTGACGAACTGGTTGTAGCAGAGATACACGCGGTCGAGTTTGCCCTGCATGAAACCGTCATCGGCGATCTTCATCACGCCGATCAATTTTTCCAGGCGCGGATGGTCACCGAGGTGCGTGATCGTGCCGACCAGGTCCACCTTGATGTGGCGGAAGAACTGCGCGGCCTTCTGCCCGATCGCAATGATCTCGACCCCGACGCCCTTCTGCTGCCAGTCGTGGATGTCGGCCAACACCTTGCGGAACAGGTTGGCGTTCAAGCCGCCGCACAAGCCGCGATCGGTCGAGACCACCAGATAGCACACCCGCTTGATCTCGCGTTCGCGCAGCGCCGGATGCTGGTAGTCCGGCGACGCCTGCGCGATATGCGCGATCACGTTGCGGATGTGCAGCGCGTACGGGCGCGAGGTCTGCATCAGGTCCTGCGCCTTGCGGATCTTGGACGCGGACACCATCTGCAGCGCGCTCGTCACCTTGCGGGTGTTCGCGACGCTCTTGATCTTGGTCCGGATTTCTCTTGCGCCTGCCATGTGCTCTTCTCTGTAGGGCGGGTGACAACCCGCCTGCGGCCTCGTCGACCGGCGGGATTCGCTATCGCTGCTCCCGCCCTACGTTCACCAACTTCCCGTTTTCTTGAACTCGTCCAGCGCCGACTTGAAGGTACCTTCGATATCGGCGTTCCAGTCACCGCTATCCACGATCTTCTTCATCAGGTCGCCATGGTTCGCCTGCATGAACTGGTGCAGGGCGTGTTCGAACGGAAGGATCTGTGCCAGCGGCACGTCATCCAGATAACCCTTCTCCGCCGCGTACAGCGAAACCGCCAACTGCGCGATGGAAAGCGGCGAATACTGCTTCTGCTTCATCAGCTCGGTGACGCGCTGACCGCGCTCCAGTTGCGCGCGGGTCGCCGCATCGAGGTCGGATGCGAACTGCGCGAACGCCGCGAGTTCGCGGTACTGCGCCAGCGCCAGCTTCACGCCGCCGGACAGCTTTTTGATGATCTTGGTCTGGGCCGCGCCGCCCACGCGCGACACCGAGATGCCGGCGTTCACGGCCGGGCGGATACCGGCGTTGAACAAATCGGTTTCGAGGAAGATCTGGCCGTCGGTGATCGAGATTACGTTGGTCGGCACGAACGCGGACACGTCGCCTGCCTGCGTTTCGATGATCGGCAGCGCGGTCAACGAACCGGTCTTGCCCTTCACTTCGCCATGGGTTTCCTTTTCGACCCATTCGGCGTTGACGCGCGCCGCGCGTTCCAGCAGGCGCGAATGCAGGTAGAACACGTCGCCCGGATATGCCTCGCGGCCCGGCGGGCGGCGCAGCAGCAGCGAGATCTGGCGATACGCCCAGGCCTGCTTGGTCAAGTCGTCGTAGATGATCAGCGCATCTTCACCGTGGTCGCGGAAGTATTCGCCCATCGCGCAACCGGCATAAGGCGCGATGTACTGCATCGTCGCCGATTCGGATGCCGAGGCCGCGACGATGATCGTGTGCGCGAGCGCGTCGTGCTCTTCCAGCTTGCGCACCACGTTCGCGATCGAGGACTGCTTCTGTCCGATCGCGACGTAAATGCACTTAACCCCGGTGCCCTTCTGGTTGATGATGGTGTCGACCGCGAGCGCGGACTTGCCGGTCTGGCGGTCGCCGATGATCAACTCGCGCTGGCCGCGGCCGATCGGGATCATCGAGTCGACCGACTTGTAGCCGGTCTGCACCGGCTGCGACACCGACTGGCGCCAGATCACGCCTGGCGCGACCTTTTCCACCGGGGAGGCGAGATGCGTGTTGACCGGGCCCTTGCCATCGATCGGGTGACCGAGCGCATCGACCACACGACCGAGCATTTCGGGACCGACGGGCACTTCCAGGATGCGCCCGGTGGTCTTGGCGGTGTTGCCTTCCGACAGATGCTCGTACTTGCCGAGCACCACCGCGCCGACCGAATCACGTTCGAGGTTCAGCGCCAGCGCATACGTGTCGCCCGGCAGCTCGATCATTTCGCCGGCCATCACGTCGTTCAAGCCGTGGATGCGCACGATGCCGTCCGACACGCTGGTGAGCGTGCCTTCGTTGCGGGTTTCCGCGGAAAGCTTGAACTGTTCGATGCGGCTCTTGATCAGCTCGCTGATTTCGGAAGGATTGAGTGTGGTGGCCATGGTTTTGGGTTCCTGTTTGTCGGTGCCTTGCGGCGCCGGCATAGCTTCTTCGTATGTCTTCCGGGAATGGTGAATCGGGAATCGAATCGTCGAGCGGCGAGCTGGTGGCTTTTGCTTTTTCGATTCCCGATTCCTGACTTTCTGTTCCCGTCTCTACTGTGTCAACGCGGTTTCGAGTTTGGCGAGGCGGCTCTTGAGCGATCCGTCGATCACCGTTTCACCGGCGTCGATCACCGCGCCGCCCATCACCGAAGAATCGATGCTGCGTTCGAGTTCGATGTCACTGTTGAAGCGGCGCTTCAGCGCGTCGATCAGCCGCGCGGCGTCGGTATCGTCCAGCGGCACCGCGCTGCGTACGCGCACGCGCAGCACGTGTTCGGCGTCGCGCTTCATCTGCTCGAACAGCGCCGCGATTTCCGGCAATTCGCGCAGACGGCGGTTGTCGGCCAGCACGCCGATGAAGCGAGAGAACTCCGATTCCGCGCCATCATCACCGCGCACGAACAGCGAAGCCAATGCTTGCGGAGACAACCGTGGATCGCCAAACAGTGCGACGACCTGCGGATCGACCGCGACTTCCGCCGCGAACGCAAGCTTTTCCGCCCACTCGCTCTGAGCGCCGTGCGCAGACGCGATTTCGTACGCGGCGCGGGCGTAGGGACGAGCAATGGTAAGGGGCTGCGTCATGGATCAGATCTCGGCCACCAATTCATCGAGCAACGCCTTGTGCGTGCCGGCATTGATCTCTCGACCCAGGATCTTTTCGGCGCCTTGTACCGCCAGCGCCGCGACCTGGCCGCGCAGTTCCGCACGCGCGCGGTGGGCCATATTCTCGATGTCGGCCTGGGCCGCGGCCTTTTGGCGTGCCGCTTCGGCGAGCGCATCGATGCGCGCCTTGTCGACGATCTGCCCGGCCTGCTGGTTGGCGCGCTCGATGATGACCGCCGCTTCCGCGCGCGCCTTCTTCACCTCGTCATCGGCGCGCGTGTTGGCTTCGGCCAGTTCCTTGC
>DAIUEL010000231.1:0-4020 GCA_036845145.1 Rhodanobacteraceae bacterium | reverse complement strand
CCACGCTGCCAGCCTTCGTGAATGTTTTTCGGCGCGACGGAAGATTTCTTTAGAGGCGCACGCATCGAAACTGCGGCACGCGTCGCGGAATGCCCACGGTTGCGGTTAGTTCGAACGCGTCTCTCGAATACGCAGAAGGAAAAGATTGCGCCGGGGCGATCACGCCGCTGGATATGTCGGCACGACAAAACCGCCCGTTCCGAGGGGAACCACCACTCGGGGTGGACGGGCAACGAACCAGGATGGACTGCGGGAGCCTCGCGCCGTGTCAGCGCTGGATCACGTCGTACACGAGACCGCTGGAATGGCCCACCAGCACGCCCAGTGCGCGGCGCGCGACATCATCGGGAT
Source organism: Rhodanobacteraceae bacterium (assembly GCA_036845145.1). Classification (GTDB taxonomy): domain Bacteria; phylum Pseudomonadota; class Gammaproteobacteria; order Xanthomonadales; family Rhodanobacteraceae; genus 66-474. The sequence goes on along the minus strand of DAIUEL010000231.1, from coordinate 3,669 downwards.
CCAGCAGCGAGTCCGGACTTTCGATGCCGAACGCCTGGGTGCGCATCGGCGTAGCGGTGCGGCCGGGATTGATGCAGTTGACCTTGATGCCCGCCTCGGACCACTCGTCCGCCAAGGCCTGCGTGAGGTTCACGACCGCCGCCTTGGAAGAACTGTAGGTCGAATAGAACGCGCGGCCGTAGGTGTACGAGCTGGAGGTGAACATCATCAGGTGCCCGCGCGTCGTGCGCAGGTGTTCGAACGCGAGTCGTGCAACATTGATCGCGCCGGTGATGTTGGTATTGACGCTCGCGCTGACGTCTTCGTCCGACATGTTGATCAACGGTTTGCGGTCGAGTATCGCCGCGGCATTCACCACCGCATCGATGCGGCCGTGCGCATTGCTTGCCTCTTCGAAGGTCGCGCGCAAGGTCTCGCTGCGCGTGACGTCAACGCCCGTCGAGCGCGCCACGGCGTGCACGTTGGCGCCATACGCCGTGGCCAGCCGTGCCATTGCCGCGCCGATGCCGCTGGTCCCGCCGATGATCACGATGCTGCGTTTGGCCAGGTCCGAAAGTCGCAGGTTTTCCGGCTGCGCGTCGAGCCGCTTGCCGGCGCTCGTCTGCATCAGCTTGTCCAGCAGCAGCAGGTCTTCGGCATAGGTCAGCTTCATGTTCGAGAACGAGCCATCCACCGCGTGGATGCGTTCTTCGGGAAGGTATTTCAGCACCACGCCACAATCGTCGGTGGTATGGAATTGTGGATCGCGCGCCGCCAGCTCGTAAGCCTTGCGGATGGTTTCGTAGCGGAAGCCCTGCGGCGTCTGTCCCAGCCGCACGGTGCGCCGGTCGGGAATCGATTCGAGGTTGTCGGTGTCGGGATTGGCGATCAACACCGTATCGGTGGCACGCACCGCCGTGTCCACCGCGTTGTAATGATCGAGCGCCGCGATCACGTCGCTGATGATGCGGTGGCTGATCAGCGGACGTACCGCGTCATGGAAAAGCAGCTTCAGTCCGCCCCGTTGCGCGTCTTCTTCATACGCGCGGATCGCCGCCCACGATGACTCGTGGCGTTCGGAGCCGCCCAGCAGTACCCGGCGCACCTTGTCGAAGCGGCTGCTGCACACCAGCGATTCGATCCGGTCGGCGCAGGCGCTGCTGGTGACGATCGTGATCTCGTCGATGCCGGGATGGGTCTGGAAACGCTCTAGCGTGTGCGCGATCAGCGGCTGCCCAGCGAGTTTAGCGAGCTGCTTGGGCTGGGTGAATCCCGAGCGGGTGCCGCCGCCGCCGGCGAGGATGATGGCAATGCATTTGCTCATGCCGCGCTCATCCGGGCCCGGGATGATTCGCTCGTCATGTTGGCCAGGCGTTGCTCCACCTCGAGCAGCAACTCGTCATCCGGCAAATGGCGAAGACTGTGTCGCGCGGCCGCCAGCGCCTTGCGCAGGTTGCCCGATTCCCACCGGGCGTAGATGCGTCCCAAGGCGTAGCACTGGGTCATCAGCGAGAATCCGCAAAGATTCTTGGCGGCAATGATCGTGTCGAAATCCGGGTCCGGCGTGCGCCAATCCCCGTAAAGGGTATGCAGCCACGCCTCGGGATCGGCAAGGCTCCAGATCGGGCTTCCTTCGGGTGATGTGCCTTTCACCAGATCAATCGTGTCCCAGCGCGTCAGCCGATTCCATTCGGCAGGAATGCCTTCGATCCAGATGCCTTCGTAAGTGGCGCCGGACTGCGGGTCGACCGCGAAACCGGTGACGTCGATGGTGACCTGCAGTTTGAGGTGCAGGAAACTGCGCGGATTCACGGCGAACGAGTGGGGGACCTCGGCCCAGCCGTTGGCGACGAGGCAGCGTGTGGCGAGATCGAGTTCGTTGTGCGGCAGCCCCAGGTCGAGATCCTTGTCGAAGGGCAGCAGTCCGCCCTCGCGCACGATCCCGAGCAAGGTTCCGAACGCGGCGAACGCGTGCACACCGGCGAGCGCAAGCTGGCTCAGCGTGGTCCATAGCAGGCGTTCCACTTCCGGCTTGTCGAAATCCTGCTTGGGCTTGGGAACCGTCGCTTCCGCGGCGCGTTCGAGCATTAGGGTCAGCGCCTTGCGGAAGTGTGCGACCGCATCGGGCAGCTTGCCTTGCTTGTGCAGGAACGTGCCGTAGATGAGGTGCGTCTGCGAGGCGTTCGCGGCGACCGTGAGCGCCTTGTCCAGCAGCACCTGTGCATCGGCGAAGCGGTTCGTTGCGGTGTACGCCTGCCCGAGCTCGAGCAGGGGCGCGGCGGCATGATCATTGAGCCGGAGCGCGTGTTCAAGCTGGAGAATGCCCAGTTCCTGCTCGTGCTGGCCTAGCAGGTGCTTGCCGAATTTGTAGCGCAGGTCGGCGTTACGAGGATCGGCGTTGACGGCGCGCTGGAACTGCGCCGTCGCTGCTTGCGGTTTGCCGTCGCGGAGCAGCCTTTCCGCTTCCTTGAGGTGCTTCTGCGCGGCGGACGAGGGCCGCCGGGATCTCGAGACGGCCGAAGGCTCACCGTGGGCCGGGCGACGTTTGCTCATGGCGTTTCACCTTCGGCGCGCGAAAGGGGGTCATCGACCCGCAGGTCCGTCCACGGTATCGGCGCATTGGCGGCGGTGAGCGTGAACGTGTCGGGTTCCTTGAAATACGGGCTGACGTAACCGCGCGCGTCCAGATAGCGCGAGGCGGCGTCGGGATCCACCCGCCCAAGCAGCTCGGCGGCCAGGTCGTGCATCCCGTAGGCCAGGTCGGCTACGCACGCGAGCTTGGTCGTACGCACGTGATCCATTCCGGCCAAACGCGATGCGTCCGGCAGGAAAATTGCGTCGGCCCAATCCCAGCGCGTGGCCTTGTTCTTGGCGAAAAACTTGCCCTCCGGAAGCAGACTCCGGTGGCCGGTGTTGGCAAAGCCGTGGAAGGTGAAGCCGTGCGCCTGCATCCAGGGGATCGCTTGCAGGAAACGCGACTGCCCGGCATACGCATCACGGAAGGGAATACGGATGTCCACCAGCGAGGTATGGGTCAAGGCCTGGGTGCCGTGTTCGAGCGCGGACAGGATGTCGTTGCGGTCGTCCAGCAGCAGCCAGTCGATGTAGTCGAGCCCCTCGATCGCGTCGAGCTGCAGGGTACTGACGGGCAGTTCCGCGATGACTTTGCGGCGCAGGCGGGTCCGCTCGGGAAGGGCATCGGCAATCACCGGCTCGAGCGTTGCGCTTTCCAGCGGGTCCATGCAGGCGTACAGCGTGGCGTCTTCACCGCTGCCGAGCGTCGCGTGACCGAAGACCTGGAATTCCGGCAGCTCCTTGATGTTCTTGTTGCTATGCAGGATGCTCGCGGGATCGAGTACCACCACGGCAAACGCGTTCAGCGCCATCAGCCGATCGAAGGCAGGCATGATGGGCATGCGGGCGCCGTTGTCGAGCACGACGATGCGTCCCTCGTACTGCCATTCGAACTCGGGCGCGACGGGTGGACGGCGGTCGGTATCCGGAAGCGAATCTGCGTTCATGCCAAACCTGTAGCGGACGTTTGCGGCGAGCGGTCGCTCTTGCACACGCCACGATAGACACTCTGCCCGAAAGGGCAACACTCGAATACCCCACTTTCGGTGCGCCTGTTCGGCCTTTAGGGCACGCGCGAAAAAAAGGCCCCGCGAGAGCGGGGCCTTGAGGACGCCC
>DAIUEL010000230.1:0-4025 GCA_036845145.1 Rhodanobacteraceae bacterium | reverse complement strand
CCACGCGGCATCTGGCGGCGCACCACCCTGGCCGAGTACGAGAAAGCCGATCCGAAGTGGGAAACGGTGCTCGACGTCGACGCGCTCAACAAGTCCGAGGACAAGAAGTGGGTCTTCAAGGGCGCCGAATGCATGAAGCCCGAGTACGTGCATTGCCTGGTGCGGCTGTCGCCCGGGGGCGGCGACGCGGTGGAAGTGCGCGAGTTCGACATGCCGTCGAAATCATTCGTGAGAGGCGGTTTCTTCCTGCCGGTCGCGAAGACCGAAATCGGCTGGATCGACGCCGACCACATATACGTCGGCACCGACTTCGGTCCAGGCTCGATGACCAAGTCGAGCTACCCGCGCATCGTCAAGGAATGGACGCGCGGCACGCCGCTTGCGGCGGCAACCGTCGTGTACGAAGGCAAGCCGAGCGATCTCGCAATCGGTGCGTACCACGATCGCACGAAGGGCTTCGAGCGCGACTTCGTTTCCGTGCAGAAGGATTTCTTCCACGGCGACATGTACCTGCGCAAGAGCGGCAAGCTCGCCAAGGTCGACGTGCCGGAAGACGCCAACGCCGACGTGCACCGCCAGTGGCTGCTGGTGCAAACAAAATCGCCGTGGACCACAGGCGGCAAGACCTGGCCTGCCGGTGCGCTGATCGCGATGAACTTCGATGATTTCATGGTTGGCAAGCGCGACTTCACCGCGCTGTTCACGCCGGATGCGCACACCGCGCTCGCGAGCTATTCGTGGACGCAGCACCACCTGATCCTCGACGTGCTGGATGATGTGAAAAGCCGCCTCGACGTGCTGACGCCGCCCGCATCCGGTAATGGCGCATGGCAGCACCAGGCATTGCCGGGCGCGCCGAAGTTCAGTACGGTCGCGGTGGTCGACACCGACCCCGACCATTCCGACGAATACTGGCTCACGGTGACCGGCTTCCTCGATCCGCCGTCGCTGGAGCGCGGCGTGCTCGGCAGCCAGCCCGCGAGGGTGATCAAGCAGGAACCGGCGTTCTTCGACGCCTCGAAGTTCGAGGTCAGCCAGCATTTCGTGACGTCGAAAGACGGCACCCGCGTGCCGTACTTCGAGATCGCGCCGAAGCACATGAAGCTCGATGGCAAGAACCGCACGCTCGAATACGGCTACGGCGGTTTCGAGGTATCACTGACACCGCGTTACTCCGGCTCGATCGGCCGTGCATGGCTGGAGCGCGGCGGCGTGTACGTCGTCGCCAACATCCGCGGTGGCGGCGAATACGGCCCGTCATGGCACAAGGCTGCGCTCAAGGCCAACCGTCCGAAGGCGTACCAGGATTTCGCCGCGGTCGCGGAAGATTTGATCAAGCGCGGCGTGACTTCGCCGCAGCACCTCGGCGCCGAGGGCGGCAGCAACGGTGGCCTGTTGATGGGCAACATGCTGACGCAATATCCGCAGCTCTACGGCGCGATCGCCTGCGAAGTGCCGCTGCTCGACATGAATCGCTACACGCATCTTTCGGCCGGTGCATCGTGGATTGCCGAGTACGGTGACCCCGACGATCCCGAGCAGTGGGCGTTCATCAAGACCTTTTCGCCGTACCAGAACGTCAAGCCCGACATGCACTACCCCGACGTGTTGTTCTACACCACGACCAGCGACGATCGCGTCGGCCCCGCGCAGGCACGCAAGATGGCCGCGAAGATGGAGGCGATGGGCTACAAGAACGTGTGGTTCTACGAGAACACCGAAGGCGGCCACGGCGCCGGCGCCGACAACCGGCAGTCGGCGACCATGCACGCGCTCGCTTACGATTTCCTGTGGGACAAGTTGTTGTGATCGTCCCCGGTCACGGCATGCCCCACACGCGCTGAACCGGAGCCGCTCCGAATTTCCAGGCGAACAGCCTTCTCTGGTCTGACTTCCCGCCACAGCGGCTTCGACCGAAGCGGCGTAGCCCGCACGCAACAAAGCCCCGATCTTGCGGGCTTTTTGTCCAGGACGAAACGGGGTGCCTGCTGTCGTAAAATGGCACGCTTTTCGCAAGGACTTCAACCATGGGCCTGGACCTCGTCTCCGCCGGCCGCGACGTGCCGGACGACATCAACGTCGTGATCGAAATCCCGAAGGACGCCGAGCCCGTCAAGTACGAGGTGGACAAGGCATCCGGCGCGATCTTCGTCGATCGCGTACTGTCGACCCCGATGCGTTACCCCTGCAATTACGGCTACGTCCCGAACACGCTGTCAGGCGATGGTGATCCGGTTGACGCGCTGGTGCTGCTGCCGCTGCCGCTGATCGCGGGATCGGCGGTGCGTTGCCGGCCCGTGGGCATGTTGAACATGGACGACGAGGCCGGCCACGACACCAAGCTGATCGTCGTGCCCGACGACAAGGTGTTCAAGGGCTACGCGCACATCCGCGACATCAACGACGCGCCGCAGCACTGGCGCGACCGCATCGCGCACTTCTTCGAACACTACAAGGACCTCGAATCCGGCAAGTGGGTGAAGATCGTGGGCTGGGGAGATGCCGCCGCCGCGCGCGCAGAAATCCGCGAGTCCGTCGAGCGCTACCGACAGGCGCCGGAAAAACCGAAGTTCTAAGCGCTCACCAGTCACAACGAGGCAGCGATCATGGATGATCGCAAAAAAAACATGTTAGCGTGGCGGGATGAACAACAAGACCCGCCGCACCAGCATCGTCGCCACCCTCGGCCCGGCCACCGACGCGCCCGGGATGCTGGAAAACATCCTGCGCGAAGGCGTGGCCGTGGTGCGCCTGAACCTGTCGCACGGCAAACCCGAGGATCACCTGCGCCGCGCGCGTGAAGCGCACGCGGCCGCAGCGAACCTGAATCGCGAAGTCGGCGTGCTGGCGGACCTGCAAGGCCCCAAGATCCGCATCGAAAAATTCGCCACGGGCCCGGTGCAACTCGAACCCGACACCGATTTCACGCTGGATTGCCGGGCCGAAGCCCCGCCCGGCGATACCACGCGCGTGGGCGTCAGTTATCTCGGCCTGCCGCAGGATGTGAAGGAAGGCGACCGGCTGTTGCTGGACGACGGATTGATCGAACTCGAAGTCAAGGGCATCGAGGGCGAACAAATCCATTGCCGGGTCGCGGTGGGCGGCAAGTTGTCGGACCGCAAGGGCCTCAACCGCAAGGGTGGCGGGCTGTCGCTGGGTGCACTGTCGGACAAGGACCGCGCCGACATCAAACTCGCGGCGCAACTTCGCGCCGACTTCCTCGCGGTATCGTTCGTGCGCTCCGCGGCCGACATCGAGGAAGCGCGCAATCTGTTGCGCGAGGCTGGTGGCAACGCTTGGCTGGTCGCGAAAATCGAACGCGCCGAGGCCATCGAGAAACTGGAAGAAATCATCGATGCCTCCGACGCGGTGATGGTCGCCCGCGGCGACCTGGGCGTCGAAATCGGCGACGCCGAATTGCCGGGCCTGCAAAAGAAGATCATCCGTGAATCGCTGGCGCGCAACCGCGCCGTGATCACCGCGACGCAGATGTTGCAATCCATGGTCGAATCGCCCATCCCGACGCGGGCCGAAGTGCTGGACGTCGCCAACGCGGTGCTGGACGGCAGCGACGCGGTGATGCTGTCGGCGGAATCCGCGGCCGGCAAACACCCCGACCTCGCCGTCGCCGCGATGAGCCGGATCTGTTTCGGCGCCGAGCGCCAGTTCGAGCCGACCGAGGACATTTCCGCCCTCACCCACCGCCTCGACCGCACCGACCAGGCCATCGCGATGGCCGCGATGTTCCTGGCCACGCAGATGCCGATCCGCGCCATCGTCGCGCTGACCGAATCGGGCACCACCGCGCAATGGCTGTCGCGCTACCGCTCGTCGGTGCCCATCTACGCATTGACGCCCAGCGCGGAAGCACGCCGCCGCATGCTGCTGCTGCGCGATGTCCGGCCGATCCCGTTCGCCGGCCACGATACGTATCCTGCGCTGGTGGTGCGCGAAGCCGTCCGCCAACTGTTCCAGCGCGGCGACCTCGTCGAAGGCGACCGCGTGCTGCTGACCCACGGCGACCA
>DAIUEL010000229.1:0-4093 GCA_036845145.1 Rhodanobacteraceae bacterium | reverse complement strand
CCGCTGGTGCGCGAGGTGCTGTCGGATCTCGACACGCCGCTGTCGGTGTACCTGAAACTCGCCGACGGGCCGTACACCTTCCTGCTGGAGTCGGTGGAGGGCGGCGCGAACTGGGGGCGCTATTCGATCATCGGCTTGCCGGCGCGTCGCATCTTCAGTTTTCGCGCACACACCTTGACCGTGATCCAAGAGGGTTCGGTCGTCGAGACGCGCGAGGTGGATGATCCGCTTGCGGAGGTCGAGCGTCTGCGCGCCCAATATCACGTGCCGCACTTGCCGGACCTGCCGGCATTCACCGGTGGGCTGGTCGGTTATTTCGGTTTCGAAACGGTCGGCTACGCCGAGCCGCGCCTCGCGAACTGGGATCGGGCCGACGAACTCGGCACGCCGGACATTCTCCTGGTGCTGGCCGAGGAAGTCGCGGTATTCGACAACCTGAAAGGCCGCCTGTACCTGATCGTGCACGCCGATCCCGCGCGTCCGCACGCGTATGCGCGCGCCCAACGACGGCTGGATGCCCTGGCGCACCACCTGCGTCAGGGCGGCGCGGCTTATCCGCAACCTACCCATGGTGCCGTGCTGGACGAACGCGATTTCAAATCCTCGTTCACGAAAGAAGCCTTCGAGGCGATGGTGGAACGCTGCAAGGAACACATCCGCGCCGGCGACGTGTTCCAGGTCGTGCCCTCGCAACGCCTCAGCATCGGTTTCAACGCGCGACCGGTGGATGTGTATCGCGCGCTACGTGCGTTGAATCCGTCGCCATACATGTACTTCTTCGATCTCGGTGAAACCCAGATCGTCGGTTCGTCGCCGGAAATCCTGGCGCGCCTTAAAGACGGCAAGGTCATCGTGCGACCACTCGCAGGCACCCGAAAACGTGGCGCGACGCTCGAGGAAGACGCAGCGCTGGAAAAGGAACTGCTGGCCGATCCCAAGGAACGCGCCGAGCACCTGATGCTGATCGATCTCGGCCGCAACGACATCGGTCGCATCAGCGAAACCGGCAGCGTCGAGGTCAGCGATTCGTTCGCGATCGAGCGCTACTCGCACGTGATGCACATCGTGTCCCAGGTGCAGGGCACGTTGCGTCCCGGCACCAGCTACATGGACGTGCTGCGCGCGACCTTCCCGGCCGGCACGCTGTCCGGCGCGCCCAAGATCCGCGCCATCGAAATCATCCAGGAACTGGAACCCTTCAAGCGCAACATCTATTCCGGCGCGATCGGCTGGATCGGCTGGTGGGGCAACGCCGACACCGCAATCGCGATCCGCACCGCCGTGATCCAGGACGGCCGCCTGCACGTGCAGGCCGGCGCCGGCATCGTGTACGACTCCGATCCTGCCGCGGAATGGGAAGAAACGATGAACAAGGGACGTGCGCTGTTCCGCGCGGTGGCGCAGGCGGTGCGGGGGCTGTGATCTGCTTTGTCCCCTATCCCGTCCGGGACAGGGGGGCGTAGCACCGGGTGCGGATGCGCGCTCGTGAACCCGGCACCGCTGCTGTTGTAGGGCGGGTGACAACCCGCCAGCCGCGGGCTCGGCGGGATTCGCTACGCTTCTCCCGTCCTACGGCTGACGTCTCTCGGTCGTGGTTTCGCCGCGTCCGGAATGACGACATTGATTTCGAGTCGCCAGGTGCACTGCGCAGGCGAACGCTCACCCGGCGCTGCGCGCGCGTTCGCTTCGCTCCGCCTCTCCCGGAGGGAGAGGGTAAGGCTTGGCTCACGCGAACGCTCGAACCTTCACCACTGCCGGGTCGTCGGCGTGGTCGATCAGGATCCGGCGGACGCGGTCCTGCCACAGGCGGCCGAATTCGCGGCGCTGCGCGGCGTTGGCCTGGTCGGTCATGGACAACTGCATCAACGAACGCATCATGGGGTCGGCCGCTACCGGGCCGGTGTCGATTTCGATTTCGACTTCGGCACCGGTGTCGTTGCGCTTGAAGCGCACGCCTTGGACGTCGCCCTGCGCGTAGTGCAGAAGGTTGCTGCGCACATGACGGCCACCCAGTCCGTGGAAACCGTTTCCGGCGGCCGCGCCGGTGACCAGCGTCAACACCTGGCCGATCACGCCGGTGACACCCGCGTTCTCCGCACCGTTGAGGTACACGCTGATGCCGCCGCGCTCGGGCAGCTCGTCGCCATACAAATGACGCAGCGCCGCGCGCGCGCTGAGCCACCCGCCGGCGACGGTGGGACAGGAGTGCCCGGCCAGCCTCACCGCGTCGGCGTAGTGGTACTCGATCACGCCATCGTCGCTGGCGCCCAAGAGTTGCGCGAGGCCATCGTGCACCCGGAGCGCCGGCACTTCGGCGAAGAAATCCGGGAAGGCCATTACTGCCTGACCACGAAATCGATCACCACCGGGCCGTCGCCACCGCGGGCCTGGTAGATCACGTCGATGCGATCGCCGTAGCGTTGCTGCATCTGGTGCAGCAGCGGGATCGGATCGTGGTCGTTGACGAAGCGCATGGCCTCGCCGGCCTGCAACGCGTCGAGCGCACCGAAGATCGCCGAGTGGCGGAATCGATGCGCGATCGCGCGCGCGTCGAACGGGTAGGGCGTGTAGGCCGCGGTTTGGGGAGTCGTGCTTTCTGCAGGCGTGTTCATGCGCGGACTCGCGAGTGGGAAGACCGCGCAAGCATGCGCGCGAGCCGCGCCGCGCGTCTTGACCTGAATCAGGGCGAGGCGGTGTCAGGATGCGCGGCATTCACGAGAAAGGCATCGCGTTGTGCCTCGGGCTCGCCGCCGATTTTGCGAACTGCGGCGTAGAAGCGTGTCCAGTCACCGCCACAGCGTTTGAACAGCGCGGCGAACGCAGGCACGCCGCGGTTGTACAGCCCGAAGGGCAGCAGCTTGGCATTGTTGGGCGGCGTGTCGAACCAATGGTCGTAGCCCGGGTGTCCATGCCATTGGGTATCGCGCAGGTGTCGGTAGTGGCGCCGCATGTCGGCGAATATTTGCGCCTTGCGTTCGCGCTTTACCGCATCGGCAACATCGCTGGCGTACAACGCCTTCAGCTTCTCGCGCGTCGCCAGCGCCAGCTCGGTGAATTGCTCCTGGCGTTTCGCATCACCAGGATCGGATGGCGACAAGTGGTTGTCGGCGTGCCACTCGCGCAAACCCTCGCGCTGCACGAAGGTCGCGAATGACTCATTGAAGACGGTATGGCCCTTGACGTAAAACTGCTGGTGCGCGAGTTCGTGGAAGATCGTGCCGATCATCTCGTCGTCGCTCCAGCGATTCATGGTGCTGAGCAGCGGATCGGCGAAGTGCCCCAACGTGGAATACGCCGCTACGCCGCCAACCCAGACGTCGTCGCCTTGCTGTCGCAGCTTTTCGGCCAAGGCCTCGGCGCGATCGTGGTGATAAAAACCCTGGTAGGCGACGCAACCCGAGAACAGGAAGCAGCGCTCCACCGGTTGCAATGAAAGCGCGGGCGTCGCGAATACATTCCACATCACGAACGGGCGATGGAGGTCGGCGTAGGTGGTGTAACTCTTGTTGCGCGGCAGTTTCAGCGTATCGGACGCGAACGCGCGTGCGCGCAGCGCCAGTTGCAGTCGCGTGCGCAATGCCGGATCGATATCCGGATCGGCAATCAACCGTTCGATCGGCACCCGGGCACGCAGCACGGCCATTTCGCCAGAGGCCAGATGGGCGTAATAGCCAAGCGTGGCGCAGCCCGTGATCGCGCTGCCGAGGCCGGCCAGCGCCAGCGCCCCGGCGATCGTCTTGTATCGGCGGCTGCGGGCATTCACACTTGCGGTTCTCTCCCGGTCGGTCGGGTTCAAACGGGACGGCCATGCTGCTGCTGATCGACAACTATGACAGCTTCACGTTCAACCTCGCACAATATCTTGGCGAGCTTGGGCAGGACGTGAAGGTGCTGCGCAATGATGCGGTGGACGTCGCCGGCATTCGCGCGCTGGCGCCGGAACGGATCGTGATTTCTCCGGGGCCGGGCACGCCCGACCAGGCCGGCGTCACGCTGGAACTGATCCGCGAGCTCGCGGGGGCCATTCCGATCCTGGGTGTGTGCCTCGGCCATCAGGCGATCGGACAGGCGTTCGGCGGCAAGGTGATCCGCG
>DAIUEL010000228.1:0-4178 GCA_036845145.1 Rhodanobacteraceae bacterium | reverse complement strand
TTTTTCCGTACATGCAACGCACACTGTGCCTGCCGCTCAATCCGGCGCCCGACCTGCACGCGCTTGCCGAGGGCACTGTCGCCCGTGCACCTGCGGCCGACAGGTCCGCTGTCGGCACCTTGCGGCAAGCGCTGGCCCACGCCGAGCGCTTGCTGGACCGTGACCCGGCGCTGGCAGTCGCACAACTTGGTGAAATCCTGCGGGTGTCCCCCGACCATCCGGGCGCCCTGCGGTTGCTGGCTGCAGCGCGGTCGCTGCAAGGCGATTTGCCCGGCGCACTAGAAATCCTCGTTCCGCTTGCGCAAGCTCGGCCGGAGTTGGCTCGAGTCCAGTTCGACTCGGGAGTGGCGTTGCTTCGCAGCGGGCGTGGGGAAGAGGCCATCCAGGCCCTGCGCCGCGCGGTGTCCCTGCAGCCCGACTTGCCGCAGGCGTGGCGGGCGCTGGGTGACGCGCTGTGGGCGGAGGGTGAACGCGAACTCGCCCGCGCGGCATACCTCGGCCACGTACACCATTCCGCACGCGATCGGGAACTGCTGGTTGCCGGCGACGCCATGGTCGCGAACCGCATCCCCGAAGCGGAGGTGCTGCTGCGCGAGCGCCTACGGCAAGCGCCGACCGATGTCGTCGCGATGCGCATGCTGGCCGAGGTGGCGGCGCGCCTTGACCGCAACGAAGACGCGGCGCATCTGCTCGAACGCTGTCTGGAACTCGCACCCGACTTTCTGGAGGCGCGCTGGAACTACGCGCTGATCCTGCACCGCAGCAACCGGCCTGCGGACGCATTGGCCGAAATCGCACGGGTACTGCAACGCGACCCGACGCACGCGGGCTGCCTGAACCTCAAGGCTGCGGTGCTGTGCAGGATCGGCAACTATGAAGAGGCGCTGGCACTCTACCGCGAACTCGTCCTGGATCACCCGGACACGGTAAAGCTGTGGTTGAGCCACGGGCATGCGCTGAAAACCGCGGATCACGTCCAGGAGGCCGTGGTCGCGTATCGGCGCTGCGTGGAGCTGGAACCCTCATTCGGCGAAGCATGGTGGAGCCTTGCAAACCTGAAGCTGTTCCGGTTCGATGCCACCGACCTCCAGGCAATGCAACATCAGTTGCTGCGGGATGATTTGTCCGATGAGGACCGGCTGCACCTCGAGTTTGCGCTGGGCAAGGCACTGGAAGACGACGAAGACTTCGGGGCGTCATTCCGCCACTACACGCGGGGCAACGCCATCCGCCGCGCGCAGCTTCCCTACGATGCCAACGAGACAACGTCCAGGGTCGCGTACATCCGCAAGCACTACACGCGTGAATTCTTCGCGGCGCGCGCGGGATCCGGATGCGCGGCGCCGGATCCGATCTTCGTGGTCGGCTTGCCGCGCGCAGGATCGACCCTGATCGAGCAGATCCTCGCCAGCCACAGCCGCGTCGAGGGCACGATGGAATTGCCGGAGATCGCGACGCTCACCGGCGAGCTCCGCCGGCAAGCCGCGCGCGGCGCAGCGATGCCCTATCACCATGCGCTGGCCGCGCTCGATGCAGGGGCGCTACGAGCCCTGGGCGAACGATACCTTGCCGCAACGCGCATCCAGCGCAAGACGGCGAAGCCGTTCTTCATCGACAAGATGCCCAACAACTTCATGCACGTCGGCTTGATCCACCTGATGTTGCCGAACGCGAAGATCATCGATGCCCGACGCCACCCGATGGCGTGTGGATTTTCGATCTTCAAGCAGCATTTTGCGCGTGGGCAGGATTTCAGCTACAGCCTCGACGACATCGGACGTTACTACCGGGATTATGTCGAACTCATGGCGCACTTCGATGCCGTGCTGCCCGGGCGGGTCTGCCGTGTCCAATACGAACGCCTGGTCGTGGACACCGAAGCCGAGGTACGCCGCATCCTGGATTATTGCGGCCTGGAGTTCGAGGCGGGCTGTCTGCGGTTCTTCGATAACCGCAGGCCAGTACGCACGGCGAGTTCGGAGCAGGTGCGCCAGCCGATCTACCACAATGCAGTGGATCACTGGCGTCGTTATGCGGTCTGGCTGCAGCCGCTGGAGGCAGCCTTGGGGCCGATATTGCAGGGGTACCCTGCGGCACCAGACCGGGAGTAAACAGGACAGGGATCGGAACCATCCACCTTTTGGGGTCGTGCACATGAGCAGATTTGGACGTGGTGCGGGGACTCATTCGGCAAGCTGGGCCCGGTTGCCTTTGACGGCGGGCATCTGCATGGCGCTGGCGACGCCAACCCTGGCGCGAAGCGCAGAACCAGACGGCGAGGCCACCGCCAGGCAGCCACAGGCGTCCGCCACGGCGCAGGCTCCGAAGCCCAAGGCGGAAAGGGTCAAGACGCTCGGCACGGTGGTGGTGACGGCGCAGAAGCGCACCGAGAACCTGCAGAAGGTGCCGATCAGCATGAACGTGCTGGCCAATGATCAGTTGGAGGCCCTGCATGTACAGGATTTCAAGGACTACGTGCAGTATCTGCCCGGAGTGACGTTCCAGTCGGGCGGCGGCGGCGTGCAGGCAGGCCCGGGTTTCGCCGCGATCTACATGCGCGGCGTGACGGACGGCAGCAACCGGAATCACTCCGGATCCCAGCCGACCGTGGGCGTGTACCTCAACGATCAGCCAGTCACCACGATCCAGGGCCCGGTCGACATCCACATGTACGACATCGCGCGGGTCGAAGTCCTGAAGGGGCCGCAGGGAACGTTGTACGGCGCCAGCGCCGAGGCCGGCGCGCTGCGCATCATCACCAACAAGCCGGATCCTTCGGGATTCGCGGCGAACTACACCTTGAGCGCCAACCAGGTGTCGCACGGCGGCATCGGTGACGCGTTCGAGGGCATGCTCAACATTCCGATCAATGATCGCGCTGCAATCCGGCTGGTCGGGTGGCGGGAGCACGACGCCGGCTATATCGACAACAAACCCGGCACCGTCACGTTTCCCAGCTCGGGCATCACGCTGAGCAATGCCGATGACTGCACGCCTGCCCCGAAGCTCGTGTGCTCGCCCAGCCGCGCGCACGATCGCTACAACGACGTCACCACCAAAGGCGCGCGCGCCGAGCTGAAGATCGATCTCAACGACAACTGGTCGATCAGTCCGACACTGATGGGCCAGCAGACGATCGCCCACGGCAACTTCGCGAGCGACCCCGTGGTGGGCGACCTGGCCTTGAGCCACTTCTATCCGGAAGGCGTGAACGATCGTTGGTGGCAGGCGGCCCTGACCGTGCAGGGCAAGATCGGCAATTTCGACGTGACCTACGCCTACGGTCACCTGCGCCGCAACCAGGAACAACACTCCGACTACACCGACTATGGGTACTGGTACGACACCCTGGCGCAATACGGCCAGTACTTTACGGACAACAGCGGTGCGCTGATCAACCCGGCCCAGCACATCAGCGGCCGCGACGGGTACAACTTCAACAGCAACGAATTGCGGATTGCCTCGCCCGCGGAAAACCGGTTGCGCTTCGTCGCCGGCGCATTCACGCAAAACCAGAAACACGACATCCTGCAGGATTACCAGATCGACGGTCTCGCCGATTCACTCTCGGTCACCGGATGGCGCGACACGATCTGGCTGACCCGCGAGATGCGCTTCGACAGCAACAAGGCCCTGTTCGGCGAGGTGTCGTACGACATCCTTCCCGACAAACTCACCCTGACGCTCGGCGAACGCTACTACCGCAGTCGCGACCACCTGCTCGGATACTACGGGTTCAGCGAGGGCTATTTCTCCGGTTCCACATACGGCGAGGCGGGCTGCATCTCGCAAGCGTCGTTCTTCGGCGCGCCCTGCCTGGATTTCGACAAGAACACCCGCGACAGCGGCTCGCTGCACAAGATCAACCTGACCTGGAACATCTCGCCGTCCGCGATGGTGTACGTCACGCGTTCGGAAGGCTTCCGGCCGGGCGGCGTCAATCGCGCGGCCGGCGCGGTGCCGTACCACGCCGATTTCCTGACCAACGTCGAGCTGGGCTGGAAGACCACCTGGCTCGACAACCGGATGTCGTTCAACGGCGCGCTGTTCCGCGAGAACTGGGACAACTTCCAGTACAACATCCTGGTACCGCCCGGCCTGACGATCATCCGCAACGTGAACTCGGCGCGGATCGACGGCCTGGAATCGCAACTGGACTGGCAGGCTACCTACAACCT
>DAIUEL010000227.1:0-4193 GCA_036845145.1 Rhodanobacteraceae bacterium | reverse complement strand
CCTCGTGGCCGACCCCGATCCGCACGCGATGCTCCGGCAACCAGCGCGCCGACCATTGGATGTCCACGGTATGTCCATCCTTGTGGACATAGCGATTGCGGAAGTGGCGCTGCAGCTCCCCCGCCATCACCCGTTCGGCCTGCTCGGCCGTCATCTCGCGATCATCGGGGTGGACCAGGCTGAAGATCTGCCTGCCCAGCACCTCTTCCGGCGCATAGCCGAAGATGCGCTGGAAGCTCGCGTTGACGAACAGCAGCCGCCCCTCCGGGTCGACCACGCACACCGCATCGGGCATGAGGTCGAGTACCTCGGCGAGCGGGGGAAGTGTCGTGGTCATCGTTCGGGCTCAGGTAGCTCTTTTGTGGCGTGCAGGATTGATGCCAACACTTGTCCCATGATACGACGGCGGCTCGACTGGTCCCGAGCCGGGGCGCGAATGAGGGCTTTCGAAGACGGCTGGCCGCTAGCCGCGGCGCCGAAACCCTGCGCCCTTTTTGGCCGGGTCCAGATGCTGGGACGCACTGCAATCCTCAACCAGCGCCTGCAACTTCAGGGCGTCGTCGATTGCATGTCCTTCTGCGGTGTTGTCGAAAATGCACCAGCGCTCGCGCGTTCGCTTTCCGGGACGCGTCAAACGATGCGCCAAACGCGCCAGCGTTTCGTCTGGATAAGCGTCGTAGTACATGCGAGGCGAGCCGTGCAAGCGCAAGTATTCGTTCCTTTGGTCGCCCGCCGGTGCGGCAGCGCGCGGAACGCGTGCGGGATCGGCCGCGACACGAGCGACCCCACGCTCGCGCAGGGCCGCATCCACGCTCGCCCTGAACCACGATACATGTCTAGGCTCGCAAGCGATCGCGCCGTGGTGGCGTTTGCGCAGATCGTCCAGGAACGGCAACACGATCCCCGGATCGAAGGCCAGGCCAGGCGGCAATTGCAGCAGCAAGATGCCGAGTTTCGCGCCGAGGCAACTTGCCTGTTCGAGAAATGCCTGCACCTCCGCGCCGCAGTCGCGCAGGCGTTTCGTATGACTGATGGCCTTGGGCATTTTCACCGCGAAGCGAAAATCTGCCGGCACCGACTCGGCCCAGCGCGCATACGTTCGCGACTGGTGGGGCCGATAGAACGACGAATTGATTTCCACCGCGTTGAAAACGCGCGCGTAACGTTCAAGATGACTGCCGCCGCCGGGAAACGAACCCGCATGGCCCGATGCGATCGACCAGCCTGCGCAGCCGATGAAGATCATGGGGATGCGAACTGTCATTGAATGGTGCGCACAAATGTTGCTGGATATTCGGCGCCGATGATTGTCCTGCAACTCGGTGGCACGCCACGCATGGGAGACGTCATGTCTCTCCACGGTTTCGACCGAGCGGCCAACGCGCCACACACTCGTGCTCGGAATGTCCGGTGCTGATCACCAGGCAAACTTCCGTCGCCCGGAGCCGGATGGGCTCGATCGCATCCCGCCGATCGAGCGGCCGCTTGCCGTACCCCAACGTAAGGTGCGGAACAGTCGCACTTCTCTCGCCGACGAGGCCGAAGGGTCGTTGCGCGTCAGCCAACGCGCGCCGCAAATCATGAACCAGCGCCATCGTTTTCGTATCCGCGACGGCCACGAAGGCCGTACCGTCGCTGCCGAAACAGGCCACCGAATCGAGCACCACGTCGAACGCGGGAAAGCAAAACGCTTCCTGCGCTCGACGCAAGGCCGCCTCCACCGGATACCGCAGCCGACGCGGAGCACCGCACAACGCGACGCTCACATGCAGCATCCGGGCCGGACGCGGAACGATGCCGCCGGACGGCGCAAGCTCGCGACACAGCCGCAATTGTCTTTTGACAATTCCCGGAAGCTCCTCCGCATCCGGATACAAAGCGAAGAAACGCGGAATGAATGCGGGGAGGCCGGCAATGCCGACTTCGCTCGGCTGCAGCGTATCGGGAAAGAGATCGCCCATTTCCCTCACATGTTCCTTCGCATGATTCCAATTCTGCCCTGGTTCGTCGCGGTCAACCCCGCAACAGGATGACCGGAAGCGCCACCAGGCCCAACACGAGGAGGATGCCCAGCAAGGTCATCACGACGCGCAGCGGATCCGCGCGAAGCATGCCGACGAACGTCTCCGCGGTGCCCGCGCGTTTGGCAGCCGCGTATTCGGCCCGGACACGAACACTGCGCTGCTGCTCGTAATCGTCGAACGCGCGCTTGGCCTCCGCGAAGTCCGCTTCTTCCGTCACCCAGATTCCGCCGGCCGAGATGCCCCAGGGATTGGGCTTGGTTTCATGGAACGCGATCCGCTTCGCGTCGAGCAACGCCCGCACGTCGTCGGCCTCGTCGTCGGGCACGTTGCGCAGGTTCAGAAGCAGCTTGGACATGGCCCGATGGTAGCCGCCCTCGATTCCGCCGTCCCTTTTTGCAAAAAGTATCCGGCGACGTGATTTTCACCACCCGCCGCCTAGATTGGAAACATGACACGGCGCTCCCGCATCGTCCTGTTGGGATCACTGGCGGTGGTTATCGTCGCCCTGATCGGCTTGCGCATCGCCCTGCCCTCGATCGTGCGGCATGCCCTCAACCAGCGCATGGATCGCATGGGTGATTACCACGGGCATGTAGCCGACGTCGATATTTCCTTGTGGCGTGGCGCCTACAGCCTGGATGACCTGAAGATCGTCAAGGTGAGCGGCAAGGTGCCGGTGCCGCTGCTGCGCACGCCAAGCATGGACATCCACCTGAGCTGGCGCGCACTCATCCACGGTGCGATCCGCGCCAGCGTCGAATTCGAGCGGCCGGTGTTGAACTTCGTCGACGGCAACGGCGGGGCCGGCACCCAGGCCGGCGGCGGCGTCGACTGGCGCGCGCAATTGCAACAGCTCGTCCCGATTCGCCTCGATGAAGTGAAAGTCGACAACGGCACCATCACCTTCCGCAATTTCTCGTCCAGGCCCCGCGTGGACGTCAAGGCCACCCGCGTCAACGCCGTGGTCACCAACCTCACCAACGCCGACCGCAGCGGCGGACGCCGCGTCGCCGACATGCGCGCCACCGCGCAGGTCCTGGGCGAGGCACCCCTGGAAACCTCCGCCAGTTTCGACCCGCTGGAAAATGCCGCCGACTTCACGTTCAAGCTGCGCATCCTGCACATCGACCTCACCCGGCTCAATGACCTGGCGCGCGCCTACGCCAAGCTCGACTTCGAATCCGGGAAAGGCGATTTCGTCATGGAACTCAACGCCCGCGACGGCAGGCTCGACGGCTACGCCAAGCCGCTGTTCCACGACATGAAGATATTCAGCTGGAAACAGGACGTGGAGGACGAACACGAAAATCCGTTCGAGGTCGCGTGGCAAGCCCTCGCAGAGGGCATCACCTCGATCTTCACCAACCAAAAGAAGGATCAGTTCGCCACCCGCGTCCCGATCAGTGGCCG
Organism: Rhodanobacteraceae bacterium; assembly: GCA_036845145.1. Classification (GTDB taxonomy): domain Bacteria; phylum Pseudomonadota; class Gammaproteobacteria; order Xanthomonadales; family Rhodanobacteraceae; genus 66-474. The sequence continues at coordinate 759 of DAIUEL010000227.1, read as the reverse complement.
TATCGACGACAAGAAAATCGGCACCTGGCGCGCAATCGTCAACGTGCTGCACAACGCCTTCGTCAAGGCCTACACGCCGCAACTGGAAAACCTGCGCCCTGCACCACGCGACAAAAAGGGGTGACGGAGTAAAAGGGAAAGAACGGAGCCTCCCCGACTTTCGGCACACTCACTTGAGCCCGGCGGGCATTAGCGTGACGGCAACCACACCAACGCGCCCGCCGCGTCATGGGACGAGATGCCCGACCTCGATCGCCGCCGATTCCTGAAACTCGCCGCCGCGATGGGCGCGGCCCTGGCGGTTGGCTGTACGCCCGCCCGTCCCTCCTCGAGCGGCTGGCGCGAACGCCGTGACCTGTATCCGCAGGGCGTTGCATCGGGTGACCCCGACGAAAACAGCGTGCTGCTGTGGACGCGGCGCCCCTACGCGGACGGGCGCAAGGACGCCCGCCTGCAGGTCGAGGTTGCCGAGGATCCTGCATTCACGCGCGTGATCGCGAAGACGACGGCGCGCATCCTGGCGCGATCCGACTGGACCTGTCGCGTGCTCGTGGCCGACCTGCGCCCGGCAAGCGAATACTGGTACCGCTTCACCGACGAGGACGGCAACGGCAGCCGGATCGGCCGCACCCTGACCGCGCCCCGGCGCGACGACCCGCGACCGGCGCGCTTCGCGTTCGTCAGTTGCCAGGACGTCTGTGAGGGCGCGTTGAACGCGTATCGCAGGATGATCTGGGAGGACGAACGCGCCGCGCCGGA
>DAIUEL010000226.1:0-4225 GCA_036845145.1 Rhodanobacteraceae bacterium | reverse complement strand
GATCGAGCGTTCCAGCACGTTCTCGAGTTCGCGCACGTTGCCGGGAAAGTCGTACGCGGTCAGGGCCTCCAGTGCGGTGGGCTGCAGGGTGGGCACGGCCACGCCGGCCTGTTCGGAAAGGCGCTTCAGGATGTGCCTGGCCAGCAGCGGAATGTCGCCGCCGCGTTCGCGCAGCGGCGGCACGCGCAACTCGATCACGTTGATGCGGTAGTAAAGGTCCTGGCGGAATTGGCTGGTCTGGGTGAGTCGCGCGAGGTCCTTGTGGGTGGCGGAAAGTATGCGGACGTCCACCGGCACTTCGCCGCGGCCGCCGATCGGACGCACGGCTTTTTCCTGGATCACACGCAGCAGCTTCACCTGCATGTGCAGCGGCAGTTCGGCGACTTCATCCAGGAACAGGGTGCCGCCGCTCGCGGTCTGGAACAGGCCTTCCTTGTCGGCATGTGCGCCGGTGAAGGAACCTTTCTTGTGGCCGAAGAATTCGCTCTCCATCAATTCCGACGGAATCGCGCCGCAATTGACCGGTACGAACGGGCCTGCCGCGCGCGGCCCGAGTTCATGGATGGAGCGCGCGACCAGTTCCTTGCCGGTGCCGGATTCGCCGCTGATGTAAACCGGTGCCTGGCTGCGCGCGACCTTGGCGATGCGCGCGCGTACTTCCTTCAGCGCCTGCGATTCACCGACAAGCCGGCTGGCCGGCACTTCCTCATCGTCGTCGCGCGCCACCGGCTGGCCGACGCGGAGCGCGGTCTGCACCAGCCGGCGCAGCATATGGATATCGACCGGTTTGCTGACGAAGTCGAACGCGCCGGCTTTCAGCGCATCGACGGCGGCCTCGACGTTGCCGTAGGCGGTGATCATGGCCACCGGCGTTTCCGGATGCTCGCGCGCGATCAGTTCGATCAGCTCCTGGCCGGTGCCGTCGGGCAGGCGCATGTCGGTGAAGCAAAGGTCGTAGCGCGCCTCGCCCAGCATCTTCTTGGCATCGCTGACGTTGGCCGCCGTGTCGACGTTGAGATCCATGCGGCCCAGCGTGATGCTGAGCAGCTCTCGGATGTCCCGCTCGTCATCGACGACCAGTACGGTCTGTTTGCTCATGCTTTCCCCGGTGTGTCCTGACTCTCAAGCCCTGAGGGTACCGCGCCGACTTGGTCATTGCCATGTCGCGGCGCATGGCGCGTCACGCTTCAAGGCCCATCGGCGTCCGTACTGGCGCGGTCAGCGTGATCCGGAAACAGCTGCCGCCGCCCGCGACCGGCACGTATTCGAGGCTGGCCTGATTGGCGTCGCACATCTGCTTGGCGAGGTACAGGCCGAGGCCGGTGCCATATTGGTGGGTGGTGAAGAACGGCTCGAAAATCTGGGCGGCGACTTTGGGTGGAATGCCGGGTCCGCGATCGATCACTTCCAACAGCGGTGGACCGGCGTCGCTGGCAAGCCGCGCGATCACCATCACCCGCGCGGGTTCGTCGGGCAGACGTCCGTAACGCAACGCGTTCTGTACCAGGTTCCATACCACTTGCTGCAGGTGTTGCGGGTCGGCCAGTGCCTCCACCGGCCGTGGATACAGCAGCGGCCGCAGGCTGTCGCGGCCGATGTCGTTGGCTTCCTTGTATTCATCGACGAAACGGACTGCCCAAGTATTGAGATCCAGCGATTCGGGCCGCGAACGTTCGCGCCGCGACAATTGCAGGATGTTCTCGATGATTTCGTTGACGCGTCCGCAGTGGTTGTTGATGATCTCGACCATACGCTGGTCGGCATCGCCGATCGCATCCGACTCGGCCAGCAGTTGCGCGGAATAGCGGATGGCGGCCAGCGGGTTCCGAATTTCGTGCGCGATCGATGCCGACAGCCGGCCCAGCGTGGTCAGCGTCAACTGTTCGGCGCGCTGCGACACCAACGAGGTGTCGTCGAGGAAGATCAGCACGTTGGAATCGTCGTGCGCGGACAGCCGCGTGAAGCGCGGGATGATTTCCGGGGAACCCTCTGCCAGCGCGACCGCGCTGGCGTCGTGTTCGTGGGTGCTGCGCCAGTGATAGAGGCGGCGCGAAAGCTCCGGCGCCACGGTGCCGAGGTCGCGCTGCTCGATCCCGGGATTGCCCACCAGCATCCATGCCGACTCGTTGATCTGCAGGATGTGATTTCCTTCGTCGACCAGCAGCACGCCGGTCTTCATGCGGCGGATGATCAGGTCGTTGACCTGCGCCAGGTTGGCGAGGTCGCTGCCGCGCTGTTCGGCCAGCGCCTCGCTGGCGCGCATCTGGCTGCCCATCGCGAAACAGAATGCCGCGATCGCGAAATAGAACACGCCGAACAGCCCCGCTTCCACCAATGAAGGCCCGATGTCGCCCGCGCCGTTCACCAGCAGCGCCTGCGCGATCATCGCCAGCGTCGCCAGTGCCGCGAACAAGCCGCCCAGCCGTGGCGACAGCAGCAGTGCGGCCGCGCCGACGTTGATCACCAGCATCGCGGCAATGCCCGTGTGCGCCGCGGGAATGGTGAGGGCCATCAGGAATGCAGCGACCACGTCCGCGCTCAGGAACGCGCTGGTGCTCGACACCGTCACGCGTGTGCCGCGCAGATCGCGCGTCAGCACCAGCACGCCGAACGCCAGATACAGCAGCGCGGTGACGCGTGCGATCACCGGGTCGTGCAGCGGCATCCAGACGAAGGCAAGGCTGCCGAGCGACAGCACCAGGTACACCAATGCCTGGAATACGCGGTAAACGTCGAGCACGCGCAATTCGCGCCGGATGTGATCCGCGCCGGGATTTTTTGCCTGTTGCATTGCCTGGGTCGTGACGGCCACGCGCGGATCATGCTTTGCGCGGCGGCCCCGCACAAGGCCTTTCAGCCTTCCGGACGCCGCCGGAATGTCAAAAATCGGGTCGGAACGGCTCGAGATTGCGCGCCCGAGAGGGCGCCCATTAAACTTGCCGGTCCTGCCCGTGCCGGAATAGCTCAGCTGGTAGAGCAACGCATTCGTAATGCGTGGGTCGGGGGTTCGATTCCCTCTTCCGGCACCATTTCATGCAGGCTGAAACCAATCTGCAGTGCGGATTTCTTGCGAAGCCGGTTCCGGCTCCACTCTTGCACCGCGCACACCGGCCTTGCATCCAGCCACGACGCGCGCTGCCACATCACACGCCCGGCAGCATCCGCTGCAAGACCTGGTCGCGGCGGATGAAATAGTGATACAGCGCTGCGGCGATGTGCAGGCCCACGAGTGAAAGAATGCCGTATTCCGCGATCAGCGTATGGATGTCGCCGGTCCAGCGCCAGCTTGCGGCGTGGGTGGCGACCAGTTGCGGGACGTGGACGAACCCAAAAAACGTGATGGGCATGCCGCGGTACGAAGCATTGATCCAGCCCAGCAGCGGCACCACGACCAGCAGCAGGTACAGCAGCCAGTGGATCGCGCGTGCGGAGCGCACCTGCCATGGCGGGATGCCGGCCTCTGGCGCGGGTTCGCCGTGGATGGCCCGCCAGATCAGGCGAACGACGATGACGCCGAGTATCAGCACGCCGATCGAAAAGTGCAGGCTGATCAGCGTGGTCACGGGCGTGTTGCGACCGATGTGCGGCATCGTCCAGCCGACGATGTACTGCGCCACGAGCAACGCGAGAATGAGCCAGTGCAGAACGATCGCGGTGCGTGTGTAGCGGCCCTGCGTGCTGATGACCATGATTCGCTCCTGCGAATGTTGCAGCGTTTCGGCGCGACAAACTCTACAACAACCGATCGCCGCGATCGGGTGGTGCCCGGCCGAAGGTTTGTCGCAAAAAAGGCCTCGGCAGCGGGTGTGTGATGCAGAAGGATGGCCAGCGCTGCAGCAATACGCGTTGCTTCCCTGCGCACGCCGGGCCTCGATGGCGCCGCGCCCGTTGCGCGACCGAACCTCACCATCATCACGGGCGCGCACGCGATGCGGGTGGTGTTCGACGGCAGGCGCGCGATGGGTATCGCGTATCGTCGCCGCGGCCGCGCTATCGAGGTGCGCGCCTCGCGCGAGGTGTTGCTGTGCGGCGGGGGAGACCAACTCCCCTCAGCTTTTGCTGTGGTCGGGCGTCGGTCCGCGGACGAGCTGGCGCGGCACGGCATCCCGCAGATGCTGGAACTACCGGGCGTCGGCAAGAACCTGCAGGATCACCCGGACGTATTGATCGTGCACAAGGCGACCCGTCGCGTCGGTTATTCCTTGGGCCCGTTGTTCCTGTGGCG
>DAIUEL010000225.1:0-4244 GCA_036845145.1 Rhodanobacteraceae bacterium | reverse complement strand
TCGCGCTGGAACGTGGCGTCGCTGCTGGACGATTCGCCGATCTCGATGAAGTTGCCGAACGGCAAGCTGTGGACGCCGCAGAACGACGACCACGTTTCGCACGGCGAGGTGCCGATGGTCGAGGCGCTGGCGAAGTCCTACAACCTTGCCAGCGTGCACCTCGGCATGCAGCTCGGCGTGGATCGCGTGGCGGCATTCCTGCGTTCGTTCGGCCTGACCGACGTGCACGCGAATCCGTCGCTGCTGCTGGGTTCGGTGGACATGTCGCCGTTCCAGTTGGCGCAGTTGTACGAATTCTTCGCCGCCGACGGGCATGCACTGCCGCTGCTCACGCTGCGCGGAGTGCTGGACGCCAAGGGCCACGTGCTGAAGCAGTACGAAACCAGGCAGGGCAAGGGCGAATACCAGCAGCCGGAGCGGCTGGTGCGCTGGATGATGCAGCAGGTCGCCGAATACGGCACAGCGGCGGCGATCGGCAATTCGTCGCTGGCGTCGTTGAACGTGGCGGGCAAGACCGGCACCTCCGACCATCAGCGCGATTCATGGTTCTCGGGCTTCACTGGCGACCGCCTTGCGGTCACGTGGATGGGACGCGACGACAACCAGCCCACGCACTTGTGGGGTGCGACCGGTGCGCTGCGCGTGTGGATGAAGTTGTTCGAAAAAATGCCGAGCGCGCCGCTTGGCACGTCGATCGGCGATGGCCTCCAGTATGCGTGGATCGATCCGGCCACCGGGCAGGGCAGCCTGCCGCAATGCGACGGCGCCCGGCAATATCCCTTCATTGATGGATACGCGCCGACGGTGCAGAATCACTGTTATTTGCAGCGGCTGGAAAACCTGTTCGGTGGCGGAGGCAACGACGCGCAGTCGCCGCCCGCCGCGGCCGTGCATCCCTAGCCGCAGAAACCTTCCGGAGCAACACATGATTCGCAACTTCACTGGCGCCGCGTGCGGCGCTGCGGCCTTCGCCGTGCTGCTGGCCGGCTGCTCGCATCCACCATTGCCGTCGCCCGCGGCCGATCGCGTTTCACCCACCGCGATGGTCGAAGCCATTCGCGCGGCCAACGTATCCGACAAGTCCGTGGTGCAGATTGCACCGCTGCGCGACCCGGCCGTGGACGGTTATCTGGACGGAGCCCGTGCCGATGAAAGTGCCGGCAAGTACCAGGACGCGTTGGACAAGATCGATGCGGCGTTGAAGCTTTCGCCCGAAGCGCCCGACATCCTGCAGTTGCGTGCCGAGGTCGAAGTCCTGCTGCGCAATTACGCGGCGGCCGATGTCGATGCGCGGAAATCGTTCGAACTCGGACCGAAGGTCGGCGGCCTGTGCGCCAGCAATTGGCAAACCGTGCTTGAGATCGCCGAGTCGAAAAACGACGAGGCCGGTGTCGCATTCGCGCGCAACGGCCGCGAGCAGTGCCACAAGGCGGGACCCGTCCGGTTATAAGCGGGTCCGGTTCGCGCCCACGCGATCTCGCGCGCTGCGGCGGATCGCCTCACCCGGCACCGCGCAGCGCCGCGCGTGCGTACTGCGGAAACCGCGTCAGGATCGCGTGCCGGATGCCATCCGCGTCGAGTCCGGCTTCGGCCAGCAACTGCTCGCGCGTGGCGTGTTCGAGGAAGCGGTCCGGCAGGCCGAGTTGCAGCAACGGGATTTCGACGTCGTGCGCCGCGAGCCGTTCGCCGACCGCCGAGCCCGCGCCGCCCGCGATCGCGTTGTCTTCCAGGATGACGAATGCATCGTGGCTGCGCGCGAGTTCCAGCACCAGCGCTTCGTCCAGCGGTTTCACGAAACGCATGTTGACGACGGTCGCGTCGAGTGCGGCGCCCACGCTTTCGGCTGGCGCGAGCGTGCTGCCGAAGGCAAGCAGCGCGATACCGTGGCCGCGCCGGCGCAATTCGGCCTTGCCGATCGGCAGGGTGGTCAACGCGGGATCGATCGCAATGCCCGGGCCGCTGCCGCGCGGATAACGGATTGCCGCAGGGCCGTCATGGCGAAAGCCCGTGGTCAGCAATCGCCGGCATTCGTTTTCGTCGGCGGGGACCATAACGACCATGTTCGGGATGCAGCGCAAATACGAAAGATCGAAACTGCCCGCGTGGGTCGGGCCGTCGGGGCCGACCACGCCGGCGCGATCGATCGCGAAGGTGACGTCGAGGTTCTGCAGCGCGACGTCGTGGATCAACTGGTCGTACGCGCGTTGCAGGAAGGTCGAATAGATCGCGACCACCGGCTTCACACCTTCGCAGGCGAGGCCCGCGGCCAGCGTGACCGCGTGCTGCTCGGCGATCGCGACGTCGAAATAGCGATCCGGAAAGGCTTGCGAGAACCGTACCATGCCGGAACCTTCGCGCATCGCCGGCGTGATCGCGACGAGCCGCGCGTCAGCCGCGGCCATGTCGCACAGCCAGTCGCCGAACACGTCGCTGTAGGTGGGCGATTTGCCGGCCGCGTGCGTGACGCCGAGCACGGGATCGAACTTGCCGACCGCGTGGTATTCGATCTGCGCGAGCTCGGCGGGTGCGTAGCCCTTGCCCTTGGTGGTGACCACGTGCAGCAGTTGCGGTCCGTGTTTGTCTTTCACCGCGCGCAACGCGGCAAGCATTTGCGGCAGGTCGTGCCCGTTCACCGGGCCGGAGTAGGCGAAGCCGAGTTCCTCGAACAGGGCTTCGGGGCGCGGGCCCGATTCACCGGCCTCGCCCGCGCGCAGGCGCGCGAGCGTACGATCGAGTCCACCTACGTTTTCGCTGATCGACATGCCGTTGTCATTCAATACGACCAGCATGTCCGGCTGCGCGCCGCCCGCATGGTTCAGCGCCTCGTAGGCCATGCCGCCGGTGATGGCACCGTCGCCGATCACCGCGACGACCTTGCGATCATCGCCGCGTCGTTGCAGCGCGATGGCCATGCCGAGCGCTGCGGAGATCGACGTGGATGCGTGACCGACACCGAAGGTGTCGTACTCGCTTTCGGCTCGGCGCAGGAACGGCGCGAGGCCACCGTGCGTCTTGATGGTGGTGATGCGATCGCGGCGCCCGGTGAGTATCTTGTGCGGATAGCCCTGGTGCCCGACGTCCCACACGATGCGGTCGCGCGGCGTGTCGTAAACGAAATGCAGCGCGACCGTCAGTTCGACCACGCCGAGTCCGGCGCCGAAGTGGCCGCCGACGCTCGCCACCGATTCGATCAGGTAGGCGCGCAACTCGTCCGCGACGCGCGGCAGATCGATTTCCGGAATGCACTTCAAGTCGTCCGGCGAATCGATGCGGGCTAGCAACGGGTAACGTGTGCTGGCGATCATCCGCGCATTGTCGCGCAGCACGGCCTGCCGCGCTTGCGGTCCATTACGACGCCTTGGCTTCGTCCGCAGTACGCGCACGCCCGCCGAAGCGCCGCAGGGTCTGTCGGAAACGGATCTGGCGACTGATGTCGCGCATCTCGTGGATGCGTTTCGCGTTCGCCGCGAGCACGTCGCTGCGGGTCAGCACGCCAACCATGTGGGTCGGGTTGGCGCGCTCGACGACGATCAGGCGCCCGACGTTTTCCGCGACCATCAGGTCGGAGGCTTCGCGCAAGGAGTGATCCTCGAACACCACGATCGGGCCGCGCTTCAGCATGTCGCCGATGCGGGTGAGACCGGGCTTGTCCGGATCGAGCAGGTCGCGGCGCGTGATCACGCCGCGTATGCGGCCGGCGTCGTCCAGCACCGGATAGCCCTGGTGCTGCGCGCGTTCGCGTCCGGACAGCATCCAGCGCCGCACTTCGCCCAACTCGTCGGAGGTCTTCAGCGAACGCACGTCGCGGGTGCAGGCGTGGCCGACCGACACCCGCTCGAGCGCGTCGGCGGCGTATTCGCTCGGCACCTTCACGCCACGACGTTCGATTTTTTCGGTCATGATGGTGCTGCGCATCGTCAGTGCCGAAACCAGGTATGCGGCCGTGCAGCCGCCCAGCAGTGGCAGCAGCGCGGCGGGCTGGCGCGTGGTTTCATAGCAGAAGATGATGGCCGTCAGCAGCGCGCGCGAGGAGCCGGCGAAGATCGCGCCCATGCCGACCAGCGCGGCAATGCGCGGGTCGACCCGGAACCACGGCCACACGTAGCCGACGCCGAGACCGATCAATGCGCCCATCGAACCGCCGATCATGAACAGCGGCGCCAGCGTGCCGCCCGAGGTGCCGCTGCCAAGCGAGATCACCCACGAAATGAATTTCAGCAATCCGAAACCGGCGACGATCAGCA
>DAIUEL010000224.1:0-4280 GCA_036845145.1 Rhodanobacteraceae bacterium | reverse complement strand
CGCCCACAAAAAAACGCCCCGGACGAGCCGGGGCGTTCAAATCAGCAGCCAAAGCTTTGCGGGCTCTGGATTACTTGCTGCTCGTCGCCGGTGCCGAGGACATGGCCTTCTTGGCGTGATGGTGGTGCTTCACGGCGTGGTGCTTCATGGTGTGATGCTCGGTCTTGGCGGCCGGGGCAGCCTTGGCAGCCGGAGCGGCGGCCGCAGCCGAGCTGGCCGGAGTGGTCTGGGCGGCAAACGCCGGGATCGAGAACGCAGCCGCGACGAGGGCGGCGAGGATCAGCTTACGCATTGCAATGGTCTCCTGGAATGCACGGGTCACGATGGCCCGCGCGGCGCGAATATTCCGCCTGACTGGCCGTCTGGACGCTGAACGCTGCACCTGAATTTTTGTGCCGCCATCTTGCAATTGAGCCGAAGGGAGGATTGACCGTCGCGCCCCGGTTCGCCATCCTGACCGGCTGCATCTTTTGCGTTCACGGGATCCGCCGCATGGCCGCTTCAACACGCTACAACGCCGCCGACATCGAAGTGCTGTCGGGCCTCGAACCGGTGCGCCGCCGCCCCGGCATGTACACCGACACCACCCGACCCAACCACTTGGTGCAGGAAGTCGTCGACAACTCGGTGGACGAGGCGCTGGCCGGCCACGCCAAACAGATCGACGTCACGATGCACAAGGATGGCTCGGTGACGGTGACCGACGATGGCCGCGGGATGCCGGTCGACATCCATCCCGAGGAAGGCGTGTCGGGCGTCGAACTGATCCTGACCCGCCTGCACGCCGGCGCGAAATTCTCCGATCGCAACTACACATTTTCGGGCGGCCTGCACGGCGTGGGCGTATCGGTGGTGAACGCGTTGTCGTCATTCCTCGAAGTATTGATCCGCCGCGAAGGCACCGAGTACCGGATGCGCTTCAAGGACGGCGAGCCGGTCGGCAAGCTGGAAACCTTGGGCGAAGTGTCGAAGCGCCGCACCGGCACCACGCTGCGTTTCCTGCCCGATCCCAAATATTTCGACTCGCCAAAAATTTCGCTGCCGAAACTGAAGCACCTGTTGCGCGCAAAAGCGGTGCTGTGCGCCGGCTTGACGATGCGGCTGTTCGATGAAGCGTCGGGCGAACAGGAGGAATGGCGTTATGAAGATGGCCTCGCCGAATACCTGAAATCGGAACTTGACGGCGCGGCCTGCCTGCCCCCCGACCTGTTCCTGCACCACGCGCAGCGTGACGAGGGCGGCGTCGATGCGGCGTTCGCGTGGGTGCCCGAAGGCGAACTGGTGCAGGAAAGCTACGTCAATTTGATCCCGACCATCCAGGGCGGCACGCACGTGAACGGTTTGCGCTCGGGCCTGACCAACGCGGTGCGCGAGTTCTGCGATTTGCGGAATCTGTTGCCGCGGGGCGTAAAGCTGGCGCCGGAAGACGTATGGGAACGCGTCGCTTTCGTGCTGTCGGTAAAGATGCGCGACCCGCAATTTGCGGGCCAGACCAAGGAGCGATTGAGTTCGCGCGATGCCGCCAGTGCCACCGAAAACGCGATCCACGACGCCTTCTCGCTGTGGCTGAACCAGAACGTCGCGGCAGGCGAATCGATCGCGCAACTCGCGATCGAACACGCCGCGGCGCGCATGAAAGCGGCCAAGCAGGTCGTGCGCAAGAAGATCACGCAAGGCCCCGCCCTGCCCGGCAAGCTGGCCGATTGCGCATCGAGCGATCCCGATCGCACCGAACTGTTTCTGGTCGAGGGCGATTCGGCCGGCGGATCCGCCAAGCAGGCGCGCGACAAGGATTACCAGGCGATCCTGCCGTTGCGCGGCAAGATCCTCAACACCTGGGAGGTCGAATCCGGCGCGGTGCTCGCGTCGGAAGAAGTGCACAACCTTGCGGTCGCGATCGGCTGCGATCCAGGCAAGGACGACATATCCGGTTTGCGCTACGGCAAGATCATCATCCTCGCCGACGCGGACTCGGACGGCCTGCACATCGCGACGCTGTTGTCGGCGCTGTTCCTCAAGCATTTCCCGGCGCTGGTGCGCGAAGGGCACGTCTGCGTCGCGATGCCGCCGCTGTTTCGCGTCGACGTGGGCAAACAGGTGTTCTATTGCCTCGATGAATCCGAGCGAGATGCCCTGCTGAAACGCATCGAGCGCGACAAGATCAAGGGCGCGGTCAGCGTCACGCGCTTCAAGGGCCTTGGCGAAATGAACCCGGCGCAATTGCGCGAATCGACCATCCATCCCGATACAAGACGGCTCGTGCAACTGACCATTGACGACAACGATGCGACGTCGAAACTGATGGACATGCTGCTGGCAAAGAAACGCGCATCCGATCGCCGCAACTGGCTGGAAGAGAAAGGCGACCTGGCTTCGCTGGAGGTGTGAGGACGCCTGGGGTTCGGATTCGGGAGAACGTGGCGACCTGATCGTCATTCCGCGGCTGTCCGCGGATTCAGGCTGCGGCGACCCTCGCGCACGTTTTTCTACAAGCGCCGATGCGCGCCGGGCGTGGCATCGGCACGGGTCTTCCACAATCGCCGCAATTGCCGCGCCGATCCGATGCCTGCGCTCTCCGCGGCGGCCTCGACGCTGTTTCCGTTCGCCAGGGCCTGCCGTGCCACCGCCACGCGCAGGCGCGCATGGTAGTCATGCACCGACATGCCCGCCGCGTCGCGAAAGCGCCGCGTCAACGTGCGTACGCTCATGTGGCCGAGCCCGGCCAGTTGCGCCAGCGTCCAGTCGCGCTGCGGCGTGCGTGTCAACGCATCCTGCACCTGGTGGACGCGTGCATCCATGTGGTTGCGGCCGTCGAGCCAGGGCGACAGCGCGGGATCATCGGGCGCGCGGCGCAGGTAGACGACCATCTCGCGCGCGACTTCCACCGAAAGACGAGGCGACGCCATCTGCGCAATCAGGTGCAACGCCAGGTCGATGCCGGCGGTAATGCCGGCACTGGTGCAAATGCTTCCATCCTCCACGAACACGCGGCTGTCCAGCACCTCGGCATGCGGTGCGATTTCGCGCAACGCCGCAACCAGCGTGTGATGGGTGGTGCAGCGTCGGCCTTCCAGCAGGCCGGCGCGCGCGGCGATCAGCGCGCCCGAACACACGCAGGCGAGGCGCGGCAGCGGGGTCAGCCGCCGCAACCAGGATGTGATCGCCCGGGTGCCCCGCGTATCGTGCGCGGCGGCGTCACCCGCCACGCCGCACACGACCAGCAGTGCACCGGGTTCGACCCGCTCCGGCAACGGTTCGACCCCGGACAAACCGGGACCGATCGAGGTCTCGACCGTCTGGCCCTGCTCGATCGCCGCCGTCGTGCGCAGGCGAAACCGCGCGCCGAAGCGGGCTGCGATGCGGAACGCCTCGGCCGCGCCGGCGAAATCCAGCAGGACCACGCCGGGCGGCAACACGAACCAGACGTCAGTCGTCGGCGAGCAAGGCATCGACGCTGCGGATGCGGGCAAAGCGTCCATCGAGCACCAGTTCCGTGCGCTGCTTGATCTCGTCCACATCGTAGTGGCGACCGCTGGCGGCGTGGACCATCGGAAAGGTCAGCGTTGCCTCGGTCACGAAATCGACCTCGAACCCGAGGTCGGAAGCGACGCGCGTGGTGGTTTCGCAACACTGCTCGGTGCGGATGCCAGTCACGACGACGCGACGAATGCCGCGATCGCGCAACCAGACTTCCAGCCCGGTGTCGGTAAACGCGTTGTGCACGCCCTTGCGGAAGGTCACCGCCACATTTTCTGGCATCCACTCAAGCGGCTGCACCAACCCCGCAGCAGGGCCGAACGGGCCATCGTTGCTTTCCTGGTGCAGGATGCGCACCACCGGCCAGTCGCGTTCCGCGGCAGCTTGCAGCACCCGCAGCGCGGCGGCGCGGAAAGCGGGTACGTCATCTTCGCGCCAATACGGGGCGCGCAGGAAGGATTGCTGGATGTCGACGGCGAGCACCGCGGTATCGGCAGACATGGACAAACTCCATCGGATCGGGAGGCGTCATTGTGGGCAGCCGGAATGCCGCCGGCGAGCACCAAACCGGACCGCATGCGGACGGATCGGGCCATGCGCGCCGGCGCGGGGCAGCCGCGCTCCCGCTTTGCGCCCGGTCGCGTCGGCGCTATGGTGGCGACTTGGCTCCCGCGAGAACCGGACCATGGCGCTGACGCCACCCTTCAACCTGCAACGCTGGATCGACGAACACCGCCACCTGCTGAAACCGCCGGTCGGCAACAAGTGCATCGTCGACGGCGACTTCATCATCATGATCGTCG
>DAIUEL010000223.1:0-4290 GCA_036845145.1 Rhodanobacteraceae bacterium | reverse complement strand
ACAAGGTGCCGGTCGGGCGCGACCAGGTGCAGCACGTCGAGATGACCCGCGACATCGGGCAGCGCTTCAACCACATCCACGGCAAGGCATGGCGCGCGGCGGGCGGCGAAGGCGAGCCATTCGTGCTGCCGGAAGTCGCGATCGAGGAATCGGTCGCCACCCTGCCCGGCCTCGACGGCCGCAAGATGTCGAAGAGCTACGACAACACCGTGCCATTGTTCGAGGGCGGCGCCAAAGCGACTCGTGAAGCCATCGCGAAAATCGTCACCGACTCGCGCGAACCCGGCGAGTCGAAGGATCCGGATTCATCCAGCCTGTACGCGATCTACCGCGCATTCGCCGGCGACATCGAGAGCGCGGCGTTCCGCCACGCGCTCGAAACCGGCATGGGCTGGGGCGACGCCAAGACCAAGCTGTTCGAGCGGATCGACGCCGAAATCGCGCCTTTGCGTGAGCACTACGACAGGTTGATGGCACACCCCGACGAGATCGAGGATGCGTTGCGCGAAGGCGCGAGAAAAGCACGCGCGATTGCCGCGCCGCGCCTCGAAATCATGCGGCGGGCGGTCGGCCTTGGCGCGCTGGTCGCACCCGCAGGCAAAACGAAGGGTGCGAAGAAGGCGGACAAGCGGGCGCGGATCGTCAGCTTTCGCGATGACGGGGGGTTTCGTTTCCGGCTGGTCGGCGCGGACGGCGAGGAGTTGCTGCTCTCGCGTGCATTCGCCGAACCGCGAGGCGCCGGACAGGCCTCGCGCGCGCTCGCGGCCGAAGATGCCGGCATGTGGCTCGTGCCGGTCGACGCGTCGCGGTTCGCGTTCGTGCAGGACGGCGCGACCCTCGCGGCCAGCGCGAAATATGTCGAACTGTCCGCGCGCGATGCCGCCATCGAACGTACCCGCGCGGCACTCGCTTCGTTGCGTGACGCCGAATAGACATGGCCCGATTCATCGCCCTGCTGCTGATCGGTCCCTGGCTGGTGGTGCTCGGCTGGCTGTATTGGTTGTACGTGCGCAGGCGCGCCGCGCACGGCATTCCGGCCAGCTTCGACGTGGGCGTGCTGGCAGCGTCTGCGCTGGCCACGATTGGTTGCGCCGCGATCGGTTACCAGGCGGCGATCGGCCATGGCGGCGCGATCTGGATGCAGGTCGCGGCGGCGCTGGGTGCCTACGCCGGGTTCAATCTGGTGCTTGCGTTCGGCCTGCTGTACCACGTTTGGCGGCGTCTTCGCATGACTTCCGCCAGTCGCAGCCCCTGAAGCGCGACGCTATCGTCGCAAACTCCCGGCACGCGGCCCGGACCCGCCGTCGTGCCTTTCACGCTCGCCGTTTCCACAGCATGCGCCTTCTTCTAATAGCCGCGTTGGCCAGCCTGGCCGGTTTCGCCGCACCCGCGCTCGCGGTCACCATCGACGGCCACATCGCGGCCGGTGAATGGCGGGGCGCGCGACATGTCACCGATTTCCACCAGACCCAACCGCTGACCGGCAAGCCCGCGGAATATCCGCTGCAGGCGTGGGTGCTGGCGACGCCGGATGGCCTGGCCGTCGCGGTGCGGGTCAGCCAGCCGCCCGGGGTGCCGCGCACGCGGCAAAAAGTGCAGCGCGATTTCCGCGACAACGTCGACCGCGTGAACCTCAATGTCGATTTCAACGGCAACGGTCGCACCGGCTACAACTTCGTGGTGGCTTCAACCGGCGCGGTCGGCGATGCCGTGATCACCGACGAAACCCAATTCGACGAGGACTGGGACGGCAACTGGCAGCACGCCGTCAGCCAGGATGCACAGGGCTGGAGCGTGGAATTCCTGATTCCCTGGTACATCGCGCCGATGCACCAGGCCGTCGACGGCCACCGCACCATCGGCATCAACATCGACCGCGTGATTGCCTCGCTCGGCTTGCGCGCAGCCTGGCCCGTGGTCAGTTTCGAGCAGCCCCGGTTCGTATCCGACTTCGCCCGCATCACGATTCCCGCCTACAGCCAGTCGCTGCTCGCGGTGACCCCCTACGTTTCCACGCGCTACGACAACGTCGGCCACGACGGCGGCTTCAGCGAAGGCGTGGATGTGTTCTGGAAACCGAACGGGCAATTCCAGTTGACGGCGTCGCTCAACCCGGATTTCGGGCAGGTGGAAAGCGACGACCTGGTGATCAATTTCGGCGCCACCGAAACCTACTTCAGCGACAAGCGCCCGTTCTTCACCGAGAACCAGGGCATCTTCGCGTTCAGCCTGCTCGACGACAACAGCGCGCTGGTGTACACGCGCCGCGTCGGCGGCCCGGCCGACGACGGCAACGGTGCGGGCGACATCGACGCCGCGGTGAAATTCAACGGCAGCGTCGGCACCACGAGTTACGGGGTACTGGCCGCCGACGAACGCGGCGACGCCGGGCGCACGTTCGGCGCCGTGCGCGTGGTGCACGATTTCGGCACCCAGAGCCTCGGCATGTTGTTGACGCGCGTGGACCATCCGTTTCTCGATCGCCAGGCGACGGTGCTGGGCCTCGACCAGCACTGGCACCCGAATGCCGATCTGACAATCGCGACCAATCTGGTCGGCAGCGACATCGTGCAGTCCGGACAAAGCAGCAAAGGGCTCGGCGGCACCTTCATTGCCGATTACGTGATGGCCAATGGCTGGCGCCAGCAATGGCTGGGGATGTATTTCGACGATCGACTGCAGGTCAACGACTTC
Organism: Rhodanobacteraceae bacterium; assembly: GCA_036845145.1. Classification (GTDB taxonomy): domain Bacteria; phylum Pseudomonadota; class Gammaproteobacteria; order Xanthomonadales; family Rhodanobacteraceae; genus 66-474. The sequence continues at coordinate 1,596 of DAIUEL010000223.1, read as the reverse complement.
GGTTACCTCGAACGCAATGACCTGGAGTACGCGCACTGGGAAGTGCGCAAGCGCACCACCGACCTGCCCGCGGATTCGCGCTACCGCGATCACGACTGGCACTTTCGCATCGACGCGCTCGACAACACGCGCGGCCTGAACCTGCGCCGCCAGTTGCGCATCGAGCGCGAAAGCAACCTGCGCAACGGCGCGACCGAGGACATCGAACTGAATGTCAACAGCGCGTTGTGGGACGACCTGCTGACTCGCGGCCACGGCGCGCTGTTCCTGCCGCCGTCGTTTTCGCTTCGCGTCGAACGGCACGCGCCCCGTCACGGCGACTGGGCGAACGAATGGGAATTCGACCTCGCGAGCGGCGGATTGAACGGAAACCACCAAGTCGGCTACGAACTCGAGGTCCTGCCCACCTACTTCATCAGCGACGCATTGAGCGTGACGCTGGGCGCGGACTACGTTTCAATTCCCGGCTGGCTGGTATGGCAGCACGACAACCTGATCGGCAGCTTCGACCGGCGCTCACTGGAACTGGAATCGGGGCTCGACTGGGCGATCGACAACCGCCAGGAGCTGCGTCTGAAATTGCAGGCGATCGGTCTGGATGCGCGCATGCGCGGCGCGTACCGGGTGGCCGCCAACGGCCGCGCGTTACCGAGTGGCGATGCGGTCGACAGCTTCGGCGTGCGTACGTTGGGTTTGCAGATCCGCTACCGCTACGAACTCGCGCCGCTTTCCTATCTTTATATCGTCTATGGCCGCGGCGGGTACGAGCAGGCGCCGTTGCTCGACGAAGTGCCCGGCGCACCGCAGATCCTGCGTGACAGCTTTTCCCTGCGCGATACCGAGCAGTGGCTGGTCAAGCTGAATTATCGGTTCGACATGTGAGCCCGGATTCGGGAATCGAGAACGCATTCGCGAATCACAACGGTCTTCGGGAGGGCGACCTTTGCAGCGACACCCCCGACCTCCATCGTTCCGGGGCCGCGCGCCAGCGCGGCGTCCGGAATGACGACAGGATTTCAGTTCGCCGATCCGAATTCCGTTACTGCGGCAACCCCAGGTCATCCAGGATCGCTTTCAGGAACCGCGCGGCCTCGCCGCCGGTGCAGGCGCGATGGTCGAAGGTCAGCGAGATCGGCAGGCGCCGATGCACCTCGATGCCGCCCATCACCGCGACCACGTCGTGCGAGAGCTTGCCCACACCGACGATCGCGACGCATGGCGGTACCACCACGACCGTGCCGTAGCGACCGGCGAACATCCCGAAGTTGGACAGGCTGATCGTGTAGCCGGTCAGTTCCGAGGCCGGTATCGAACGATCTTCGACCTGCGCGCGCAGGCGATTGATGCCTTCGCGCATGCCGCGGGCATCCAACATGTCGGCGTTGCGCAGCGCCGGCACGAACAGGCCATCGGGCGTGTCCACCGCGATGCCGAGATCGACGTGCGGGTGTTTGGTGAGCGAGAGGTTCTGGTCATCAAACCATGCGTTCAACGCCGGCTCGGCCTTGCAGGCCGCGACGATCGCGCGCACGGTGCGCCCGGTGATGTCCTGCTTGCCCAGCCACTGGTGCAGGTCGGCGTCATCGACGATGGTGG
>DAIUEL010000222.1:0-4291 GCA_036845145.1 Rhodanobacteraceae bacterium | reverse complement strand
GCGGCATCACGTGGTCGCGCGTCAACTCGCCGCGCGTGCAACGCCGTCCGCAATAGAGACAAAGGTAACGATCGCGTGCAAACAACGCGGCGTTGCTGAGCGCAGGGCAGGGATCGATCGCGCCGCTGTAGCAGTGCCCGCGGCTCGCGACGATCGGATGCAGGCGCAGGATACTCTGGTTGCCACTCTCGCGACGAAATCCGCCATGCAGCGTGAGGCATGGATCACCCAGCGTCCAGGCGACCGCTTCGCGAACATACAGGCAAGCTGCATCCTGCCAACTGATCCAGTCGAGGATGCGCCCGCCCGCGTCGAGCGACAGCACGCGCGTGGTGTGCAGGTCGGCGATCGTGCAGGCCGAATATTCGATGGAACCGGCTGTGTGCGAGTCCATGGCTCGCGCAGCATAGAACAAATCGCCAAGTAGGCGTTAGCGCCACCCGCTGTGCCGGTGCCGGCAGTGCATCTGCGCCAGAGCCTTGCGATTTGGGCAGACTCGGACCGCGTGGTTGGCCAATGACGTTTCAACGTGCATCGTGCTCCCGGCCGAAGCACGCCCGGACGCATTCACTTCCCCAGCACGTATAGCTGCCACAGATCCTTGGTGGTCATCTGCAGGAACGGCCGCATCGTCACGCGTCCGGCAACGCCGATGCTTTGCTCGAGGTAACGCAGTTCCTCGAATTTTTCGCGGGTCTCACCATCCATTTCGACGTCGAGGCCGTTCTCGCGTGCCAGCAGCAAGCCCTTGGCCCGCAACGCCAGCTCGGTATATACGCGCAGGTAGCAGAGCATGTCCGCCAACAGCGTGCCGTCCAGCTTGTCGCGCAGTCCGCTCAGGAAAATTCCCGCAGGCGTGCGGTCGAAATTGCCCGAATCCAGCATCCGCATCAATTCGGCGTCTTCGTCGAAGTCCACTTCCAGCCAGTCGTGGGTACGGTGTTCGCTGATGCGGAACAACAGGTACAGCAGCGGCGGCAGGGTGAACAGGACGCCGATCGTCGACAGCACGGGCGAGACGAAAAAATGGTTGAAGATGGAATGCACCGCGATGGCCACCAGCAGGCCCGGCACGCAATGCACCGGTCGCACGGCTACGCTGCGTTCGGCCAGGGTCTGCGTCACCACCGCGAAGATCGCCACCACGCCGCCATGCATCACCGCCGTGCCGAAGCCGCGCACGATCCAGAGCGTCAGCGTGGTGTTGTTGTCGAGGTAAAGATAGTAGAAGTTCTCGATCACCGCGAAGCCCGCGCCAACCGCGAAACCCAGGATGATGGAGTCGACCAGGAATCCGACGCGGTGGGTGCCGAACAGCCACAACACCACCGCCGCTTTCAGCGTTTCCTCCACGATCGGCGCCACCCAACGCGAGTAGTGCGTGAGGTTCATGCCGAGGAGGTTCATCAATTCGCCGTTGAGGAAATAGCAGACCATCGCGACCACGCCGCCGGCCGCCAACATCGCGAAGACCAGGCGCATCCGCACCATGCGGTAGGTGTCGAGGTAAATCAGCATCAGCAGGAAGATGATGACGGGCAGCAGGCCTATCGGAACGACGGTGAGTAAAGCCAGCGCGTGGTGAAATCCGTGCATCATCACAATATCTTCAGCGAGAGCATCCATTCACTTCGGCCGTACCCCGCGCCCCCGAATCCCCGGGCGTAACCGGCGGACAGCGTCATCGGCAGGTGGTTCATCACCGAAAAATCGAGGTCGAGTTGCAGGCCCGCGTCGCGCGCGGTACTGCGCAGGACTGCGTGGTTGGGGTCGGTCACCAGCACGCCCGTGAACAGCGCGGGGCGAATCCACTCGAGGTAGAAACCGGGGCTGCCCACGCTCTCGAAGCGCCATGGCGGCAGGTTGAGTTCCAGTGTCGATTTGGCGAAAGTGTGGCCCGCGAGTTCGTCGATCCTGAAACCGGGGAAACTGTCGAATTCACGGTAGTGCTTGGGATCCTGGTTGTCCACGTAGTTGTTCTGGAAGCCGCCGAAGTAGAAGTTGGCGAGATTGTTGTCGCGCGATCCACCGGATGCGCCGGCGCTGTTGTACAGCCACAGCGACATGTGCGGCACCGGCAGCATGAAGCCGAAGTCGAACCCGGCGTGCAGTTGCGGGATGGTCCGGCCGTTGGCGACGTAGGTCGTGGTGTCCACGTTCCAGGCGATGCCCTGCTCGCGGTCCACGGCGCCTCCCGATTGCTTGAGGTCGTTGTACTTCAACCCGGCGCGGGCGACGAAGATGTTGTTGACCTGTGCATTGACGTTCTGGAACCCTGGCAGGGTGCTGAGGCCGGTGTAATAGGCCCCGCTGGCGCTGAAGTCGAGCCGACGCGGGGTATCCAGGATCAACGTGCGCTTGTAGCCAACCAGCAGCGAATCGCCCTTCAGGCTGGTTCGGACCGGCCCGAACAGGTCGTAGAAGTCCGCGTGGTTGTGCCAGTAGCGCACTTCCCAGTTCATGGCCTTGTAATCGATGTCGAGATGCAGGCGCTGGCCGTGGTCGGTCGGGCCGCCAACCGACACCGCGGTATCGATTCCCAACGTGTACAGGCTCAGGGTGTCGCCGAGTTCGGTGTGCCAGCCCAGCGCTGCGCCGCCGCGGTAACCTTCGGCGACCGGATAATGCGATTGCAGGCGCATCTCGTGACTGGGCTTGTACATGCCCTGGTGGGTGATCAGCGAATCAAGCTTGATCCTGGAAGGCGAGCCGGCTCCCCAGGTTTTCACGATCGGATGGCGCTCCGCGACCAGCGTGCCGAGGAAATCGATGGAGCTCAGATCGTCGAGCGGCACCGGATCGAATTCGACCGGGAGCGACCCTTGGCCGGTGTATTCCAGCGCCTCCAACTTGCCGTCCGGCAATTGCAGCGGGCGGAACAGGCCGGTGTCGATGTTGCTGAGCGCATCCACCTTGCCGGTGGCGATGTCGTAGCGGTAGATATTGGAAATGCCGGTGTAGTACGAACTGCCATACAACTCGCGATCGTCGTTGCCGAAGGTGAAACCCTCCGGGGCGGCCTGTCCGAAGCTGTACGTTGCGAACGGCGTGACGCTTCCGGCCAGCACTTCAGCGGTCTTGTAGAGGTGCAGGAAGTTGGCGCCACTGGCCTGGGCTACCGACAGCGAGAGCATGCTGCCGTCGTGCGAGACATCGAGGTCGAACGGTTCCTCGCCATACGCGAACGTGTGCACCTGGTGCCATTCGCGGTAGGGATATGGAATCTGCACCAGGGTGACGTAGCCGTTGGCGGTACGCAGGCCCCAGAGCGAACGGTCGGCCGGATCGAACGCAAGGTCGCCGATGCGGGCTTGCCGCAGTAGCCGCCGGCTCTTGCCGGTGCGGGTGTCGACGGCCATCAGGTCGCGGTAGTCGAGGTTGTTCTGCGTGTAGAAGAACGTGCCCGTCGCAGGATCGTAGGCGGCAGACGTGACGATGTATTTCACCGACCCCTTGATATCGACCACGTGGCGGATGGTGCCATCCTTCAGCGACAGCACGCCCACGTACGCCAGTTTGCCCGGATACCGGAACGCGCCGATCAGGTTCCCATGATCGAAGAAGGAGCGCGATACCGAACCCAGAGCCCCGGGTGCGAGCGGCGTCACGGGCGTGATCGGGTACCGGTGCACCTTTTTCAGGTTGGCGTCCTGGAAGGTGTGCTCCCAGGCGATCCAGTTGTTCCACGCCTGGTCCAGAGAAATGTGGAATACCTGCTGGAACTGGTCGGCGTAGTAGGCCTTGCTGTCCTCGCTGCGGATGAACCAATCGAGCAGTTGCTGCGGCGAATAGTGCAGCGACAGGTAGGTCATGAAGCGCGTGCCGTACAGGTAGGCGTTGGTCATGGTTTCGAAGTTGACCGACGTGCCCACCGACACCAGTCCGAGCGGGCTGTAGAAGTGCGCGTGGTCGCGCACCATCGCGCGGAACACCATCTCGTCGTACGGACCCTGGGCGCGGCCGATGCCGCCGCCCATCCAGGTCTCCATGTAGACCGCGATGCCTTCCTGGAACCAGCGCGGCACGCTCATGCGCGGGGTGGTCAGGTAGCCGTAGAGGATGGTCTCCGGATGTGCGTCGATCGGGCGTACCTTGCCGCCCAGGAACCTGCGCCAGCGCGCGTCACGCGCGTTCCAGCCGTCCATGGTGGCAGCGTGCACCAACTCGTGGTTGGCCGTCGAGAACATGCGCTCGCTGCTGGGCGAGGTGCCCATGGCCTTGAGGTCCGGCGCGATGTACAGCGTCACCTCGTTGAACGGCGCCACCGAGGTGCCGCCATTGCCGTAGTCGC
>DAIUEL010000221.1:0-4320 GCA_036845145.1 Rhodanobacteraceae bacterium | reverse complement strand
TGGTGAGTTCGCCGATGCATCTGCCGCGCGCGCTGGAGGCGTTCCGCGCATGGGGATTCGAGCCGTGTGCATGGCCGAGCGGCGTGGTGAAGGACAGCCCGGACCTGTGGCTGGGTGCCTGGTTGCCGCAAGGGGGCGCGATCCGCGAGACGGCGATCGCCTTCCACGAATTGATCGGCAGCGTGGAATACCGATTCCTGGCGTGGCGACAGGCGCGTCGCCCATCCGCTCACACGCCGTAGTAGCCGCGGTACCACTCCACGAAGCGCTTCACGCCCTCTTCCACTGGCGTGTCGGGCCGGTAGCCGGTGTCGTCCATCAGTTCGGTGACTTCCGCGCTGGTATCGGGCACGTCGCCCGGCTGCAGCGGCAGCAGGTTCTTCTCGGCCTTGCGGCCGAGGCAATCCTCCAGCACTTCGATGTAGTGCGAAAGCTGCACCGGATGGCTGTTGCCGATGTTGTACACGCGGTAGGGCGCCGACGAGGTCGCCGAATTGGGTTGCAGCGGATCGTAGGCCGGATCGGGTTCGGGTACGCGATCGAGCGTGCGGATCACGCCTTCCACGATGTCGTCGACGTAGGTGAAATCGCGGGTGTGGTGGCCGTGGTTGAACACGTCGATGGGCTCGCCCGCGAGGATCTTGCGGGTGAACAGGAACAGCGCCATGTCCGGCCGACCCCAGGGACCGTACACGGTGAAAAAACGCAGGCCGGTCGTCGGCAATCCGTAGAGATGGCTGTAGGTGTGAGCCATCAATTCGTTGGCTTTCTTGGTGGCGGCGTACAGGCTGACCGGATGATCCACCGGATCCTGCACCGAGAACGGCAGCTTGCGGTTGGCGCCATACACCGAACTCGATGACGCATACACGAGGTGCTCGACCTTGCCGTGCCGGCAGGCTTCCAGGATGTTGATGAAGCCGACCAGGTTGGCTTCGACGTACGCGTACGGATTCTCGAGCGAATAGCGCACGCCGGCCTGCGCGGCCAGGTTCACCACGCGCTGCGGCCGGAAAGCGTGGAAGGCTTTTTCCAGCGCAGGACGATCCTCGATGCTGACCTTTGTGAACTTGAAGTTCGGATGCGGTGTCAGCCGATCCAGCCGCGCCTGCTTCAGGGCGACGTCGTAATAGTCGTTGAGGTTGTCGACGCCCAGCACTTCGTCGCCGCGCGCCAGCAGGCGCAGGCTTAGGGCGGACCCGATGAATCCGGCGGCGCCGGTGACCAGTACGCGCATCCCGTGTCCTTGTGCGTGGATCAGCCCATCATGTTACCGGGCGTGCCTGACTCTTCGCTGGCGAGCGACGTGACGCCGACGTGTAGGCGCGATGCCCCGCGACGCCTCCTTACAGGCGGTCGTCCACCGCATCGCGTGGCAGTACGTTCTTCACGTCGAACAGGACGCAATCGGGTTTGCCCAGCGCGCGTAGCGCGATCGGGCCCATGTCCGTGAACTGGTGGTGCGCCACCGCCAGCACGATCGCATCGTAGCTGCCGGGCGCCGGTTTCGGCACCACGTCGACGCCGTATTCGCGGTGCGCCTCGGCCGGGTCGACCCAGGGGTCGTACACGTCGATGTCGGCGTGGCAGGCGCGGAACTCGTCGATGATGTCGGTGACCCGTGTGTTGCGCAGGTCCGGGCAGTTTTCCTTGAAGGTGAGCCCCAGCACCAGCACCTTGGCGCTGGCCACGTTGATGCGCTTTTGCAGCATCAGCCGGATCACCCGCTCGGCCACGTGCTGGCCCATGCCGTCGTTGATGCGGCGGCCGGCCAGGATCACCTCGGGGTGGTAGCCGATTTCCTGGGCCTTGTGGGTGAGGTAATACGGATCGACGCCGATGCAGTGGCCGCCGACCAAGCCCGGCCGGAATGGCAGGAAGTTCCACTTGGTGCCGGCCGCCTCCAACACCTCCAGCGTGTCGATGTGCATGCGGTGGAAGATCAGCGCCAGCTCGTTGATCAGCGCGATGTTGAGGTCACGCTGGGTGTTCTCGATGACCTTGGCGGCCTCGGCGACCTTGATCGACGACGCCTTGTGGGTGCCTGCGCTGACAACGCGTCGATACAGATCGTCCACGAAATCGGCGACTTCGGGCGTGGAACCCGACGTGACCTTCTTGATGGTGTCGAGCCGGTGTTCCTTGTCGCCCGGGTTGATGCGTTCGGGGCTGTAGCCTGCGTAGAAATCCTGGTTGAACTTCAACCCCGACTCTTCCTCGATGATCGGCACGCACACCTCTTCGGTCGCGCCCGGATACACCGTCGACTCGAAAATCGCCACGCCGCCGCGGCCGATGGCGCGGCCAACCGTGGTGCTGGCGCTCTTGAGCGGCGTCAGGTCGGGGCGCTTGCCGCGGCCAACGGGCGTCGGCACCGACACGATGAAAACGTTGCAGCCCTTGAGATCCTCGATGTCGCAACTGAAGCCGAGTTGGGTGGCCGAACGCAATTCCTCGGACGACACTTCCAGGGTATGGTCGCGTTGCTGCTTCAATTCCTCGATGCGCGCCGTGTTGACATCGAAACCCAGGGTGGGCAACTTGCGGCCGAAACCGACCGCCAATGGCAGGCCCACGTAACCCAAGCCGATCACGGCGAGACGTATGGCTTCGGGGCGGGGCAGCGACGCCTGATTCATGACGCATCCTTTCAAAAAGGCACGGGGAAACCACGGGCCATGCGCGATACGTGCCAACGGTGGCCGCGGAAGGCGCCTATGCTCGCATGCGCCGCACGAAATTCAAAACAAACAGGGCCAAACCGATCAGCGCGATCCCGATCCATTCAGGCGCGGAAGGCCGCTCCTGCAGCAGGCCCCACGCGAACAACACGCCGGCCACGGGCACCGCGAGACTGGTCAGGCCGGCCACGTTGGCGGGCAACTTCTGCACCACCAGCGCCCACAGCACCCAGCACACGCCGGATGACAGCAGGCCGTTGTAGAGCAGCGCCGCGATGTAGGAGCCTGTCCAGGCCACCGCGCGTTCGTGACTGAGCAGCGTCAGCCCTACCAGCCCGATGGTCCCTACCAGCATCTGCCACGCGGTAAGGCGCAGCGGCGTCACTTCCGGGTGTTGCTGGAACAGCCGCTTGGACAGCACGGTGGCAATCGCCCACGCGAGCCCCGCCAGGACCGCCAGCATGATGCTGTGCGGTTCGCCCAGCGGCCGCCATGGCTCCACCACGCAGATGAAACCCGCCGCCGCGATCGCGATGCAGAACCAGCGTCGCGGGCCGGGCTTGTCGTTGAGCCACCACCACGCCAGCGGCACCACCCAGAACGGCATCGTGTACGCCAGCAACGCGGTCTTGCCCGCGCCGCCCGATACCAGCGCCCATTGCGCCAGTGCCTGGAACGCGGCGGTCTGGGTGAGGCCGATCGCGAGGGTCGGCAGCCACGGCGTCGGCTTCAATCCATCGTGCCGCATGGCAAGCAACGCGAACAGCACCACGGTGCCGATCACGTAGCGCAGGGCGCTGAAGGTGAACGGTCCGCTGTCGCGCATTGCCACCTTCATCACCGACCAGTTGAGGCTCCAGACGATGGTGAGGATCAGCAGTCCGATCCACGCCGCGCGCGTGCTTGCGGGTCGATTCATGGGTTGTCGTGGATGCCGGGGAAGGGGCCATCATGCGAACGCATGGCGGCGGACAAACCACGTATGCTACCGCTGCTTGCAACGGACGATACGATCCGTGTTCGACACCCACACCGAAGGGCGGAGGCTTGCATGAAGACCAACAAGATGCACGTTGCGATGTTGGCCGGAGGTATCGGCGTTGCGCTGATGCTGAGCGGCCTGGCCCACGCGGGCGACGGCAGCCTGATGGAAGTCACTACCACCATCAAGCAGTCGATGTCGGGCATGCCGGCGATGCCGTCGCGCACGATGACCCACAAGGTTTGTTCGGCGCCGGGTTCGTTCGACCCGCATGCGCTGAACAAGATGAATCCGAACGGCGAGTGCAAGATCGCCAACTTCAAGAAGCAGGGTGATACCGTCACCTTCGACCAGGTCTGCACCGCGCCGATGGCGATGACCATGCATGGCACCTTCCGCACCACCGGTGGCGCCAATTTCACCGGCAGCATGCACGCGACGTTCTATGCGGGGGGCGGGCATCCGATGACCGTGGACACCGAGTACACGGGCAAGCAGATCGGAACGTGCAACTACGCGCCGCCCAAGACATCGGATTGACGCGTGCGGGTCAATTTCGGCCCGCATCTCGTAACGCGCTTCATCCCGCGATCAGCCATGCGCCCGTCCAATGGGATGCATGGCTGGCATCCGTATCGGCATTTCGGGATGGCGCTA
>DAIUEL010000220.1:0-4350 GCA_036845145.1 Rhodanobacteraceae bacterium | reverse complement strand
TGCTGGAATCGGGCAGCGTGCAGTGGATGACCGCGGGCCGCGGCATCGTGCACTCGGAAATGCCCGAGCAGGAACACGGGCTGATGCGCGGTTTCCAGTTGTGGGTGAATCTTGCGGCCAGGGACAAGATGATCGCGCCGCGCTACCAGGACATCGCGCCTTCGAGGATCCCGACTGCCGAACCCGCGCCGGGTGTGAAGGTGCGCGTGGTCGCGGGCGACATGTTCGGGGTGCGCGGGCCCGTGGATGGCATCGCGATCGCGCCGGTGTACCTCGACGTCGCGCTTGAACCGGGCGCGAAGTTGTCGGTGCCGCTTCCCGAAAGCCACAGCGCATTCGCCTATGTCTTCGAAGGCGACGCGGTGCAGGTCGGCGCGGACACGCTGGGCCTGCGTGAACTCGGGGTGTTGTCCCAGGGCGACGCGGTGGAACTCGCCCTTGCCGACGGCGCGAAACCGGCACGCATATTGCTGGTGGCGGGGCGGCCGCTGAACGAACCCGTCGCGCGTTACGGCCCGTTCGTGATGAACACGCCCGAGCAGATCGTGCAGGCCATGCAGGACTACCAGGCCGGACGGTTCTGACGAACAACCGTCCGGCGGTCGCCCGGGGCCATGCGGCCGGCCGCCATCGCAAGGGATGCCGTATCGATGGCTTGCCCGGAGCCTTGGGCGGGCTCCCCGCGGTTGGCACGGTTGGTGCTTGGTTCCCGGATACGGCCAAGCGCAATCCGGCCTCCGTCGGGCCGGGAAGCGCCGGCTGTCGGGGGCGTGATGGCAGACACGGGCCTTTGATCAGGCGGCGGTCGAAAGCACCGGCGGCAACACAGGGGAAAACGATGAAAGGCATCGTCTTCAACGTGCTCGAAGAGGTCATCGTTGCCCATCATGGCGAGGCGGTCTGGGATGACCTGCTGGACGCGGCCGGTTCCAACGGCGTCTATACCTCGCTCGGAAGTTACCCCGACGACCACATGACGCGGCTGGTCAAGGCGGCGTCCGACGCACTGGGCATGCCGCCTGCGGACGTGGTGCGCTGGTTCGGCCGGCAGGCGATGCCGCGCTTCGCGGAACGCTATCCCGAATTCTTCACCGCTTACGCCTCGACCCGGCCGTTCGTGCTCGCGCTCAACACGATCATCCATCCGGAGGTGCGCAAGCTCTACACCGGCGCCATCTGCCCCAATTTCGACTTCGAAGATGAAGAGGGTGGCGCGTTGCTGATCAGCTACCGGTCGCCGCGCAAGCTGTGCGCCCTCGCGCACGGTTTCATCGAGGGTGCCGCGGATTACTACCAGCAGCACGCCGAGGTCGAGCACCTGGCGTGCATGCACCGCGGTGATCCGCGTTGCCTGATGCGCATGACGGTGCACTGAGCGCCGGGAATTCCGCATGTCCGAGCCCATCGAATGCTGCGACCCGGACGAACTCGCGCGCATCAAGCGTCGCCTGGAACGCGAGCGTGCCGCCCGGCGCGAAGCCGAGACGGTGTCCGAACGTGGCCTGCGCAGGCTCTACGCACGCGAACAGGAACTGCTGCTGCTGCAGGACATCGCCACCGCCGCCAACCTGTCGCAATCGGTGCGCGACGTCTTCCAGTACGCGCTGACGCGAATCTGCGATTTCCTGGCCTGGCCACTTGGGCACGTGTACGAGGTCGTGTCGGGGGATGGCGAGGCTCGTCTGCGGTCGATGACATTGTGGTACGCGCGCGACGATGCGGCCGGCGCCTTTCGTGACGCCACGAAGCTGCGCGAATTCGCTCCGGGCGAGGGATTGCCCGGCCAGACCTTCACCTCCGGCAAGCCGAAATGGCTGACCGGCGTGCCGGATCGCGAAGATTTTCTGCGGCGATCCGAAGCCCGCGAATGCCGCATCAGCACGGCCTGCGCGTTCGCCGTGCAGGTCGGCGAAGAGGTGGTCGCGGTCTTCGAATTCTTTTCCGAACGCGCGCTGCAACCCAACCGATCGCTGCTTGCGCTCTTGCCGCAGGTCGGCATCCACCTCGGCCGCGCGATCGAGCGCCAGCGCGCCGAGGATCGCCTGATCCACGACGCGTCGCACGACCCGCTGACCGGCCTGCCCAATCGCGCGTTGTTCCTGGAGCGACTCAACCAGTTGATGGCGCATGCGCGGCGCAAGGCCGATGCGCAATTCGCGGTGCTCTTCATCGACCTTGATCGCTTCAAGATCGTCAACGACAGCCTGGGGCATCTCGCGGGCGATCGCCTCATTACCCAGGTCGCGGGTCGCCTCAGGGGTGCGCTGCGGCGCGAAGACGTGGTCACACGGCCGGATGCGACCACACCGGGTTCGAGTACGCTGGCGCGACTCGGCGGCGACGAGTTCACCATCCTCTTGACCGACATCCACGATCCGAGCGACGCGGTGCGCGTCGCGAATCGCGTGAAGGATGCGCTGCGCCAGCCCTTCGCGATCAACGCACAGGAGGTCTACACCAGCGCCAGCATCGGCATCGCCTCGAGCGCTTCGGGTTACGAAAGCGCCGACGCGATCCTGCGCGACGCCGATCTCGCCATGTACCGCGCCAAGGCTCTCGGCAAGGCACGTTGGGAGCTGTTCGACCGGGAAATGCATCAGGCGGCGATGGCGCGGCTGGCGCTCGAAACGGATCTGCGGCGTGCGCTCCAGAACGAAGAATTCGTGCTCCACTACCAGCCGATCGTGTCGCTGCGCACCGGCCAGGTCGCCGGCTTCGAGGCGCTGGTGCGCTGGCAGAAACCGGACGGGGAATTGGTGCCGCCAGGGGGATTCATTGAAACCATGGAAGACACCGGGCTCATCGTGTTCCTCGGCGCCTGGGTGCTGCGCGAAGCCTGCCGTGCGGCGCGCATGCTGCAGGAATCGTTGCCCGGCGCGCAGGATCTCTCGATCAGCGTGAACGTCTCGCCGCGCCAATTCGCGCAACCCGATCTTGCCGCGCAGATTCGCACCGTTATCGAGGAGGTCGGCATCGATCCGCACCGCCTGCGCCTGGAAATCACCGAAAGCGCGATGATCGGCGACATGGATCGCGTGGCCGCGGTGCTGCGGGAGCTGAAGGAAATCGGCGTCCGCGTGAGCATCGACGACTTCGGTACGGGCTATTCGTCGCTGAGTTACCTTCATTCGCTGCCGTTGGACGTGCTGAAGATCGACCGCTCGTTCGTCAGCGCCATGGCCCACAACGGGGAAAGTCTCCAGATCGTACGCACGATCATGAGCCTGGCCCACAACCTCGGCATGGACGTGATCGCCGAAGGTCCGGAAGACGCGGAGCAGGTGTCGCAATTGCGATCGATCGGCTGCGAGTACGGGCAGGGCTTCTATTTTTCGAAACCGATCGACCTGACTGCCGCCATGGCGTTCCTTGCGCGGGCGCAGAACTCATCCGAGGCGCTTTGCTGAAGGCGGCGGGTGCGCCTGTACGTCGCACGGCCTGGCTTTCCGCGCAAGCGGTCAACCCCGAATTCCTGGATGCGGGCAACCGCGTGGATTGTGCGGACCAGGGTTGAAGCGATTTCAACACCGTCTTGCAAAAACGTCGCTACATGGCGGCCCGCGGGTTGCGTAGCATGGACGTTCATTCAAGCATGGAGATCAAGACGTGAACGCTTTCCTGCATAAGTTCGTCGTCCTCGCCCGCACGATTCCGCCGTTCCACGAGAGCCATGCCGTGTGGCGGATGCCGCGCGATGGGGCGTGGAAACCGTCGGGCGCCGCGAATGGGCGTTGCACCGGAAACGTCGCCGCGCCCCGGAAGTGGACCATCGCCGGCCTGCGATGATCGGCGCACATCCGATCGCGCTAACGCGCGATCGCCGTTGCCGCTTCGGATTTCGTGACGCATAAAAAACCGGACGGCTTGCACCGTCCGGTCGGAGTCGCGCTGGCGGAGGAGGGGGATCTCGCCGCGCGCACTTTCTTCGATACCTCGCGGGAGGCATCTTCTGATCCCTTTCGGGATTAACGCGCCTTCTTGGCGGGCGCGTTGGCGGCGTCGTTGGCCGCCTTCAAGCTGTTGCGGGTCAGGTCGCCGAACTGCTCGGCGGTCTTCTGCGCGATGCCCAGGATTTCCTGGCTGGTTGCGTAAGCGGCTTCGGCGCTGTCACGCGCGAAATCGATGCCCTTCGGCCACAGTGCGGTGACGTCCTGCATTTCGCGGGCTTCCAGCGAATCGGCAACGAACGCCAGGTTCGACTTGGCCTGCGATTCCAGCGCCTTGACCTGCAGGCTTTGGATTTCGGCGAAGCCCTTCAGCGCGGCGATCTGCGCCTTGTAGGCCTGCTCGGCGAACTGCTTGCCGAGATCGAGCGACTGCTTCTGGAACTGGCTGTACATGGTGTGCTCC
>DAIUEL010000219.1:0-4377 GCA_036845145.1 Rhodanobacteraceae bacterium | reverse complement strand
TCACGTCGATGTTGAAATCGCGCAGCGCGTAGGTTTCCACCACTTCGGTGCGGTAGACCTTGGACAGGTGGGTCATCTTGAGCATTTCGGGTTCCTCGGTTGCGGTGGTGGTTGTGCTTGTCCCCCTCTCCCGTCGGGAGAGGGGTTGGAGTGGGGGTCCGGAACTTGTGCAATGTTCCGCGGGTGCCGAACCCTCATCCGCCCTTCGGGAAAAACAAGAGCAGCGCGTTGCGCCCTTCTCCCGGAGGAAGAAGGGAAAATCAGAATCAGTCGCTGATCGCGACTTTCGCCGCGCCGTTGAAATTGCTGGTGCCGGAAATCACGACCTTGTCGCCTTGCTTGAGGCCTTGCAGGATTTCGACCTTGTCGATGGAGCTCGGACCCAGCGTCACCGGCGTCTTGTAGGCGATGCCGTCGCGCACGACGTAGGCGTAACGGCCGCCCGATTCGTCCACGAACGAGCCGCGCGCAATCGTCAGCACGTTCTCGCGCTTGTCCAGCACGATGCGCACCGACAGCCGCTGGTTCTGCCGCAACTGCTCGGGCTTCTTGCCTTCGAAACGCACCCGCGCGACCACTTCGCCGTTCACGACTTCGGGCGAAATCGCGCTGACCGCGCCCTTCCAGTCCTTGCCATTGCCGCTGATCACGGCGGGCATGCCGGGCGCGAGATCACGCGCGAAGCTTTCCGGCACGTTCACCTGCACTTCCAGCGCGGACAAATCCACGACCGTCAACAATTTCGAGTCCTTGGGCACAGTCGCGGTCTGGGCAATGAACAGTTGACCGACCTGCCCGTCGACCGGCGAGCGCACGTTCAATTCCTCGACCTGGCGCTTCAGGTCCGCGACCAGCAGCTTCTGGCGTTCGTAGGCCAGCTTCTTGGCCTGGATTTCCAGCGCGAGGCTGGAATCGTCCATGCCGAGGTTGTCCTGCGCGTGCTTCAACTGGATTTGCGACTTCTCCAGCGCATCGTTGTGGCGATCCACTTCCAGCTTCGACACCGCGCCCTTGTCGAACGCCTTCTGGTAACGCGCCAGATCGCGCTTGGCGCTCTGCTCGTCGATCTTGGCGTTCTCGAAAGTTTCCTGCAGCTTGGCACGCTGCTGGTTGGCATCGATCTTCGCCTGCTGATACGCCACCTGCATCGCGTCGGCGTTGCTTTCTTCCTGCGCGAGCTTGTTGGTCAATTCCGGGCTCGCGATCACGGCCAGCACCTGGTTCTTTTTCACCTTGTCGCCGGCGTGCACCTGCAGGACCACCGCGCCGTTCGCGCGGGCATACAAGGTGGGGCTGACCGCCGCGACCACGCGCCCGTCCGCCGCGATGTCGCGCACGAACGCGCCATGTTCCACCGTCGCGATCTGCAGGCGCGAGGCACTCACCGACGACCCCGCCGAGAACAGCCGCAGTGCGCCGGGCACCAGCCAGACCAGCAGGATCAGCACCGCCAGGCCGATGCCGGCGAAGATCGCCAGCTTCTTCTTGCTGACGTGCTTCTCGATGATGCGGTCCTGGGCGGATGTGTCGCGAATGTTCATGCTTTTCCCGTTCCTGCCGCAGCGTTTCGCCGATGCGGCCTCGCCCTTGTTGGAGCAAGTGCGATGCCAACGGCGCGAGGCGAATTTCGTCCGCCAATTCAGAGGTTTGCAAAAACCGCGAGGTCGGGAAAAGTGTCCGCGGACAGTTCGCGGACACTGCGGATAGCCGGACAAAAGAGAAAGGCCGGAAGGAGCGTCTCCCCCGTCCCCTGCACACGCGTCCGACGCGCCCGCCTTTCTTTCGAACGGGCGCCAAGCGCGGAACACCAGCACGGCCTTCCCCTCTTCCCTCGGGAGAGGGAAACAACAAGCTGCGACCCTTTCCCTTTCTGGTGCATCCTTGTGTCGTGGACGCGCATTCCAATTTCCAGCAGCACGTCGAGCCGGACACCATCGCCCGATTGAAGGGCGGCGACCTGACCGCCTTCGAAAGCGTGTACCGACAATTCGAACGCGCGGCGTGGACGCTGGCGTTGCGCCTGACCGGTCGCGCCGATGTCGCGCAGGAAGTGCTGCAGGACGCGATGCTGAAAGCCTTCGAACGCGCGCGCCAGTACCGCGGCGATGCGCCGTTCGCGGCGTGGCTGCGCAAGCTGGTGGTCAACGAATCGCTGATGCAGCTTCGCCACGATCGATTGCACGTCATCGAAGTGTTCGACGACGACACGCTTGGTGACGACAGTGCGCCACAACCTTGGACCTCCGCGGACGCCGCGACGCTGGACCGCGCATTGAACCGGCTGCCCGACGATGCCCGCGCGGTGTTGTGGCTGTACCACGTCGAAGGCTTCACCCACGTCGAAATCGCCCGCGAGTTCGGGCGTTCGGTGAGCTTTTCCAAATCGCAACTCGCACGCGGCACCAAGCGCCTGCGGGAACTGCTTCAACCCAGAGTGGAGGACACGCCATGCACGATCGGCTCGACCACCACGGCATGAACGACATGAGCGACGAAGCTTCGCTGGCTGCGGCGCTGCGCGCGCTGCCGGCAAACACACCTCCGCAGGAAGCCTGGCGCAATTTGTCTGGGCGAATCGGGCGACGCCGCGCGGTACGCCGGACCGTCTGGTTCACGCTGCCCGCCGCGTTTGCGGCCGGCATCGCGCTCGCGTTCGCATGGCCGCACTTGAACCTGCGTGCGCCCTCGCCGCCATCCGCGCGTGTAGCGCAAACGCCCTCGTCCGCGAAACCCCACACCCGGCCCCAGCCCGATGTCGCCGCGCTGCAGGCCAGTTCGGCGAAATGGCAGAACTGGGTGCAAAGCCTCAGCCACAACGGCGCCCCGCTCGATGGTCGCGCTCTCGCCAGCGCCGTGGCGCTGCAGGACCGGATCGGCATGGTCGATCTGCAGCTCAGCGCCGCCCGCAGCCCCGCCGCCGCGGCGGGCCTGTGGCAACAACGCATCACCCTGCTCCAGCAACTCGGCCTGTTGCACCTTCAACCGTACGCGGTTGCCGAGCAAACGCACCCCGCATACAACCGCGTCATTTCCATGTGATCGAGAGAATCGCCATGAAACGAACACTCGCCCTTTGCCTGATGTTGCCCGGTCTGTCGTTGTGCTCCGGCGCACTGCCTGCCGCAACTCCGGCTTCGACTTCTTCCGCGGCCGAATCGGACCATGCCGTCCAACAGCAAGCCGTCCAGCAACAGATGGCCGCGCTGCAGGTGCGCATGAATGCGCTGGCTGGTCGCATGGCCGCGCTGTCCGCGAAACTCGGCGACGAAGCCAACGCCAGCACGCTGCATTATTTCGCAGACAGCAAGCGCGGCATGCTCGGCATCGCCGCCAGCGCCGAAAATAACGGGTTGCACGTGAACGCGGTGACGCCGGGCGGACCCGCCGAGCGCGCCGGCATGCAGGTGGGCGACACGATCACCGCCGTCGACGGCAAACCGGTGGGAACGTTCGACGCATCGTCCGAACGCGCGTTGCGAAGGACCGAGGCCGGCAAACCCGTCAGGCTCGACGTAACCCGCGACGGCAAAACCCTGCACGTCGATGTCACGCCAGAGCGGATGCAACCCGGCGACTGGCAGGCCACGGTCCGCGCGGCCGAACGGGCCGCCGAGCAAGCCACCGCCTCGGTGCAGTCGCCGGAATTCCAGAGGAGCATCCAGCAGAACGTCCAGCAAAGCATCGACGATGCCATGGAAAGCGCGTCCGCCGCACTTGATCGCGCCGCCATCGCACGCGATAGCGCTGCCGCGGCACGCGAAGGTGCAACCGCTGCGCGCGAAGCCGCCGCCGAGGCGCGTGCGCACGCCCGGCAGTGGGTCCTTTTCACGTCCCCGTGGTGGGGCTTGAACCTGACGCCACTGAACCCCGATCTCGGACGCTACTTCGGCACCGACAAGGGTGTGCTGGTGCTGTCCCGCAGCGACGAACAGTTTCCGGAACTGCAACCCGGCGATGTGATCACCGGCATCGGCGGCAAACCCGTGGCGCAACCCGAAGACGTGCAACGCGCGCTGCGCGGCGCGACCGGTGAACAGCAGGTGCGCATGGCCGTGCGTCGCCACGGCAAGACCCTCGCGCTGAACATGAAAGTGCCGCCACGCTGGAACCTGCTTCCGCCGCCGCCACCGGCACCGCCGCCACCTCCTGTACCACCGAAAGCGCCCAAGGTCGCTGCACCACCGGCGCCGCCGCCGCCACCGCCTGCTCCTTCAACGAAACAGACATAGATGATCGTGGCGCCTGGCGCCTACTTAATCGTCATTCCGGACGTTTGCAAAAATCCGAGCGTTCCCTTTCGTCGTCACTCCGGACGCCCTGCAAAAATTCGTGCGCTCCCTTTCGTCGTCATTCCGGACGCGCGCAGCGCGATCCGGA
>DAIUEL010000218.1:0-4378 GCA_036845145.1 Rhodanobacteraceae bacterium | reverse complement strand
TGATCACCGCATTGGGTGCGAGTTGTTCCACCAGTTCAAACATTGCCCGTCCTCCGTGCTGCGAAAAGTCATGCTGCTGTTGTCATGCTGCTGTCGTGATGCCCTTCCGTCTCGGAAGGCTCGGTCCGTCATGGACCTCGGCGCCGCGGCGCCTTGCCGGCCACGCCTCATCCCGAGGCGCGGCGCGGGGTTCTAGAAATTGCGGGTCAACCAACCCCTCACCTTGCCGATCGCGCCGGCGACGCTGTCGCCCATCGCACCGCCGATCACGCGGCTGCCGCTCACACCCTCGCGCGACCCGTGCAACAGCAGGCCAATCGCCGAGGCATGTGCGGGTGTGGCGATCATCTCGGTCGCGCCGGTGACGTGCTGCGGCACGCCAAGGCGCACCATCTTGTGGAACACCTCTTCGGCGAGGTACAGCGCACCTTCGATGCGCGCCGCGCCGCCGGTCAGCACCACGCCGGCCGCGAGCAGGTTTTCGTAGCCCGAGCGGCGCATTTCGTCCTGCACCATCTCGAAGATTTCCTCGTACCGGGCCTGGATCGATTGCGCCAGTGCTTGCCGTTGCAGCCGCCGCGGCGGGCGCTCGCCCACGCTCGGCACCTGGATGGTTTCCTCGCCGCGCGCCATCTGCGCCAGCGCACAGCCGTACTTCACCTTGATTTCCTCGGCATTGCCGGTGGGCGTCTGCACGTATTGCGAGATGTCGGAGGTGACCTGGTCGCCGCCGACCGGCAGCGACTTGGTGTAGCGGATCGAACCGTGGGTGTAGATCGCGATGTCGGTGGTGCCCGCGCCCATGTCGACCACGCACACGCCGAGTTCGCGCTCGTCCTCGGTCAACACCGATTTCGACGCGGCCACCGCGGCGGGCACCAGGTCATCCACCGCGAGTCCGCAGCGCTGGATGCATTTGGTGATGTTCTGCACCGCCGAGGCCGCGCCGGTGACGAGGTGCACGCCGGCTTCCAGGCGCACCCCACTCATCCCGATCGGATGGCGGATGCCGTCCTGGCCATCGATGCGGTACTCCTGCGGCTCCTTGTAGAGCACCTTGCGGTCGGCCGGGATCGCCACCGCGCTGGCCGACTCCAGCACCTGGTCCAGATCGCCGGCCGCGACTTCGCGGTCGCGGATTGCGGCCGCGCCGCGCGAGTTGTGGGTCTCGAGGTGGCTGCCCGAGATCGACGCGCACACCGAACGGATGTCGCAACCCGCCATCTGCTCGGCTTCCTCGATCGCGCGCTGGATTGAATGCACGTTGGAGTCGATTTCGACCACCACGCCCTTCTTCATGCCGCGCGAGGTATGGCTGCCGAACCCGATCACCTCGACCGGTTCGCCGGGCATGTATTCGCCGACGATCGCCATCACCTTGGAGGTGCCGATGTCCAGGCCGACAACCAGGTTCTTGTCGCTCTTGCGGTTCATGGGTCTAAACGTTTCCGTCAACAGCATGGGAGCCACCGTTTTTCGAGTTCGGAGTGGGGGTCGGCGCCGGCTCGGGCCAGCGCACCGCGAAGCCGTTGCTGTAACGCAAATCGGCGTAAATGAACCCGTCGCTGCGGCCTCGCATCAGGATGGGCAACGCTGCGACGAAGCGCGCGAGGTGCTGGTCGGGCTTGTCGCCGCCGACCACCACGTGGCCGCCATTGGAAAGCGTGAGGTTCCAGCTTCCTCGTGCGGAAAGATCCACGCCCGTGACTTGCAGGTTGTAGGGCGCGAAATCGGTCAACGCGGTGCGATAAAACGCCATCACGTCGGCCCCGCGGTCGTTCGGGGCATTGAATTGCGGCAGGCCATTCACGACGCCCGTGTCCGGCACCTTGAAGACGCGGCCATCGCGGCCCAGCAATGAATCGCTGCCCCAGCGCGCGACCGGCTGGATTTCCACCACGGTGATGTCGAGCGCATCCGGCCAGCGCTTGCTCACCTCGACCTGCGCGATCCACGGCAATGCGGCCACGGCATCGCGGACCTTGTCCAGCCGGATCGCGAAGAAGCCGGAACCGAGGTTGGGCGCGACCGCCGCGCGGATCTGCGCCGCACTCACGTGCCGGAACGTTGCGTGCACCTGCAACTGGCGCACCGGCCAGCGCTCGGACGCGAACCAGCCCTGCAGCACGCCGATCACCGGCAGCGCGACCAGTGCGATCGCGATGATCCAGGCGGCGAAGCGCAGGGAAGTGGCGCCTTTCACTTTGCGCCTCCTTCGGAACCGCGGGAATCGGGATTCGGGGTTCGGGAATCGGAAGAGCCGGTTTTCCCCGATTCCCGATTTTCCATAGACTGGCCGCTCTCGCGGCTCGCCCGTTGTGCCGGCTGCGCCGTTCGCTCCGGCGTCCTGCCTCCGCAGTCCCATTCCCGCTGAAACGAGGTTTCCAGCACCCGCCAGCACAGCTCCTGGTAATCGATGCCCACCTGCGCGGCCGCTTTCGGCACCAGCGAATGCGAAGTCATGCCGGGCGCGGTGTTCGCCTCCAGCAACCAGTTGCGGCCCCGCCGGTCACGCATCACGTCGACGCGGCCCCAGCCCGAACACGCCAGCGCGTCGAACGCCCGACGCGCCAGGGCGCGCAATTCGGCTTCGGCGTCGCCGTCGAGACCCGGACAGATGTATTGCGTGTCTTCGGCGATGTACTTGGCGTTGTAGTCGTAGTACTCGCCCTTCGGCACGATGCGGATGCTGGGCAGCACGTCGTCCTGCAGGATCGAGACGGTGAGTTCGTCGCCTTCGATCAGGGCTTCCATCAGCAGATCGCCGGGATAGCGCTGCGCAAGCGCCACCGCGTCGTCCAGATCGCTTTCCTTGAACACGCGCGACACCCCGACGCTGGACCCTTCCGACGCCGGCTTCACGATCAGCGGGAACCCGATCCCGCGCGCCGCATCGTGCACATCGGCACCGCGCGGCAGCGGCAGGAACTTCGGCGTCGGCAGGCCCAGCGCACTCCAGACTTGCTTGCTGCGGATCTTGTCCATCGACAAGGCCGAACCGAGCACGCCGGAACCCGTGTAGGGGATGTGCAGCGAATCCAACGCGCCCTGCAGCACGCCATCTTCGCCGCCGCCGTGCTGGCCGTGCAGGATGTTGAACACCCGCGCGAAATGGCCGGCGCGCACCGCATCCAGCAGCGCCGGGATGCCATCGATCGCGTGCGCGTCCACGCCGCGTGATCGCAGCGCTTCCAGTACACCGTGCCCGGAATTCAACGACACCTCGCGCTCGGAGGAACTGCCGCCCATCACGACCGCCACGCGTCCGAATGCGCCGGGATTGGAGATTCGCGCCGGCCGATTCACGCTCATGCCGCGCTCCTTGATTTCAGATCGCCGCCACGCGCGAGTTCGGCCGCCGCCGCGCCGATGTCACCCGCGCCCAGCATCAGCACCAGATCGCCGTCGCCCAGCAATGCCGGCAGCGTTTCGCGCAGGGCGCGCGGATGTTCGATGAATACCGGATCAACCTTGCCGCGCGCGCGCACCGCACGCGCCAGCGCGCGACCATCGGCACCCGTGATCGGCGCTTCGCCCGCCGGATACACCTCGGTCAGCACCAGCGCGTCGGCTTCGCACAGCACGCCCGCGAAGTCGTCCAGCAGATCGCGCGTGCGGGTGTAACGGTGCGGCTGGAACACGATCACCAGCCGCCGCCCGGGCCAGCCTTCGCGCGCCGCCTGCATCACCGCGGCGAGTTCGCGCGGATGGTGGCCGTAATCGTCGACCAGCATCACCTTGCCCTTGTCGATCGACAGTTCGCCGTTGATGTGGAAGCGCCGGCCCACGCCCTGGAACCGCTCCAGCGCGCGCGCGATCGCATACGGCTCGACACCGAGGTGCCAGCCGATGGTGGCGGCGGCCAGTGCGTCGAGCACGTTGTGGCGACCGGGCAGGTTCAGGGTGATGGGCAGGCTCGGCTGGCCCGGCAGCATCAGTTCGAAATGCGTGCGCGCGCCCTCCGCGCGCAGGTTGGCGCCGCGCACGTCGGCCGCGCGCTCGATGCCGTAGGTCAGCGTCGAACGCGCTGTGCGCTGGGCAAGTTCCGCGACTTCCGGATCGTCGACGCACAGCACCGCCAATCCATAGAACGGCAGCCGATGCAGGAAATCCGCAAACGCCTGCTTCAGTTCCGCGAAATCGCCATGGTAATGATCGAGGTGGTCCGCATCGATATTGGTGACCACCGCGATCACCGGCGACAGTTTCAGGAACGACCCGTCGGATTCGTCGGCTTCGGCGACGAGATAGGTGCCGGCGCCCAGCCGCGCATTTGCACCGGCCGACAGCAGTTGTCCGCCGATCACGAACGTCGGGTCGTATCCGGCCTCGGCCAGCACGCTGGCGGTGAGGCTGGTGGTGGTGGTCTTGCCGTGCG
>DAIUEL010000217.1:1362-4382 GCA_036845145.1 Rhodanobacteraceae bacterium | reverse complement strand
GAGTGCACGATGCCGCGGCCCGCGGTCATCCACTGCACGCTGCCCGATTCCAGCAAGCCGGAATTGCCATGGTTGTCACGATGGCGCATCCGGCCATCGAGCATGTAGGTGACGGTTTCGAAACCGCGATGCGGATGGTCGGGGAAGCCTGCGATGTAATCGGTGGCCGCTTCGGATCCGAACTCGTCCAGCAGCAGGAACGGGTCCAGCGCATCCAACATCGGCTGGCCGATCACGCGGGTCAGCTTGACCCCGGCACCGTCGGATGTGGGAATGCCGCGCACGCGGCGGGTGATGGTGCGGGAAGTCACGGAACACCTCCGGGTCGAACTGTTGTGGAAAGTCGGACCATGAAGATCTAGGCCATGGATGGCGGCTTCAATGATCGTTCTGACGTCGCGCCGCCGCGGTTTTCCGGATCCCGCCCATTGGAGGAGCCGCGATCACCGACGATCGCAAAATCAGATGCACCCAAGATGCGCCTTTTCTGCGGCAAAACCAATGCCTCCGGCGCGAACGCAGCGTTCGCCGGGCGCATCAATCCCGCCAGCTAAAGGCCCGCTGCAACTCGGCTTCGGCGTTCCCGGGTACCAGCGGCCATGCGCGAGGATCGCGCGGCGCGAATGCACACCATGCCCATTCGAAGCAAGCACGTTCGATGGTTTGCCGCCCGAAGAACGTCATGCGCATGTCCAGCGGCACCGGCTGTCGGCCGCGGGGCCGACGGCTTATCAAATAATGGTGTGGTCGTCGCGGCTGTTGGTGGGTAGTCGGGCCGTTCTGGTGCCGGTGATGCGCGAACCGGGAGACTGTCGATATCACTCAACGAAGCCGCGTTCACGGACGAACGCACAATCAATGTACCCAGCGACCGCCCCGTCTCGCCGGCGCACTCGCAAACGCGCTGGACGACGCGCCGCCGCCCGCGGTGCGTTCGCGTTCGGTGGGCGGACGCACGCGCCAGTAGTGCGCGACCGCTTCGACCGCATCCGGAATCTGCGCGAGGCAGGCTACGTATTCATTGTCGTCGAGCTTGGCGATCGGCACGTCGGCCGCCAGCACGCCTTCGTCCACGGCCAGCGCCATGATGGGCGAAAGCATCTCCAGCAGTTCGCCATCTTCGGCCAACCGCGCTTCCCAGATCGACGCGCGCAAGTCGATGCCGCGGCTGAAACCTTCGCACCAGCCGGCCGCGCTGAGGTCGCTGCTGACATCCTGTTCGGGCGCGACTTCGCCCAACACGGGTTCGTACACTTCGCTTTCGAGTTCGGCCGGAATCGAGTCGTTGAGCTTGGCCAGCAGGCCCAACACCGCCGCGCCCTGTTCCGGATCCTCGAACGGCGCATGCAGGATCTCCGGCAACCATTCCTCGGGCAGGGCCGGATCGGGGCCGATCGCCAGCGCGGTCAGCATGCCGTGCACGCCATCCAGCAACAAGGTTTCATCGGAATCGCGCGCATGGCCGCGCAGATAACGATCAAGCACTTCCAGCTCGGCGTCATCGATGATTTCGCGATGGGCAGGCGCCTCGTCCATGGATCAGATGATCGGGGCGCCCGCTTCAGTTCGCAAGCTCCAGCACCACCGGCGCATGGTCGGACGGACGCTCCCACGTGCGCGGCGTGCGGTCGATCGATGCCGCCGTCATCCGCGCGCGAAGGGCTTCACTGGCAAGGATCAGGTCGATGCGCAAACCGAGGTTGCGACGGAACGCGGCCTGGCGGTAATCCCACCAACTGAAGTGGCCTGCGCCTTCCGTGAACGCACGGAAGGAATCCACGAAACCCAGATCAAGTATCCCCCGCAGCGCTTCGCGTTCGGGTTCGGAACACAATACCTGGCCGCGCCACGCTTCCGGATCGTGCACGTCGCGGTCTTCGGGCGCGATGTTGAAATCGCCCAATACGACGACCTTGCCGAAGCGCTGCAACTCGGCGCGAAGATGGGCAGTGACCGCCGCCAGCCATTCGAGTTTCCAGGCGTATTTTTCGCTGCCGACGCTCTGCCCGTTCACCACGTAAAGGTTCACGATGCGCACGCCGCCGACCGTGGCGGCCAGCACCCGCCGGTGCGGATCGTCGAAGCCCGGCATGCCGGCGACCATGTCTTCGATCGGCTCGCGCGAAAGGAAGGCGACGCCGTTGTAGGTTTTCTGCCCGGAAAACACGCAGCGGTAACCGAGCGCTTCCACCGCTTCGCACGGAAACTTGTCGTCCTCGGTCTTGGTTTCCTGCAGCGCGAGCACGTCGGGCTGCGCCTCGCGGCACCATTGCTCGACGTGCGGCAGTCGCACCTTCAGCGAATTGACGTTCCAGGAGGCGATTTTCATTACGGCATTCCACGTGCGATCATCCCTGATCGCTGCAGTTGGCATCCTGTGGCAATGAATGAATGATTGATTCTGCTCGTTTGACATTACCACGGCCATCCATGGCCTGATCTTCCACAACGGCTTCTTCGCGCAACACCCCGTCCTGCACGACGGCTTGCCGCACCCGCGTTTCCGATGCCCTCACCCAGAATTCCCATGCTCGCCACCGACCTCCTGTTGCTCGCCCTCGACGATGAACGCGGCACGGTGTTGTCCCAAGCTGCGGTCGGCCTGGACTACGGCGTCGCCGGCGCGGTCGTGATGGAACTGGCCCTGCGCGGACGCCTCCGCATCGACAACGAAGCCGTCTCCACGATCGGCGCCGCCACCGATGACGCGCTGCTGGATGATGCGCTGCGGGTGATCGCGGCCACGCCGGGCAAGAACCTTTCGCACTGGGTGTGGGATCTTCCGCGCGACCTGGACCGGCTGCGGCAACGCCTGCTGGATCGGTTGGTCGCGCAAGGCACGCTGGAAAAGCGCGAGCGACGCGTGCTGCTGTTGTTCCACCAGAACGTCTATCCCGAACGCGACGCACGTGTCGAGCACGACATCCGTGCGCGCGTGGACGACGCGTTGCTGCACGGTGCGACACCGGACGCGCAAACGACCTGCCTGATCCATCTCGCCGCGGCTTGCCGGGTCACCG
>DAIUEL010000217.1:0-1262 GCA_036845145.1 Rhodanobacteraceae bacterium | reverse complement strand
GTCACCGCCGCGACCATGGCCGCGATCACGGCCTCGACGATCGCGGCCACCAGCGCCGCGACCATCGCGGCGTGCAGCGCCACTTCGGTCACCTGCAGGTAGCCTGGAAAAACCCCGGATCAGGGGCGTTTTTGCCCGCGAACGCCAACAACGCGATCAACCTCAAGCATCGCCTGCTGATTCACGTGGATTTGGGGCCCAACCGAGGACAGCGTTTTTTGCAGTGCGCCTCAGGCCGCGAGGCCATAAGACCGCAACAACGCATCGGGTTGTGGCGCGCGGCCACGGAACGCGATGAAGCTTTCCAGTGCCGGGCGACTGGCGCCCACGCTCAGGAACTCGTCGCGGAAACGCGCGCCCGTCGCGGCGTCGATCACGCCGCCACCTTCGCCCGCCTGATTCTGGAGAGCGTGTTCCTCGAACGCACCGAACACGTCGGCCGACAGCACTTCGGCCCACAGGTAACTGTAGTAACCCGCCGCATAACCGCCCGCGAAGATGTGCGTGAACGCGTGCGGAAAACGCTGCCATGCGGGTGGATACAGGACCGCGGCTTCGCGTCGCGCCGCCTCCAGTGTCTCCATCACCCGTGCGCCGCGCGCCGGATCGTAATCGGTGTGCAACAGGAAATCGAACAAGCCGAATTCGAGTTGCCGGGCGAGGAACATGCCAGCCTGGAAATGCCGCGCGGCCAGCATCCTGTCGAACAATTCATCGGGCAGTTCCTCGCCGGTCGACCAGTGCTTCGCGAACAGGTCCAGCGCCTGCCGGTTCCAGCAGAAGTTCTCCATGAACTGGCTGGGCAGTTCCACCGCATCCCACTCCACGCCATCGATGCCGCCGATCGAGGGCAGGTCGATCCGCGTCAGCATGTGGTGCAGGCCGTGGCCGAATTCGTGGAAGATCGTCTGCACGTCGTCGTGCGTCAACAGCGACGGCCGGGCACCCGCGGGCGGCGCGAAATTGCAGGTGAGGAAGGCGATCGGCAGTTGCACGGCGTCGCCATCGCGGAAGCGCGCACGGCACACGTCCATCCACGCACCGCCGCGCTTGCCGCTGCGCGCGTACAAATCCAGATACATCCCCGCGATCGGCTTGCCGTTCGCATCGCGCAGCTCGCAATAGCGCACGTCGGGGTGCCAGGCGTCCACGCCTTCGACCGCCGCCACCGTGATGCCGTAAAGGCGGCTCGCCACCTGGAACATGCCGTCCAGCACCGACGGCAGCGGGAAATACGCCTTCAGTTGTTCCTCGTCCAGCGC
>DAIUEL010000216.1:0-4438 GCA_036845145.1 Rhodanobacteraceae bacterium | reverse complement strand
GGAGCTTCGCCGTGACCGAATTCATCGCGCGCCTCAAGCAACGCAAGCTGGTGCAGTGGGCGCTGGCATACGTGGCGTTCTCTTTCGCGCTGCTGCAGGGCGTCGACATCGTTGCGCAAAGATTTGCGTGGCCTGACCAAATCGAAAAGCTGCTGATCCTCGCGCTCGCGATTGGATTGCTCGTCATCCTCGTGTTGGCCTGGTATCACGGCGAGCGCGGCGCGCAGAAGGTCAGCGGCACCGAGATCGTGATCCTCGCGCTTCTGCTGGCGATCGGCGGCGGGTTGCTGTGGCGGTTCGAGCGGAGTTCGCCTTCGGCAGTGGTCATTGCGAGCACACCGCCGGTTGCGGCCCTGCCGATCGCGGAGATTCCCGCCAAATCCATTGCCGTGCTGCCGCTGATGAACGAAAGCGGCGAAAAAGATCAGCAGTATTTTTCCGATGGGCTTTCCGAAGACCTGATCACCGCCTTGTCGCAATTCGCGGGCTTGAAAGTCATCAACCGCGATTCGTCATTCCGGTTCCGCGACAGCAAGGACAGCGTACAAACAATTGGCGAGAAGCTCGGCGTCGCGCATCTGCTGGAAGGCAGCGTGCAGAAGCTGGGCGATGAGGTGCGTATCAGCGCGGAGCTGGTGAACTGCAAGGACGGCAGCACCTTGTGGTCGCAGCACTACGACCGGCCATACAAGGATCTGTTCGCGCTGCAGGATGCAATCACGAAATCCGTGGCGGACACGCTGAAAGCCAAACTGCTCGAAGGCGGCGGCGCGGTCATGCAGAGCGACCGGCCGCCCAGCGGCAATCTCGCCGCCTATAGCGATTTCCTGCAAGGCTCGTTCTACGCGCGACGCGAGACCGAAGCCGACCAGCGCAAGGCGATCGATTATTTCACGGGCGCAACCCGCATCGATCCCGACTACGCGGTGGCATGGGCGGCATTGGGCGGCGAGCAAGCGATTATCGCCGGCAACTATGTGGGCGGTTCGGAGGCCGCGCAGCGCTGGGAAAAGGCGCGTGCCGACGTGAAACATGCTCTGCGGCTCGATCCCCAACTTGCAATGGCCTATGACAGGTACACCTTCATCCTGATCTCGGCGGATCACGACTGGAAACGTGCCGAGGCGGAGGCGCAACGCGCCCATCAACTGGCGCCGGACAAGGCGTATTACACCTTGGCCACAGTGCAGGGAGCGCTGGGCCACGCGCAGAAGGCCGTCGATCTGCTTCGGCATGGTCTGCCGACCGATCCATTGTGCGTCGGGTGTTACGACTATCTGGCGCGCTACCTGCCCGCGCTGGGTAAGTTCGATGCTGCCGCACAGGCGGCCCGCAAGGCGCTTCAAATAAATCCGGAGAGTTACTTCAGCCGGGCGCAACTCACCTACATTTACGCGATGCAAGGGAACGCGGCCGTCGCGCTGCAAGCGGCGCAGCAGGAGCCGCCGAGTGGATGGCGCGATGGGGCCCTGGCAATGGCATTGCAGATCGGCGGCGACCGTGCCGCAGCGGACGCTGCCTTGCAGACCGCGATCGCCAAGGATGCGGGCGACAGCGCTTACCAGATCGCCGAAATCTATGCGTTGCGCCGCGATCCGGACTACATGTTCAAGTGGCTGGACCGCGCGAACCAGAATCGCGATCCCGGTATCGAGCTGTTGCTCACCGATCCGCCGGTACTGCGCTACAAGAACGATCCGCGCTTCGCAGCATTCTGCAAAAAGGTCGGATTGCCGACCACCACCGATGCGAAGGCACTGCCGTGAACGAAACCGCGCCCGGCTTCTTCGCGCGCCTGCAGCGCAGCGAAACCCGGGTGCGACCTTGGTTGCGTTCGCCGTCCTGGATCGCGCGCCATTGGTTCCTTACGAACATCTGGGCGGGCGGAAACCGCGGTCTGCCGGCATAGCCAGGCGGCTCGCCAGCAGGATCGAATTGATCTTGATCCGGTCCCACTGCGCTGTCTCGGGCCGAGTGGTCGCTCAATATGAGGTTGCGGTCCGGCTCACGCCGGGCCGCAACCGTTCGCGTTACTTCGAGCAACGGGCCCGTTCCGCATTTAGTTCGACCAAGGTCGCGCTCAGATCACGGAGCGCTTGTTCCAGGAATGCAATGTGTGCGTCCGAGCCGCGTTCTAGCAGTTCCCAGTTGGCCTCGCTGCCCGATTCTGGTGCGGTGGGCAGATCGACCGGATGAAGGAAATCGAAATGAGTGTTTCGGATATCCTCAAGTGATGGAACGGGATGCTGTTTGCTCATGGTGTTCTCCTCTAGCGGGACAAAGTGACCCATTTGAGGGCGCGGTGCGCCCACGGTCACTGAGGAGAACGATCGGATGGAGTTATTTTCTCATCGACGTCGGGCATTTGCCCGGTGGCGCTGAAATCCCTTATCGGTGGCGACCACGCGGAACTTGGTGGCAGCGATCCTAATTGCTTGGAGCGAATCGATGCGTGCCGTAGCTTCAGATGCCGGAGCCTTTCTAGCCTCGCATCGAGGCAGGCTGCGATCGCCGATACCGATTACCCCTATCGGGTTCGACCAGTTCTTGCGCAACGGGGTACCAGCAAGCGTTGCTTCTGAAGTGATCAGGACCCTTGATCTCACACAGGAGCAAATGGCTCAGCTCCTTCACATCAGCTCCTCGACCTTGAGCAGACGACTGAATAGGCAGCAGCGCTTCGAGGGTGCCGAGGCAAACGCCATGTACCGGGTACTAGGAGCCTTGGGCGTAGCGACGCGGGTTCTGAAGAATGATGGAAACGTCCGGTCTTGGCTGAAGCGTGGTCAGCCCGGGCTAGACGGGAAAAGACCTGTCGAGTTGCTTCAAACGGACGCTGGTGCCGATGCGGTGATACTGCTGTTGGAGCAGATGCATCTCGGCGTCGTTCCGTGAATCACGCGGGCCTGACGAGCATGACAACAAGTTGTTCGGAAGCTGTCGGCATCAGTCATTCTAGGCGCGCCGCCTTTTGTCGCGCGTCAGCGGCGGCTTTGGCAGGGACCCACCGGAGGTGGTGCCGGGTTCATCCGTACACTTGCCTTGTGGTGTTCTCAGCCCGGAGGCAGTCCTTGGCTGCGATTGAACATTTGCTCAGGCGGGAACCGTGGTGCATCCACGTAACCGGCGGGGCTTGCTGAGCATGATCGCGGTGACTTTGATCCGGTCCCATAAGCCAAGCTCGCGGCTGTACCCACCGCTCCCGAATCCGTAACCTCCTGCCCGCCACGCCAGCGCGCCCGTCTCGCCGTCCATCGTGATCGTTCCAAAATAACGCCAATCATGCCCGCTTCTCGGTTCTGGCAAGGCCGTTGCATAGGGACGTCAATCGGCGAGCAGGTCCACGGTGATGACGCGTTCGCGCTCGGCTCTAGTGGGGCGGCGATGGGGCATAGGCCCATTTTGGGAGTTTTCCGGCTCACCCGTTGAGACGCGCCGGGTGCATCGGTACATCGCTCTCCGTAGCGTCCCTGACTTCCCCGGCGCCAGGACAGTGTTGTCGACGCGGGGCGCACTGCACATCAGGTGGCATCCCGATGGCGTGTAGGGGCCGGCCAGGCAGAAGTGTAGGAGAAGCCCTACACGGGACTACGAAATGCGCAACTGCTCATTCAAGGTGGGCGATGTCGTCCAAAGCGGCATCCAAGAATTTTTGCAAATCGGCATCTTCAGTATCCGCACGATTTGCAAGGCGTGATTCGCGTGCCGCCTCGCGATCCATGGCCCTTCGACGGCCCGAGGACACGGGAACGCCGGTGCTATACCGACCGGTGTGCAAGATGCGGTCAACTGCATCCTGCCTGATCGCTCGATACAAGGTGGAGCGGTGCACGCCCAACTTTGCGGCCATCGCCTTCATGGTGTATCTGCCGCGATCGATCAGCTCGCAGGCGAATGCGACCTGCGCCGATGTCAGGACCCGGCGGGAATGCCCATTCATGCTTTCTCGCACTTCCTTTCATTTCATCCTACGCCGCCGCCGCGTCGCCTGGGAAAAGCACGACATCCTGGTGGCCTCCACCATAGGGTGATGTGTCTCGGAATTTGAGAATTGCCGATGACACGCTTGTGGCATGAATGCCGCTCTTCCGCTTCCAACGCCCCGCGAGTCGTCCCGCAACGGCGCAGCACTCGCCGCCCGGCTCGAGCGCAAGTATGCCGACCGGATCACCGGCTCGTTCGTGGTGCCGGCAACTTCCGGACGTTACGCGCCGTTTCCATCCGATCTGCCCGAAGCGTTGACGCATGCGCTCCGCTCGCGCGGCATTGATCGGCTCTACAGCCACCAGGCCGCTGCGTGGGATGCCGTCCGGCGCGGCGAGAACCTGGTGGTCGTCACGCCCACCGCCTCCGGCAAGTCGCTGTGCTACACGCTGCCGGTGATGGCCGCGGCCATGCAACGGCAACACAAGGCGCTGTACCTCTTTCCCACCAAGGC
>DAIUEL010000215.1:0-4458 GCA_036845145.1 Rhodanobacteraceae bacterium | reverse complement strand
CGACGATGATGGCCGAACCGAGGATCTTCTCCCAGCCCATGGGGTCATCGAACACGGCCCATGACGCGACCATGATCGCGACAAACACGATTGCGCTGGTTGGAAAGGCAGCGGACAGCGTGGACTTTTCCAGGATGTTCATCCACACCGCGAATTGGCCGAGGTAACAGACGAGCGCCAGCCACAGCCATGGCGTGGACAACGCGGCGTGGACGGATTGCGCATTCAACTCGAACGCACCGACCTTGGCGCCAGCCATTTTCATCGCCACCTGGCCCAGCGTTTCGATGACGAGCAGCAATGCCCACGCAATGACCAGCGGCATCAGTTGGCGCCAGCGTAGCGAAGTGTGCACGCGCATGCTGAGCATTCCCTTAGCTGCGCGTCGCGGGTTGCCGGTCGAGCCGGTCGATGCGCGCAAGTTCGTCGAAGCGCGCGAACACCCCGTCCACGAAACGGTTGCGGTGGCGATACCACAGCACGTTGGGCTGCAGCGCGCTGCCGAGGCGCGCCTTCTCGCGATGCAGTCCCTGGCCGCTCTCGTACACGCCGATCCCCTCGTCGATGCAGTACCGCACGTTCTCCAGCCAACTCACATGGTAGAGGTTGTAGCGGTCCATCGCCGCATGGTCCATGCCGAGGAACTTGTCGAGCAGGCATTCGGCATCGCGCAGCACCAGGTTGAAGGCGAGCAGCCGTTCGCCCTCGCTATAGGTGACGCAATACGCGCGACCGGGCATTTCGCGCAACACGTTGATGAAATAAGCCGGTGTCAATTCCTCGAACGAGAACTGCGCGCGCGCGTGTGTCTCGCGATACAGGCGTTGCACGTCGTCGACGATGCCGTCGAGGTTCGTGCGCCATTCGATCCGCAGGTTTTCGCCGGCGCGGCGCTTGCGGCGCAGGTCCTTGCGGGTGGCAGCGCCGAGTGAATCGAGATACCCGTCGATGTCGTGCCAGCGGACGTCGAGTGTCGCGCCCTGCAGGCCGGGTAGTGCGTGCAAGCCGCGGCGCGGGCAGGCCTGCTGCCACGCGGGTTCGGCAAGCGGAGCATCCTTGACGGCCAGCATGCCGAGCCTCTCCGCCGCCGCAATGTCTTCCATTCGCGCGAGGATCGCGTCCAGCCACGCCACGTGTTGCTCAGGCGCCGAATCGGGCGCGAAGCCGATCCGGCAACGTTCGGTCACCGGCGATCCCAGCGACAGCATCGGGATGCGCAACAGGCGCGGCAACACTTTTGCGAGCGCCTGGACGGTACGGCGCACGCCGCCCTGCATGGTGGTGTCGAGACGGTAATCGGTGATGAAAGCGGGGGTGGCCGCCAGCAACCGCTTGCCTTCGCGCACGGCGAAATAGAGATACCGGAAGCCGGCAAGTCCCGCGTGCTCGATCGCGCGCAAATAGGCGTGGTCCTCCCGTTCGTGCGGGAACAGGCGATTCCATTCGATCGGCGCGAATGCGTCGATGGAAGGATGCGCGTTGATGGTGATCATGCCGCCGTGATGGCGGCCGTGGCGATGCGCGGCCGCGAAGTGCGCAGGGGGCTGCTGGCGAGGATGCGGGTGAAGAAGTCCGCCGAGCGTGCGATCACCTTGTCGCGTTCGCCGTCGACGGTGATCATGTGGTAGCTGTCGTTCAGCAGCACGGTTTCTGTGGCACCGGTGATGCGCCGTTCGATCAGGCGCGCGTTGCGCACGCTGGCGATGTCGTCGTCGGCCGCGTGCATAATCAGCGCCGGCGCGCGCACGTCCTGCAGGTGTGGACGCACGTGCCAGACCAGCTTGTGGAATTCCGCCAGCGACGGCCAGGGATTGCCGGGCAGGCCGGCGGCTTCGCTCTGGCCATCCAGCATCGCGCCGGCGATGCGCATGCGTACCCGTTCGTCCTTGATGCCGTACGGAAAGCTTTCCATGAAGCGGCGCTGCTTGAAGAACCCCATGCCGCACACCAGCGGCAGCATGAACGACAGGCGTGCCACGCGCGGAATCGTCCAGCCGTCGTAGAAGAACGTGCTGCCGTACAGCCCGAGTCCATCCACCCATTGCGGTTTTTCGATCGCAAGGTTCAGGGCCAGCACCGAACCCATCGACAGCCCGGCGACGAACAGGTGATCGACTTCGCGGCGCAGGCGGTCCGCGCCTTGGACCACGCTGTGCGTCCAGTCGCGCCAGCCAGTTTTCAGGAGATCCGCTTCGCTGCCGCAATGGCCGGCAAGCTGCATGCCGTACACGGTGAAGCCGGCGCGGTTGAGCCCCTTGCCCACGAACCGCATTTCCGCGGGCGTACCGGTGAGGCCGTGGATCAGCAGCACGCCTGCACGGCCGCCGCGCAGCAGGAAATCTGCCTGTTTGATCATGGATTGCGTCATGCTTGCCCCGATCGCCTTGTGCGAATCAGCCCGGTGTCATCAACCCAATTGCTGTCCGGTGACCAGTACGACTCCAACGACGATGGTGCCTATTCCCGCCCAGCGGCGCAGCGAGATGCGTTCCTTCAGGATGTAGCGGCTGGCCATCACCACGCCGACGTAGCCAAGCGCCGTGAAAGGAAACGCGACGCTGAGTTGCGTCCGCGAAAGCGCCGCGAACCACAACACGAATTCCAGTGCGTACACCGCGACGCCCAGCGCGATCCACGGCGAGTGGAATACCTTGTAGGCGAGCGAAGGCGCGCCGGCCCCCACCGCTTCGTGGCCGACCCCGAGCTTGAAGCACACCTGGCCGGTCACGTCGCAGGCGACCGAGCCGAGCAGCAGCAAAAGGGTGACGAGGGTGGTGGTCATGGGGTGGCAGTGGTGAGGCAGGCCTCGAACAACGTTCGCGCCAGCTCAACGTCGGTGCGCCTATTGTCGTCGATTCGTCGCGGGTCCGTCACGCTGTGCAGGGGTTGGTCGAACTTCGATTCGATCCGCTTGAGCAAGTTCGCGTGGCGCGGCGGCGAATACTCGCCGCAAATATCCGCGCCCAGGATCCTCTGGTGGTGGCCAACCGCACGCAGCATGGCCGTCAGTGCGGCCAGCGGCATGCGGCCCTGATCCCAGTTGGTCAGCGCCTGGTGTTCGGGCAACACGTCCTTGTCGATGGTAATCCAGACCGTGCCGGTCGGAATCGCGTCCAGCACCAGGCGCACAGCATCCTCCAGTTGCCTTTCGCCGAGGTTTCGCCAATGGATATGGCCCTCCCGCCACGCATGGCCCGGTCCGTCGGTAATGCGTCGTGCCCGCGACGGCACGTGTTGCCACGGAAACAGCACCAGTCGGCCCGCGTCCAGCGCCGGCAGGTTGCCGCCCTTGCGGCCTGGATCGACGAGATCGTCGCTGCACGGGCCGATCGTGACCACCCGTTGCACGTTCGGCAATTCGAGGACGCGATTCACCCAGGAACCGCAATGCCAGCGCGGCGCGAGCCGCACCCAATCGGGATGGTTGTCGAAGTGCAGCACGGTGAACGGTTCGTTGATTCGCTCGATCAGGAGCGCGGCGAGGTGATGGAAATCGCCCGAACCCAGGAACGTGATCGATGGGCGTGGGTCGCCCGTGGCGGCGATGCGCGCGCGCGCCGCGTCGACATGCTTCTTTCGACTCCACAGGCGCAGGGCAGGTCCGAGATCGCGCAGTTCGACGCGCGTCACCGACGCCCACGCCGCGGCGCCGGTCAGCGAGTCGACGTCGACGCTGCCGTCCGTGTCGAGGATGCGGAGGTGAACTTGCATGCGCGCAAGTATCGCCTGTCCCGATGTGGAAACGCTGGCCGCAGGTTGGGCTGATCCCGAACTTCGGGATAAGGCCAACGATGCGAGCGCGTGGGGCTTCGCTGCGCTCAGCACCAACCTACAAGAGCGTTCCCGCTTTACCTGCTCGCTGCGATCAGCCCGCCAGCTTCGCCTTCACGCGTTGCGACAGCGCGCCCATGTCGGCGCGACCGGTCGCGCGCTCCTTCAGCAGCGCCATGACCTTGCCCATGTCGCGCGGGGAGGTCGCCCCCGCGTCGGCGATGCATTGCGCGATCAGCGCGTCGAGTTCGGCGTCGGACAATTGCGCGGGAAGGTAGGTCTCGATCACGCCGATTTCGTAACGCTCCTGCGCAGCGAGATCCTCGCGTTGCGCGGCTTCGTATTGCGATACCGAATCGCGCCGCTGCTTCAGCATTTTTTCCAGCGTGTGCAGCACCTGGGTATCGTCCAGCACGATGCGCTCGTCGACTTCGCGCTGCTTGAGCGCGGCAAGGATCAGCCGGACCACGCCGAGGCGCGGTTTGTCGCCGCCCTTCATCGCGGCTTTCATGTCCCCGGTAATGCGCTGCTTCAATTCGCTCATGGCCGTATTCCCAAACCCATCGATACAAACGCAAAAAGCCGGTGCCGCAGGGCAGCACCGGCTGGAAGATCGCAGGCGACGCGACCCGTCAGTACAGGCGCTTGCGGCGCGTGACTTCGCGCGAGACGCGACGCAGGTGGCGC
>DAIUEL010000214.1:0-4469 GCA_036845145.1 Rhodanobacteraceae bacterium | reverse complement strand
ATCAAGAGCATCGACAGCGCGCAGAACAGCGCAATCAGCGGCACGCCAACCTTGGTGAAATCGAGGAAGCGGTAACCGCCAGCGTAATACACCATCGTGTTGGTGGGATACCCGACCGGTGTCGCGAACGAAGTCGCCGCGGCGAACGCAACCGCCACCACGAACGCACGCGGATCGGCATGCACGGCGTGCGCGACGCTGACGGCGATGCCGACCATCAGCACCACCGACGGATTGTGCCCCATCAGCTCGGTGAGCAGCGCGGTGAGCACGTATACCATCGCCAATGCCGCGATGGGCCCATGGTTGCCGATGACGTCGAGCGCGCCGTTCACGATCACGTTGGCGAGGCCGGTCTGTTCGATGGCGATGCCGAGCGGCAGGATCGCGCCGAGCAGGATGATGATCTTCCAGTCCATACCCTGGTACACGTCCTTGCGTCCGAAGCAGCGCGTCAGCGCCATCGCGGCCACGCCGCAGATCGCGGCGATCGGAATGGGTAGCAAGTGCAGCGCGGAAACGATCACCACCGCAGCCATGATCCCGATGGCGATGAAGGCTTTGTAGCGGGGGCGGCGCGCGTCGTCGCGTTCGTTCAGCACCACGAAGCGGTCATCGCTGCGCAAGCGCTTCACCGTATCGGCCGGCAGCAGCATCATCAGCACGTCGCCGGTCTGGAACGCGACATCGCGGATCTTGTCGCGCAGCAGGTGGCCGCGGCGATGGATGCCGAGCACGGTGGCGTCGTAGCTGGGTTGCAGGTCCAGGTCACGCAGCGTGCGGTCCTCCGCGGTGCTGGCTGGGGCGACCATGGCCTCGACCAGTACGTTGGCCTTGTCGCCGTTCCCGACGTGGGTGAACTCGGGATTGATCTCCAGCCCCGCGTGCTTGCGGAATTGCTCCAGCTTGTCCCATTCGCCACGGACCAGCAGCACGTCCCCGGCGCTGAGTTTCTGGGTGCGCGGCGACCACATGTGCTGGTCGCCGCGCAGCAGTTCCAGCGGATACACGCCCTGATCGCCCAGCTTCGCTTCGGCGATCGTCTGTCCGACCACCGATGAATCCGACATGACCTTCAGCTCGGTGACGTACTTGCCCACCTGCAGTGGCCCCGAAATCGCGTTGTCGAAGTGCTTCGGCAGCAGCCAGCGACCAATCACCATCATGTAAATGATGCCTGCGATCGCAAGCATCACGCCGAGGCGCGTGAATTCGAAAATGCCGAACGCGGCAAGCCCCTGCTTTTGCGCGAGCGAATCCACCAGCAGGTTGGAGGAGGTGCCGATCAATGTGCACACACCACCCATCTGTGCCGCGAATGCCATCGGCATCAGCACGCGGGCGGGTGAGGTGTTGGTACGCTGGCATACCTTCAGCGACAGCGGCAGGAACGTGGCGACCAGCGCGGTGTTCTTGATGAACGCGCCCAGCGGCGCGATCGTGACCATCGTGCCCAGCGACAACAGCCACGGATTGCGGATGCGCGAGAGCAGGTTGATGATCGGGTCCAGCGCGCCGGAGCGTTCGATGCCCACCGCCAGCGCGAACATTGCGGCCACGGTCACGGTGGCTTCATTGCTGAAACCCGACAGCGCCTGTTCCGGCGTGACGATGCCGAGTGCGACCAGCAGACCCAGCGTAATCAGGGCCACCAGGTCCACGCGCACCTTTTCGCTGGCGAACATCGCCATCGCGATCAGGATGATCGCGGAGGTGGCCCATGCCTGCCAGGTCATGGGCGGCGATGTTCCTGCGTGGCGAGCGGCTGCGGTACCTTCATCGTCCCCGGATCCCCCAATCTCCATGGTCATGGGCATGGTGGTGAACGCAGTTCACCATCATGCCGATTGTGCCGCGGTTTTCGCGCGCAAGGGTAAGCGCGGCGTTATCGGCAGATGAAACGACGTTGTGCAATGCTCAGGCGTCCGACCGTTGCAGCCTGTGGCCCGGCACCCGCGGCTCGGCGTCGTGTTCCAGCCGCACTTTCAGGTCGAACCATGCGGCCTGCCCGGTCACCGGATCGCCATTGCCGTAGCGGGGATCGCGCGAGCGTTCGCCGATCAGATGATTGAGCAGGAATCCGTCCGCGAATTCCGGCGCATCGGCACGCAGCTTCCACGCGCCCCGTTTCTTGCCGATCGCGTTCCACGTCCACACCGTGCCGGGCGCGGTGGCCGCATGGGCGCGCACCTGCACCCGGATGCGTGCGCGTTCCGAGGCGACCCACACCCAGTCGCCGTCGTCGATCGCATGTTCGGCAAGGGTTCGCGGATGCACGTACAACACGTTGCGCGCCGCGATCTGGCGCAGCCAGCGGTTCTGTGAACCCCACGCGTGGTACATGAACATCGGGCGCTGGGTGATGGCGGAGAGCGGAAACTCGATTTTCCCTTCTCCCACCCGGAGCAGGTGGCGCGAAGCGCCGGATAAGGGTTCGGTAGCATCGAGGCGTCGGTGCGGTGCTGAACCCTCACCCGCCCTTCGGGTAGCGCTACGCGCTCGGCCTACGGCCGCCTCTCCCGGAAGGAGCGGGGAGTTGGTGTCGCTTTGCAATGAATACCAGAAGGGAACCGGATCGAAATAGCGTTCCACGCGTGCGCGTTCGGAATCCGGAGGCTGCACTTCGCCGTGGCCTTGCGCCGCCAGCCGGAATCGTTGCAGCACTTCGCAATACAACTGCATCGTGATCGGCTCGGTCGTGGCGGCGAAGCCCATCGACTGTGCCCATTGCAGATAGTCGCGATTCGCCATCCGGTAATACGCGCCTGCTTCCGGCACGCGCGCTTCGAAGAAGCAGCCGTGCTCGATGTAGCGCCGCAACTGGTCGGGATTGGTTGCGCCCTTGCCGGCCTGCGCGCCATCGCCGCCGCGCCAGCCCGCCAGCATGCCGACGCCCGGAGCGCGCTCGTGGTGCACGATGTAGTCGGCGTAATCCTTGTAGATCGGGTTGCCGGCGGCGTCGGCCATGTTCGGCAGTTTCAGGCGCGCGCCCAATTCCAGCAGCACGTCCTGGAACGGGCGCACGTCGCGATCTGGCGCGACCACCGGCTGGCGGATCGCATCCGCGGCGCTCATCGCATCGCTGATCGGCCGGTCCAGCAGGCTGATGCAGTCGTAACGTTCGAGATACGTGGTGTCCGGCAGTACCAGGTCGGCGAACGCCACGGTTTCGGAATCGTAGGCGTCCGAATAGATGATGTGCGGGATCTTGTAATCACCATTGTCGTCGCGCGCGCACAACAGTTCGCGCGTGGCGGCGGTGTCCATTGCCGAGTTCCAGCCCATGTTGGCCATGAACAGGAACAGCGTGTCGATCCTCGTCGGGTTGCCGTCCACCGCGTTGCGGATCACCGACTGCAACAGGCCGTGGGCGGCCAGCGGGAATTCCCAACTGAAGGCGTGGTCGATCCGGCGCGGCTTGCCTTCGGGATCGACCAGCAGGTCTTCCGGCGACTGCGGATAGCCCAGCGGATTGCCGGTGAGCGTGTCGTCCGGTTTGCGCGATTTCGCCGGCTTGTTGCCCGGTGGCGCGGGCTTCGGATACGGCGGCTGGTACCGGAAGCTGCCGGGCGTGTCGATCGCACCCAGCAGCATTTGCAGCACGTGGATCGTGCGGCAGGTGTGGAAACCATTGGCGTGCGCGGCGATTCCGCGCATCGCGTGCATCGAGACGGGGCGGCCAAGCATCGTGTCGTGTTTGCGGCCGTGGGTGTCGGTCCACGCGATCGGCAGTTCGAACGCTTCATCGAACGCGACGTGCGCGAGTTCGGCGGCAAGGCGGCGGATGGTGGTTGCGTCGACACCGCAGCGTTCGGCGACGTTTTCCGGCGCGTATTCGCCCGATAGGAAACGCTCGGCCACCAACTGGAAGGCGGGTACGGCCTTGCGGCCATCGGGCAGGGTGTATTCGCCCGCGATCAGCGGCGCAATGCCAGTCTGCGTAGCGTCGACGAGTTGGCCGCCGCGCACCGCACACAATGGCTTGGCGTTTTCGTCCCGCGCGATCAGTCCGTCATCCGCCGCGCCCGGAGCACGGATCACCAGATGATGTGCGTTGCTGTAACGCACCAGGTAATCGAAGTCCACGCGATCGTTGCGCAGCAATTCGTGGATCAGGGCGCCTGCCAGCAAGCCATCGGTGCCGGGGTTCACCGGCACCCATTCGTCCGCGATGGACGCATAGCCCGTGCGCACGGGATTGATCGCGACGATTTTGGCGCCGCGTGCTTTCATTTTCCCGAGGCCCAGCTTGATCGGGTTGGAGTCGTGGTCCTCGGCGACGCCCCACAGCATCAAATACTTCGTGCGATCCCAGTCGGGTTCACCGAATTCCCAGAACGACCCGCCGAAGGTATACATGCCGGCCGCGGCCATGTTCACCGAGCAGAAGCCGCCGTGCGCGGCGTAGTTGATCGTGCCGAACTGCTGCGCCCACCAGCCGGTCAGCGCCTGCGACTGGTCGCGGCCGG
>DAIUEL010000213.1:0-4486 GCA_036845145.1 Rhodanobacteraceae bacterium | reverse complement strand
GTCCATGCTCGATCTTCCTCGCCGCCAGCAAAACCCGATGCGCACGTTGATCGCGATGGTGCTTTGTGTCGCGCTCGGCGGCTGCGTCAGCGTGCAGGTGCCGAAGCTGCCGAGCGGCGATCTTCCTGCGCAATGGCACAACGCGTCGCCGGAATTTGGGCCGGCGCCGGATCTCACGGGCTGGTGGAAACAGTTCGGCGATCCCGAACTGGATGGACTGGTCGAAAGCGCGCTCCGGGACAATCTCGACGCGCAGCAGGCCGCATTGAAATTGCGCGCGGCGCGCGCGCTGGAAGACGCGGCCTCGACCGCCTACAAGCCGCGGCTTGCGTTCAACACCCTCGAACAGCCCAATGCGGAAAACACCGCCAGTTATTTCCAGGCCGGTTTCGATGCGAGTTGGGAACTCGGATTGTTCGGCCGCAGCGATGCGAATGCGCACCTCGCCGCCGCCAATACCGGCGAAGCGGAAGCGGCCTTGCAGTCGGCGCGGGTTTCGCTGGTCGCGGAAGTCGTGCGCGAGTACCTGCAACTGCGAGCAGCGCAGCGAAGCGAAGTGCTGCTGGACGGCGCCGCACAGGCAGCGCGGAAGAAGGTGGAATTGCTGCGCGTGCAGGAGCGCCTGCAACTCGCCTCTCGGATCGACGTGGAGCAGGGTGCGGCCGCGGCGGCCGCGGCCGAGTCGCGACTGGCCGACCCGCGCGCCGCCATCGTGCAGCACGCGCAGGCGCTTGCGCTGATGCTCGGGAAAAGCGAGCCCGACCCGGCGTGGCTGGTCGCCAAGCCGCTGCCGAAACTCGTCGCCGGCCATGTCGATGCGGTGCCCGCCGATCTTCTGCGCACCCGTCCCGAAATCCGTTACGCGGAAACGCAGGTACTGAAGGCCGCGGGCGAACTCGGCATCGCCAAAGCCGACTTGTATCCGCGTTTCGCGTTGGGCAGTTCGCTGACGTTTGCGGCGCTGATCAAGGGCAACACACGCCTCGGCGACGTCAACAACTCGTTCGCGATCGGCCCGATCATCAACATTCCATTGTTCGACTGGGGTGAGCGCCGGGCGGTGCGCGATGCGCGCGAGGACCAATTGCAGGCGGCTGTACTGGCCTACCGCCGAGCCGTGCTGCAAGGCGCGGCGGAGGTCGAAACGGATCTCGCTGCCCTGCATGCCTCGGGTCGGAAATTGCAGGGCGCGGACGATGCGGCCAGCGCAACGCAACGCAGCTTATCGCTCAGCGAACAGTTGCAGGGCCTGGGCCAGGCCGACGGCCTGCAGCTGGCAGACGCGAAACTCGCGCTCAGTGAATCGGAACTCGACCGGGAACAGGCGCGGCTGGCGCACGGCCTTGCGTTCGTGGCGCTGTACAAGGCGCTGGGTGGGGCGCCGTTGCCGGAGGCAGCCGATGGGCACTGATCGTTCAAATCCCGGGCCCATGCGGAGAGTGATTCAACCGTCCCCGTTCGTGTTGGGCGCAGCCGGCCGCAGGCCGGCGAAGTTGAAGTACATGATGGATGCACTTCGGCTCCGCTCGCTGTGCGCGCCACGTTCAGCGCGAACAGCGGTTGCGGAACGCGCGCGCATCGGCAACCGACGGCCATGATTCCGCTCGCCCGCAAAACCCTGATCCACGAATGGCGACGCTTCCTGCCAGCCATGCTGGCCGTTGCGTTTTCGGGGTTGCTGTTGTTGATGCAGGCCGCGCTGGTGTTCGGCATCTTCGGTTCCACTGCGGTGTACATCACTGCCTCCAATGCCGATTTGTGGGTCGGTTACCCCGGCACCCAGAGCATTGAACTCGGCCGTCCGGTCGCGCCGACCGCGCGCACCGCGCTGTTGATGGACCCGGGCGTCGCGCGCGTGGAGCCGTTTGCATGGGTGGATGGCGACTGGCGCGGGCCGGCCGGCACCGGCGGCGTGTCGGTGTTCGTGTCGGGCATCAGCCCCGAACCCGACGGCATGATCTTTTCCGATGTGCTGACGCCTGCGCAACGCGCCTCGCTGAAGGAACCGTTCGCGGTGATCGTCGATCGCGCCGATTTGCCCAAACTCGGCGTGCCGATTGGCGGGCAGGCGCTGATCAACGGCGATCTGGTGCGCATCGTCGGCGTCGCCAGCGGCATCCGCGCGCTGGGCGGCGTGAATGTGGTGGCGTCGCTGGATACCGCGCGCGCGCTGGACAACGACACGGGCGGCACCGAAGTCGCGTACTACGTCGCGAAGCTGAAATCCGGCGCGGATGCTGACGCCGTCGCGGCGCGCGTCGACGCGTCGGCGCACGGGTACGCCGCGTGGACGGCGTCGAGTTTCGCGCGGCGCGCGGTGCTCTACTGGATGTTCCAGACCGGTGCGGGACTCGGCGTGATCTTTCTTGCCGTCGTCGTGTTCATCGTCGGGGCGATCATCACCAGCCAGACCCTGATGGGTGCGATCGCGGGCTCGGTGCGCGAGTACGCGACCCTGCACGCGCTGGGCGTCGGCCTGGGTTCGCTGCGCCGCGTGGTGCTGGAACAGGCCGCGTGGATCGGGGTGTGCGGCCTGGTTGCCGGTGTATTGCTGAGTTTCGGCCTGATCGGTCTCGCAAAACTTCAGGACGTCCCGGTGGCACTGAACCTGCCGGCGTGGATCGCCTGCGCAGCGTTGGTGATGGGCATCGCGCTGGTCTCCGGCGCGGCCGCGGTCCGGGTATTGCGGAGCGCGGATCCGGCGTTGCTGCTCCGATGAGTGCGCTCGAAGCCAGCGATCTGCACATGGGTTACACCAGCGGCAAGGTGCGCACGGAAGTCCTGCGCGGTCTTTCGCTTTCCGTCGACGCCGGTCGCCTGACCCTGATCGCGGGACCCTCGGGATGCGGCAAGAGCACGCTGCTGTCGATCCTGTCCGGACTGCAACGCCCGGATGCCGGCAGCGTGGTCGCGCTGGGCGAAGATTTGTTTCGCGGCGATCGCCGTGCGCGCGATCGCTTCCGGCTTCAGCACACCGGCTTCGTGTTCCAGGGTTTCAACCTGTTCCCGGCGTTGAGTGCGCTGGAACAAGTGATGCTGCCGCTGGGTTACATGGGCGTGGACGATCGCGCGGCGGAAGCGCGCGGGCGCGCCGCATTGGACGAAGTCGGGTTGTCCGATCGCATGCACCTGCTGCCGGCG
This sequence comes from Rhodanobacteraceae bacterium, assembly GCA_036845145.1. Classification (GTDB taxonomy): domain Bacteria; phylum Pseudomonadota; class Gammaproteobacteria; order Xanthomonadales; family Rhodanobacteraceae; genus 66-474. The sequence goes on along the minus strand of DAIUEL010000213.1, from coordinate 1,345 downwards.
GAACTTTCCGGTGGCGAAAAGCAGCGGGTCGCGATCGCGCGCGCACTGGTCAAGCAGCCGCAACTCCTGTTCGCCGATGAACCCACCAGCGCGCTGGACGCCGCCAATGGCCAGATCGTGATCGACACGTTGCGCCGCATCGCGCACGAACACGACACCACCGTGCTGTGCGTCAGCCACGATCCGCGCCTCGTCACCCACGCCGACCGCGTGCTGGAAATGGAAGACGGGGTCATATTCAATGACCGGCGCGCGCCGCATGATGATTCCGCGCTTCGAGAGGAGAGCACATCGTGAAACCCCATCGTTGCGCCGGTTTGATGTTTGCCGTGATGGCGCTAGCGCTGGGCGCGTGTTCGTCCGGCCACGACACCGCCGCAGAACCGGCCGCGCAAACTTCGCAATGGCTGGCGGTGGCCCGCGGCAAGGTTGCCGTCGAAGGCGGAATGGTGCTGGTCGCCGCGCGCACCGACGGTGTGGTGGAGTCGGTCGCGGCCAAGCCGGGCGATGCGGTCAAGCGGGGCCAGGTGCTGGCGACGCTCGACGCGCGCAGCGCGAATATCGCGGTGGCGAGCGCGGAGGCGGGCATCGAACAGGCCAAGGCGCAACTGGCCGGGTTGCAGGTATCCCTGAAGCAGGCCGGACAACGCGCGCCGCGCATTGCGGCCGCCGCCCGGGCCGGAGCGGCAACCGGCGAAGCGGCCGAGCAGGCCCGCGATGCGGTGGCCTCGCTGAAAGCCAGGCAGTCGGCCGCAAAGGCGGAACTGGATGCCGCCCGGCAGAAGGCCGCGGCGGCAAAACTCGATCTCGATGCGACCACGCTGCGCGCGCCGGTGGCGGGCACGATCGTGATGCGACGCGTCGCGATCGGCCAGTCGGTGTCCGCATCGTCCGGGCAGCCGCTGTTCGAATTGCTGCCCGACCGCCCGCACATCGTGCAGGCGCAACTCGACGTCGATGCCGCCGGCGCCATCCATGCCGGCATGCGAGCGGAGGTGGTACGCGACTCCGGCAACGGACCGGCATACGAGGCGACCGTGACGTGGGTCGGGCAGGTGCTGCAGCCGGCCGGCCTGACGCAGGACCCGCTGGAACGCGCGCTCGCCAACGATGTCGATTGCACCCTGGAACTTGCGCCGGTAAAAAACGGACAGGCCCCGCTCCGGATCGGGCAGCGCGTGCTGGTCCATTTCCCAAGACAGCACCCGTAACCGATTGCATAGGATTGACACTCGGTGCGTAGCCGCTGTTGTGGAAAGTCAGGCCATGGAAGGCCGTTCTGGTGTTTTTGGCCCCTCAGTGCCGCACGAGACCGGAAGTCCGGTGGCGCAGCGATCACGGACGA
>DAIUEL010000212.1:0-4493 GCA_036845145.1 Rhodanobacteraceae bacterium | reverse complement strand
GGCCAGGGCGAAGCCGGCAGCGACTGCGTGCAATTGATGACGTTGCACTCGGCCAAGGGGCTGGAGTTCCCGGTGGTGTTCCTGGTCGGCATGGAAGACGGCCTGTTCCCGACCCAGCGTTCGATGGAAGATGCCTCGCGCCTCGAAGAAGAGCGCCGCCTCGCCTACGTCGGCATCACCCGCGCGCGCGAACGGCTGGTGCTGTGCTACGCCGAATCGCGCCGCCAGTACGGCAGCGAAACCCTCTCGCGTCCGTCGCGCTTCCTCGACGAATTGCCCGCGCACCTGCTCACCGAAGTGCGCCCGCGCGCGAAGATTTCGCGGCCGGTGTACACCACCCGCACATCGCGCGGCCATGCGGACCTCGAGGAAACATCGCCGATCAAACTCGGCCAGCGCGTGCGCCACGCCAGCTTCGGCGAAGGCGTGGTGATCAGCGCCGAAGGCTCCGGTGCACACACCCGCATCCAGGTGAATTTCGCGGACGCCGGCCCGAAGTGGCTGGTCGCTGCGTACGCCAACCTCACCGCCCTCTGAAATCCTCGACTCTCGTGGGCCGCCATGCATGGCCGTTTTCATGTAGGGCGGGTGGCAACCCGCCGCGTTGCACACCGATTGGCGGATTCGCTACGCTACGCCGCCCTACGCGCTTTGCACCCTCTCTCCTCGGGGTCCACCATTCGTAGCCCGTTTTTACGTAGGGCGGGTGGCAACCCACCGTTGGCACGCCCATTTGGCGGGATTCGCTACGCTGCTCCCGCCCTACGCGCTGTGATCCGGGGGAAGCCCAACACTATTGGGCTTCGCAGGCTCGGCCCAACCTCCACTGCGGGCTCAAATCAACTTGGCCGCCGTCAGCTCGCTCTTGAGGTACGCGTAATAGATCGGCGCGGCGACGATGCCCGGCAGGCCGAACGCGGCTTCCATCACCAGCATCGCCAGCAGGATCTCCCAGGCGCGCGCGTGGATGCGATTGCCGACGATGTTGGCATTGAGGAAGTATTCCAGCTTGTGGATCAGGACCAGGAAGATCAGCGCGCCCAGCGCGACCCACAGCGATACCGACAGCGCGACGATCACGATCAGCGTGTTCGAAATCAGGTTGCCGATCACCGGCAGCAGGCCGACGATGAAGGTGATCACGATCAGGGTTTTCGTGAACGGCAGGTGCACGCCGGCCAGCGGCAGCGCGATCAGCAGGAAGATCGCGGTGAAGATGGTGTTCAAAGCCGAGATGCGCGCCTGCGCGAACACGATGTCGTGGAACGCGCGCGCGAAACGTTCGCAGCGCGCGGTGAGGTCCCGGCGCAACGGCCCTTCGTTGCCATCCGGACGCGTGTGGGTCAGCGCCACCAGCGCGCCCAGCGCAAGGCCCACCAGGATGCGTCCGAATACGTGCGCGGTTTCCTTGCCGGCCACCTGCAATTGTTCGGAATGCGCGCGCGCGAGCTGGGTGGCGGTGAAACGGAAATCCTCGGCGCTCACCGGCAGGTATCCGACGATCCACCCCGGCAATTGCGTGCGCGCGCGATCGATGGTCGGCATCATGCGGTCGAACAAGGTGTTGGGATCGCCGAGTTCGGCACGGAAGAACGCGACCACGGCGAAGATCAGCAAGGCCAGCAAGCCTGCAACCACGACCGCGAGCACACCGACCACCAATTGCCGCGCCCAGCCGCCAGGCCAGCGGCGTTCCAGCAGCGGCGCCAGCGCGTCGACCACGGCGTACACCAACAATCCCGCGATCAACGCCGGCAGCAGGTGCAGGAACATCACCAGCAGCAGTGCCACGGCGGCCGCGATGTAACTCGCGATTGCGGTGGTGCGTGAAGCGTGGGCCGGCTGGATCGGGTTGCCATTCATGCGAGACGCAGTCTGGCAGGAAGGTCCGGCAAGCTCCAGTGTCGGAAGGAAGTTCCGTGCGATCGTCCGTGATCGCTGCTTCACCGCATGCATCAGCAACCGGACCGTCGAAGTGTGCCGTTACCAGAACGGCCATCCCTGGCCTGACTTCTCACAACAGCCGCTCCGAATCAACATCCTTTTTACCAGTAAAATCGTGCAATGCCGACATACGAAATTGATGCGCGCGACCGCCTGATTTTTGCGCTGGATGTCCCCGGCTACGCCGAAGCCGTCGCGTGGATGGACCGGTTGGGCGATTCGGTGTCGTTCTACAAGATCGGGCTGGAACTCCTCAGCGGCGGCGGGTATTTCGAGGTGCTGGACGAACTCGCGAGGCGCGGCAAGAAGATTTTCGCGGACCTGAAATTCCACGACGTGCCGGCCACGGTGGCCGGCGCGGTGCGCGGATTGGCGCAGCGGCCGATCACGTTCGCGACGATCCACTGCGACAGCCGCGCGATGCTGGAAGCGGCCGCCGCAGCCAAAGGTTCGCTGCAACTCCTGGCGGTAACCGTGCTCACCAGCAACGACGCGAACGATCTCGCAGCCTTGGGGGTCGCCGGCGATCCCGCCGACGTGGTGATCCAGCGCGCACGGCTGGCGCAGACCGCCGGGATCGACGGCGTGGTCTGTTCCGGCGCCGACCTGCCGCGCCTGCGCGATGCCCTGGGACGCGAGTTGTTGACAGTGTGCCCCGGCATCCGGCCGGCCGGCCCTTCAAGCGACGACCAGAAGCGCACCGTGGACGTGCCGACCGCGTTCGCGCAAGGCGCGGATTACATCGTGGTGGGCCGGCCCATCCGCCACGCGTCCGACCCGCGCGCGGCAGCCGACGCCATCGTGCGGCAGATCACACAAACCATCGACTGACTTGCACCCCCGCCGCAGCCTCGCCACACTCGGGCGCATGCGCATCGAAACCTGTCGTCGCCCTGCCCGCGCTCGCACGTTCACGCTGGTCCTTGCGGGTGCGGGCGCGCTCGCGGTTGCCGCCTGCCACCATGCGCCACCGCCGCCCAGCAACACGACGCCCGAGAAGGCGGTCGCGACCAACCTGCGCCTGACCGCCACGGGTGATTTCGACGGATTGATGAAGAATCGCCTGCCGGCCGCCGATTACGCGCGCTGGCGCGAGGAATGGGAGCAGGCGCACGCGCAGCCGCTGCCGGCCTCGGTGGCCCAGCAAAAACAGTTCGCCGCAATCATGCAAATGCTGACCGAGCCCGGCGCGGAGGCCAAGCTCGCCAAACGCCTGCAACCGGAACTGTCGACACTCCGCGGCGACAAGAACGCACCCGCACCGATTTTCGCCGGCATCGTCGAAGCCGCCGGCAAGCAGATGATCGAGGAGTCGCCACAACTTGGCCCCGCGCAGCAAAAGCTGGCGACGGAGGTGTTGACCACCTTGATCGGCTGGGCGCGGACCACCGATTTCAGCGATCCGAAAAAGGCGCAGAAGGCGATCGATCTCGTCTGCGCGACCGCGCGACAATTGCATGTGCAGACGCTTGAACAATGGCGCGCGCTGGATTACGCCCAGACCATGCGCAACTACGGCATCCTCTGGAACGGCCTCGAGAGCCTGCTGGACATCTACGGCCTCGATGTCGCGAAAAGCCTGACCGGTGCCGACGTCCAGAACGGCGCGAGCAACGGCACGCACGCGACGGTAAAGCTGGAGATGAGCCTCGCGGGCAAGACCCTCAGCGGCGAGTGGCCGATGGTGAAGGAAGCCAGGCACTGGTACGACGCCGCGCTGCTTGCCGCGTGGCGCAAGGCGCATCCGGCGCCCGCGACCAGCACTGCGGCACCCGCCACCAGCGCAGGCCGGCCGGCGTCGTCCGGCCCCGCCGCCCCCGCGAATGCCGAGACGCCACCCGCCGCGACACCGACATCCGCGCGTTCCTGACCGATTTCTGACCGCGTGCGGCCCATGATCGGGCGGCAACATCATTCGCGGTCGGCGATCGCGTGGCGCGAAGAGCCACGGCCGGTGCTGTGGGACAATGCATCATTGTGCGCTTCGATGCCTCTGCCCAGCCCCGAATCATGGCCCGCGTCATGACCGAAAATCTGTCCCGCGACGCGCTGGTGCACGCCGGCTGGTGGCGTGCGCTGTGGGGCACGCTGCTCAAGCCGTGGATCAAGATCAAGCGCGATCCCGCGGAGCCGGTGACGCTGCTGGCGCCGGACACGCCGGTGGTCTACGTGATCGAGCGCAACGGTTTTTCCGACAGCCTGATCCTGGAACGCGCCTGCCGCGAAGCCGGCCTGCCGAGTCCGCTGGCGCCGACGCCCAGGCTCGGCAAACGCCGGCACGCGATGTTTGCGTTGCGCAGCATCGGCGGCTGGTTCCAGCGGCGGCGGCGCGACCACGCGGCGCACGACAGCATCCGGCAACTGCTGCACGCACTGGAGACCGCGCCCGAGCACAATGTGCAATTGATGCCGGTGGCAATCTACGTGGGCCGCGCGCCCAACCGGCAGTCGGGCTGGTTCAGCGTGCTGTTTTCCGAAAACTGGGCGGTGGTCGGACACTTCCGCCGGCTGCTGGCGATGCTGTTGAACGGGCGCGACACCATCGTGCG
>DAIUEL010000211.1:0-4495 GCA_036845145.1 Rhodanobacteraceae bacterium | reverse complement strand
GACGAAGCGTTGCGCGGCGCCATCGGCATGGGCGACGAACACGGAAGGTTCCACCAGCTCCAGTTCCAGCAGGCGCGGCGCGCCGTCGTCGTCGTGGATCAGGTCGACGCGTGCGTACAGCAGCGGGCCATCGAGTGGAATCGCGGCCAGGGCGCGCTGCGCGACTTCGCGCTCCTCGGGCGATGGCGTGCGCGACGTGATGGTTTCTTTCGCGTAAAGACCGTCAGTCGGCCCGGCGTTCCGTTTCAGCAGCGGTCCCTTGCGGATGGCGTGGGAAAACACGCCATCAAAAAACAGCAGCGCTGTTTCGCCATGCGCGTCCACGTGTTCGAGGTAGGGTTGCAGCAGCACGCTGCGGCGCCGATCCAGCAGCCGCCGTGCGTGCGCGATGATGCCGTTGCGGTCGTCGCGTGCATGCCGCTGCGCGTCGCGCGAACCGGCGCCGACCGCGGGCTTGACGACGAAATCGCGCGCGTCCGGATGGGTGTTCAGGACCGCGTCGAGGATCGCGGCGACGTCGTCGTGCGGTTCCAGGAAAGTGCTCGGCACCACCGGCACGCCGGCGCGCGCGAGTTCCGCGAGATAGTGCTTGTCGGTATTCCAGCGCAGCACCGCGAGCGGATTCACGAGCCGGGTGCGTTCGGCAACACGCGCGGCCCAGTCGAGGAATTCGGGCAGCCGCTCGAAGTAATCCCAGGTCGAGCGCAGCAATGCGAGGTCGAAGCGGCCCCAGTCGATGGCGTCGTCGTCCCAGTCGATCTCGTGCGCGTCAGCGCCAGCGCTGCGCAGCGCGTCGAGCAAGGATGTCATGTCGTAATCGGTGCCGCGCGCGGCGCGCGCGGTGACGAGGGCGATGCGGGGGTGTGTCATGGATGGATGCGCGGCCGGCCAAGGAGCGCAGGCTAGCATGCGCTCCACGGTACAGCAGCCGTCAAAGCCATCGCCCGCCGAGCGGCGGGCGATGGGGAACGCGGGGTTATTGCTTCTGGCCGGGACGCCAGCCGGGCGTGCCGGCGCGCGATTGGATGAACGCGATCCAGTCCGCGGTCAACAGATCGGTCTGAGTACGAGTGGAACCGATGCCGTGGCCCGCCTGTGCATCGATCCGCAGCAGCACCGGATTGGGGGTGCCGGATGCCTGCAGTGCGGCGGCGAACTTGGCCGGCTCCCATGGCGACACGCGCGGATCGTTCAACCCCGTCGTGATCATCACGGCGGGATACGTGACGCCCTTCTTCACGTGCTGGATCGAATCCATCGCGTACAGGTTCTTGAAGCCCTGTTCGGTCTTCACGCTGCCGAATTCGGGGATGTTGGGCGGACCATTCGGTGAAAATTCGGAGCGCAGTGTGTTCGCTGCGGGCACCAGGTCGAGCACGCCGGCGAACAGGTCTGGACGCTCGGTCATCGCGCGCCCCATCGTGATGCCGCCGGCCGAGCCGCCGATGATGAAGAGCTTGTCCTTGCTGGTGATGCCACGCGCGATCAGATCCTCGCCGCAGGCGATCAGATCCTGCCAGGTGTTGTGCTTGTTGGCGTCCTTGCCGCCCAGACGCCATGCCTCACCCTTTTCACCGCCACCGCGCACGTGGCAGACGCCGTAAGTGATGCCTTCGCGCATCGCCGCCGCGCGCCGGGTACTGAAATCCGCGAGATTGGAAATGCCATACGAACCGTATGCTTCGATCAGCGTGACCTGCGGGCCTTTTGCACCGGCCGGCTGGATCAGGCTGAGCGGCACCATTGCGCCGTCATGCGCTTTCGCTTCCAGATCACTGACCTTGAACGCGGAAGCATCCATGTCGCCCGGATGGCCGATACCCAGCGCCGTGAATTTTCCCGGGGACGGCTCGTAGCGCAGGTAACTTGGCTGCACCACCCAACTCGACAGTTCCAGCGTGATGCCCGGCGTCCGCGGATCGGCGAAGGCTTCGCCGATGTGGCCTTCGAACGGCAGGGCGACGGATTCGATCTTGTTGCCGCCGGCCGGCACCCTGAGCAATTGCGAATACGCACCCTTGCGCGCCAGCACGTACAGTGCATCGGATGCGGCATAGATGCCCTCGATCACACGTTCCGGTCGTGCCGGTACCAGCGTCTTCGCCGATGACAGCGGTTCGTCGGCCTCGAGTTGCAGCACCTTGAAGGTTGGCGCGTCCTTGTGCGAGAGCAGGAAAATGTCGTGGCCGCGCATCGCAACGCCGGTCACGTCGTCACTGCGGTCGAAAAACGGTTTCCACGCAGTGGGCTTCGCGGCATCCGCGACAGGCGCCAGCCACGCCTTCCACTCGTTCTGGACGCCGTTGAGGGAGATCGCAATCGCTTCCGTCGCACCCGGCGTGATCCCGAGGAACGGGAACGCCTCCGGCGCGAATTTGGGGCCGCTTGCGACGCGCGTGCCCAGCAGCGCGACCGGCTCGCCCTTCAAGTCCCAACCGTAAAGCGTGGAGTTCTTGTAGGTATCGGTTTCGGGCGCACCGGGCTTGAGTTTGGCGAGACGGTTGAAGTACACCGTCTTCGAGTCGTTGCTCCATGTCGTCGCGCCAAAACGCACCCGATCGATCGGCCCTGCGATACGGGTGCCGCTCGCGGCGTCATACACCGTCATCGAGGCGTTTTCCGAACCGCCTTCGGACACGCCGACCGCAACCTTGCTGCCATCTGTCGACGGCAGGAACCAGTTGACCGCGTACGGTTTGCCGCCGTGCGCCTTGCGCAACGCGTCGATGTCGACCAGCTTGCGAGTGCCCTTTGCGTCACGCACCAGCAGGTCGAAGTCATCCGCACCGGGCGCGCGTTCCTCGTAGAACTCGCGGCCGCCGTACGACACGAAACCTTGCACGAAACCGAAGCTGCCGGTGAAGGCCGACACGCGCTTCTGCAGTGCCGCCAGGGGCGGGATCGCATCCAGCACCTTGCGCGTGTACGCACCCTCGGACTTCATCCACGCGATCGTTGCGGGATCGAGTTTCTCCATGTAGCGGTAGTTGTCCGTCACCTTGACGCCCCACAGCGTTTCGGTGACGGGTTTGACGGGTGAGGTGGCAGGGGGCGAGCCCACGCCGAGTGGCGCCAGCGGATCGGTCGCGGCCGACACGGGGGAGCCTGCGGCAAACGCGGCTGCGAGCGTGAAAACGGAGACTGCGGCGAAACGTGCGGAACGCATGACCGGCCCTCCTGAGTGTTTGTGCCGCGAGTCTATTCCTTCCGCGGGACAAAGCCAGATGACTTCCGACCTGGTGCCATGGGTGCGGTCAAAGGTTCTGGTAGTTCGGCCCCGAGCCGCCTTCCGGCGGCACCCAGTTGATGATTTCGTACGGATCCTTGATGTCGCAGGTCTTGCAATGCACGCAGTTGGCAGCATTGATTTGCAGGCGCAGCGATGGCGCGCCGTCGCTGCCGGACTCCTCGACGATCTCGTACACGTTGGCGGGACAAAAGCGCGTGCAGGGATTGCCGTATTCGACGGTGCAGCGTTCGACGCAGATGCTGGTGTCGAGCACGTGCAGGTGCACGGGCTGGTCCTCGTCGTGCTCGGTGGCGGCGAAATACACGCCGGCCAGGCGATCGCGCGGCGGCAACGTGCGCTCGATCCAGCCGGGTTCGCGCGGCGATGTGGCATTCGGCCCCGGGCGATTCGCTCTGGTCGCGGGCGGGTCGAGTTTTTCCAGTGACGACCAGTCGGCGTGGTTCTTGAGGGTCCAGGGCGAAAGGCCGGCGGTCACGGTTTCCCACGCGGCGTTGAACAAGCCGCGCCACAATCCGCCGCTGAAACCCGGACGGATATTGCGCACCTTTTTCAGCTCCTTCGCGATGCCCGACGCACGCAGGCGTGCATCGAAACCTTTGCCCGATTGTTGTTCTGCAAAGTGTTCGGCGGCCAGCATCCCGGAACGGATCGCCTGATGCGTGCCCTTGATCTTCGGCACGTTCATCAGGCCGGCCGCGTCGCCGATCAGGATCGCGCCCGGCATCTCGGTATTCGGCAGCGACTGCAGGCCGCCCTCGATCAGTGCGCGCGCGCCGCCCGAGACGATTTGCCCGCCTTCCAGCAGCGGCTCGATGCGCGCGTGGTGCTTCAATTGCTGGAACGCCTCCCACGGCCGGAACAGCGGGTCGGAATAATCAAGCCCCGCGACGAAGCCGATCGCGATGCGATCCTTGTCGAGTTGATAGATGAAGCTGCCGCCGTAGGTCTGGTTGTCCAGCGGCCAACCGAGCGTGTGCATGACGTGGCCGGGCTGCACGCGCCCCGGCGGCAGTTGCCAGAGTTCCTTCAGGCCGATGCCATAGGTTTGCGGATCGCAGTGTTCGGCCAGCCCGTATTTTTCGATCAGTGTTTTGCTGACGCTGCCGCGGCAACCTTCGGCCAGCACCGTGAGTTTCGCCAGGATGTCGATGCCTTGCGTGTAGCCGGGCTTGTGCGAGCCATCCTTCGCGACGCCCATGTCGCCGATGCGCACGCCCGCGACCGCACCCGCATCGTCGAACACCG
>DAIUEL010000210.1:0-4513 GCA_036845145.1 Rhodanobacteraceae bacterium | reverse complement strand
GGCAAGATCGTGCCGTGGGCGGACGCCACCGTGCACGTGATGTCGCACAGCCTGCAGTACGGCTCGGCAATCTTCGAAGGCATCCGCTGCTACAAGACGCCCAAAGGCGGCGCGATCTTCCGGCTCGGGGCGCACATGAAGCGCCTGTACAACTCGGCGCGCATCTACGACATGCCGATGCCTTTCACGATCGACGAGACCACCGCAGCCTGTCACGCGGTGCTGAAGAAGAACGGCTTCGAGCAGGCGTACCTGCGCCCTTGCGCATTCCGTGGCCTGGGCGGCTTCGGCATCTCGGCCGATACGCCGGTGCAGTTGACGATCGCCGGCTGGCCGATGGGTCCGTACCTCGGCCCGGAGGCGCTGAAGAACGGGATCACCGCGTGCGTGTCGAGCTGGCAGCGCTTCGCGCCCAACACGATCCCCGCAGGCGCCAAGGCCGCGGGCAATTATCTTTCCGGCCAGTTGATCGCGCGCGAGGCGCGCCAGCGCGGCTTCGGCGAAGGCATCGCGCTGGCATCCACGGGACTCTTGAGCGAAGGCGCAGGCGAAAACGTGTTCCTCGTTTTCGATGGCGCGCTGCACACCGCGCCGGTCAGCGCCGCACTCTTGAACGGCATCACCCGCGACTCGATCATCACGCTGGCGCGCGACGCCGGCATCCCCGTGGTCGAGCGCGACCTGCCGCGCGAATACCTTTACCTCGCCGACGAGATCTTCATGTGCGGCACCGCCGCCGAGGTCACGCCGATCCGCGCGGTCGACGGCAAGCAGGTCGGCAGCGGCGAAGGCGGCCCCGTGACGCGCAGGATCCAGGAGCTGTTCTTCGGCCTGTTCGACGGGCGCACGGAAGACAAGTGGGGCTGGTTGGAGATGTTGCAATAATGGACGCATGAACCCTTCGGCCAACCTGTTCCTGATCGGCCCGATGGGCGCCGGCAAATCCAGCATCGGGCGCCGGCTGGCCGAGCACTTCGGGATGCCGTGCATCGATCTCGATGCTGCGGTCGAGGAACGCACGGGCGCAAGCGTGGCGACGATCTTCGAGATCGAGGGCGAGGCGGGGTTCCGCCGCCGCGAATCCGATCTTCTTGCGGAGCTGTCCAAGCAGGATGGCATCGTGCTCGCCACCGGCGGCGGCGCGGTGCTGGTGCCCGAAAATCGCGTGCCGCTGCGCGAGCGGGGCTTCGTGGTGTGGCTGCAGACATCGATCGAGCAGCAACTGCAACGTCTCGTCCGCGATCGCCAGCGGCCGCTGCTCGACGTTCCGGACCGCCGCGAGCGCCTGGAACAACTGGCGTGCGTTCGCGATCCGGTCTACCGTGAACTTGCGGACCTCGTGGTCGGCAGTACCGACGAATCCTGCCAGCACGCCGCGGCGCGCATCGCCTCGTTGCTGGAACGACAGTGGCAGCGCACGCCGGTGACCAAGGCCACCGCATGACCATCACACTCGAAGTCGGGCTCGCGGCACATCGTTACCCGATCCGCATCGGCAGCGGCCTGCTCGGGGACACGAAAACCTGGCGCGGAGCAATCCGCGGCACCCACGCGCTGATCGTCAGCGACAGCAACGTGGCGCCGCTGTATGCGGAGCGATTGCATGACGCACTTGCGCGGGCGCCCGGCGCACCGGTGCACTGCGAAACACGGGTCCTGCCCGCCGGCGAAGCCCACAAGAACCTCGATGCTGCCTCGGCGGTGATGGACGCGCTCGCGCAACTGGGCGCCACCCGTGATGCCTGCGTGCTGGCACTGGGCGGCGGCGTGGTCGGCGACATCGCGGGTTTCGCCGCCGCGTGCTGGATGCGCGGCATCGACTTCGTGCAGTTCCCGACCACGCTGCTGGCGATGGTGGACTCCTCGGTGGGCGGCAAGACCGGCGTCGATCACCCAGCCGGCAAGAACCTGATCGGCGCGTTCCACCAACCGCGCGCGGTGATCGCCGACCTCGACGTGCTCGCGACACTGTCCGATCGCGAGCTGCGCGCAGGGCTTGCCGAGGTGGTCAAGACCGCGTGCATCGGCGATGCGGACTTCTTCGCCTGGCTGGAAGCGCATGCCGATGAGCTGCTGGCACGCGACATCGACGCGCTGACCCACGCCATCGCGCGCTGCTGCCGTTTCAAGGCCGGCGTGGTGGAACGCGACGAGCGCGAAACCGGCGAGCGCGCGTTGCTCAACTTCGGCCATACCTTTGGCCATGCGCTGGAAACCGAAGCCGGCTACGGTGCGCTGCTGCACGGCGAAGCCGTCGCGATCGGAATGCTGCTCGCGGCACGCCTCGCGGCGCAGCTCGGCATGGCCGATGCTGCCGATACCGGACGCTTACGCGCGTTGCTGGAACGTCTGGATCTGCCAACCGCCATGCCGGGGGGAACGGCCGCCGACGCGCTGCTCGCGCGGATGCGACTCGACAAGAAAAACCGCGCGGGCACGTTGCGCCTGGTCCTGTGGCGCGGCATCGGGCGCGTGGAGATCGCCGAACGCGTGGATGACGCGGCGGTCATGGGCGTGCTCGGAGGGGCGAGGGGCGGGTAGCGAGGGTGCTTCGGTACCGCCGCCACGATCATGGCGGCATGCAGCGACCTTTTCGTCACGCCGCGCGCGCTCCCTCGCGCTCATGCCCCGTCCCCTCCCTCGTTACAATGCCCGTCCCCGAGTTCGTTGGGCCTTCATGCACCTCTACATGCAAACCCCGCCCGGCAGCGGCACCGCGCCGCGTTATTGCCGCATCGCGCTGGAGCAGGATCTGCTTGGCGGCTGGACGCTGTACCGCGAGTCGGGTACCGAAGGCGGGCGCGCCACGTTGAAGCGCGAGGTGTATCTGGACCGCGATGCGGCGCTTACCGCTTTCGAGCAGGCCCGCGACGCGCAATTGAAGCGCGGTTTCAAGGTGATGATCACGCAAGGCGTCGACAATTCGCATGGCTGAGCAATCCGACCGCAGCAACCGGTTCCTGCGCGCGCTCGGCCGCCTGCCCGTCGATGCGACGCCGGTCTGGATCATGCGCCAGGCCGGCCGCTACCTGCCCGAATACCGCGCCACGCGCGAACGCGCCGGCAGTTTCCTCGCGCTGGCGCAGACACCGGAACTGGCGTGCGAAGTCACGCTGCAGCCGATCGAGCGCTTCGAACTGGATGCGGCGATCCTGTTCTCCGACATCCTTACCGTGCCGGATGCGATGGGCCTCGGCCTGCATTTCGTCGACGGCGAAGGTCCCAAGTTCCATCGCCCGCTGCGAAGCGCCGCCGACATTGCCAGGCTTGGCGTGCCCGATCCGGAGCAATCACTGCGCTACGTCGTGGATACCGTGCGGCTGGTCCGCCGCGAACTGCGCGGGCGCGTGCCGCTGATCGGCTTCGCCGGAAGCCCTTGGACACTTGCGTGTTACATGATCGAAGGCGAAGGCTCGCGCGATTTCGCGCGGGTAAAGGCGTTCGCACTGAACGAACCCGCCGCGATGCATGCGCTGCTCGACGTCAACGCGCGTGCGGTGGCGGCGTACCTGTCGGCGCAAGCCGCGGCCGGTGCGCAGGCGCTGATGGTGTTCGACAGTTGGGGCGGGATGCTGGCGCCCGCGATGTTCGAGGAATTCTCGGCGCGCCATCTCGCGCAGATCGCTTCGCTGCTGCGCGATGACGCGCGCACGCGTGACGTGCCGCTGATCCTGTTTTCCAAAGGCGCGAATGCCAGTCTCGAAGTCCTCGCCGACACCGGCTGCGCGGCATTGGGCGTTGACTGGACCATCACACTGGACGAAGCGCGCCGCCGCGTCGGCCATCGCGTCGCGCTGCAGGGCAACCTCGATCCCGCGACGCTGCTGGCTTCGCCCGAAGTGATCCGCCGTGAAGTGAAGCGCGTCAAGGGAGACTTCGGCACTCATCCCGGCCACGTCTTCAATCTGGGCCACGGCATCACGCCCGACGTCGACCCGGGAAATGTGCGGGTCTTGGTGGAAGCAGTACACACCGCGTAAACTCGCAGGTTGCGTTTGCTTGAGCATGCCATGACCACCCGCTTCCTCACCGGCATCACCACCACCGGCACGCCGCACCTCGGCAATTACGTCGGTGCGATCCGGCCCGCGATTGCGGCCAGCCGGCAAAGCGATGCCGACGGGTTTTTCTTCCTCGCCGACTACCACGCACTGATCAAGAGCGACGATCCTGCGCGCATAGCGCGTTCGCGGCTGGAAATCGCGGCCACCTGGCTGGCGTGCGGCCTCGACCCGGAACGCGTCACGTTCTACCGGCAATCGGACATTCCCGAGATTCCGGAACTCACGTGGATGCTCACCTGCGTGACGGCCAAGGGTTTGCTGAATCGCGCGCACGCGTACAAGGCCGCGGTCGACCAGAACACCGCGAAGGGCGAAGACCCGGACGCGGCGATCACCGCAGGCCTCTACATGTATCCGGTGCTGATGGCCGCGGACATCCTGATGTTCAGTGCGAACAAGGTGCCGGTCGGGCGCGACCAGGTGCAGCACGTCGAGATGACCCGCGACAT
>DAIUEL010000209.1:0-4541 GCA_036845145.1 Rhodanobacteraceae bacterium | reverse complement strand
CCTTGCCGATAACGATCGTCCATGTCGCGCAGCAGCGCCGCGAAATCGCGCGCGTAGACTTCCATGTCGAACAGGCCGGAGGTCTCGCGTTGCGTTTCCAGCCGCCGGCGCAGCGCTGCCAGCGCCCCGCGATCGTTGCCGAGCCGCGCGGCCGTTTCGACGAACGCGCCGTCGTCGTGCGCGATCAGTTCGGGCAAGCCGAGATAGTGATTGAGGCTGCCCGCGACCCGCGACGCGAAGGTGTCGCCGGGCCGCGTCAGCACCGGGCATCCTGCCCAGATCGCGTCGGACGCGGTGGTGTGCGCGTTATACGGATTGGTGTCGAGGAACAGGTCGGCGAGGCGGTAGCGCGCGAGGTGTTGCAGGTGCGGCAGCGACGGGGAGAACACCAGCCGCTGCGGTTCCACGCCTTGGCGGCGCGCCGCGTCGCGCAGGCGCGTGTCGGCCTCGCGATCGGTGTTCAACAGCCACAGCACGCCGTCGGGCACCTTCCGCAGCACCGCGCACATGCGCGCGAAGCTCGCGCGATTGAGCTTCCACGAGTTGTTGAAGCTCGCGAATACCACGGCATCGTCGGGCAATCCGAACGACGAGCGCGGGGGTGCGTCGAACAACAGCCGGCTGGTATCGGAGGGCTGATAGCAGCGCGGCAGCCACGCAATCGCTTCGGAATAAAAACGGCGCGCGCTTTCCGGAACGATGAAACGGTCCGCGATCAGGTAATCGATGAACGGCGCGCCGGATGTGCCGGGGTAGGCGAGCCAGTTGACCTGCACCGGCGCGGGCCGCAGCGCGAACACGCCCGGCACGGCGCCGGCGCACCAGCCGTCCACGTCGATCAGGATGTCGATGTTCGCCCCGTGCACCAGCCGCGCGATGTCCGCCACCGACAGTTCGTCGGCGTCGTGGAAGGCGTACGCGGCATTGCGCAGGCGTTGCCGGATGGAACTGCCGGCATCGGGGGTGGTGGCGACAAGGTGCAGCTCGATGTCTTCGAGCTTGCCGAGTTCCTCGAACATCGCGGCAGTCAGCACCGCGGTCGCGTGCGGTACGCCCTGTGGCGCACCGAAACCCGCGGACACGAATGCCACTTTCAACGGGGCGCCGGCTGCGCGCGGCGCGTGTTCGAAATGCAACTTTTCCTTCAGCGGCTGCTGTTCGCGTGCCGTCCGCGCCGCGTGGGCGCGGGCGCAGGCCAGTTGTTCGGCGGGCGTCGAGTCTTCGGCCAGGAATGCGAACGGGTCGACGTCGTCCGCACCCGCCATCACGCGCGCCCGCCTTCGTGCGCCCAGCGGTTCGGCGGCCGTCCAGTCGTACATGCGCCGCAGTGCGAACAACAGCTGGCCCTCCGCCAGATGCAGGCTCGGATCGAGTTGCAGGGCGCGCCGGTAGAAGCGCGCCGCTTCGGCGTAGTGATGCTGCTCGTCGGCCATCAGGCCGGCCTGATACGGAAATTCCGCCGCGGCGGGTGCGAGCTGCGCGGCCTGCAGGTACACGGCCTGCGCGTCGGCAAACAGGCGGCGCCGGTGCAGGATGTTGCCGAGCAACAGCAGTGCCTGCGGATGCCGCTGTCGCGACAGCGATGCGCGGAGGCGCTGTTCGGCCGCGTCCAGCATGCCCAGCGAAACTTCGACCGCCGCGAGGTTGAGCAGTGCGCCCGGATGGCCGGGCGCGGCGTTCAGTGCGGCGAGGTATTCGTCGCGCGCGCGCGCATCGTCACCGACCGCGCGCAACGCATTGGCGAGATTGTTGCGGATGCCGGGATCGTCGGGGTGTTCCCGCACGACTTGTTGCAGTATCTCGACCGCCGCTTCGGCTTCGCCGCACGCCATAAGCGCCGCGGCGTAGTTGCAGCGCGCGAGGTAATCGTCGGGCGCGAGCCGCACGGCTTCGGCCAAGGCTCCGCGCGCGGCCGGCGCGCGATCCAGCATCAGCAGCGCGATTCCTTGCAGGCGCGCGGCTTCGGCGGAGTCGGGAAATGCGATGCACGCCGCTTGCGCGAGCCGTTCGGCGGCGGCGGGGTCGCGCTGGTCGAGCAGTTCCAGGATGCGCGCGATGTGCTGCTGCAACGCCGGCGGCGTCGCGACTGTGGTGGATTCGGCCGTGGCGTGCGCGCGCGGCGGGGCGGGCACGGCCGTCTGCCCGACCTTGCCGAGGATGCGCGTCAGGCGCGTGCCGAGATCGGAACCCCGGTTGCTCATGGCCCTTCGCCCAGTGCAGCCAGTGCTTCCGCGTGCGATTCGCGTGCAAGCGTGCCGACGAGATCGTCGAGATCGCCATCCAGGATTTGCGGCAACTGGTGCAAGGTCAGGTTGATGCGATGGTCGGTGACGCGGCCTTGCGGAAAATTGTAGGTGCGGATGCGCTGGCTGCGATCGCCGGAACCGACCTGCAGCTTGCGCGTCGCCGCCTGCTTCGCGGCCTGCTCGGCGCGTTGCGAATCCAGCAGCCGCGCTTTCAGCAGCGACATCGCACGCGCGCGATTCTTGTGCTGGCTGCGTTCGTCCTGGCATTCGACCACGATGCCGGACGGAAGATGGGTGATGCGGATCGCCGAATCGGTCTTGTTGACGTGCTGGCCGCCCGCACCGGATGCGCGAAAGGTGTCGACCTTCAGATCGGCGTCGCGCAATTCGATGTCTTCGATTTCTTCCATCTCCGGCAGGATCGCGACCGTCGCGGCCGAGGTGTGGATGCGGCCCGACGCTTCGGTGATCGGCACGCGCTGCACGCGATGGGTGCCGGATTCGAACTTCAGCGCGGCGTACGCGCCTTCGCCTTCGATCCGCGCCACGGCTTCCTTGTAGCCTCCGTGTTCGCCTTCGTGCGCCGACATCAATTCATTGCGCCAGCCGCGGCGTTCCGCGTAACGCAGGTACATCCGCAGCAGATCGCCCGCGAACAACGCGGCTTCGTCGCCGCCGGTGCCGGCACGCACTTCCAGGAACAGGTTGGCGTCGTCCAGCGGATCGCGCGGGATCAACAGCGATTGCAGGCGTTCTTCCAGTTCGGCGTGGGCGGCTTCCAGCCGGGCAATTTCCTCGCGCGCCAGATCGCGCATGTCGGGATCGGTCAGCATTTCGCGCGCGTGCGCCAATTCTTCATTGGCCTTCCGCGAAGCGGCGAAGGTTTCGGCGAGTTCCTGCGTCTGCGCGTATTCGCGCGACAGCGTGCGGAAGCGCGCGGAATCATTTGCAGCATCGGGTTCGGCCAGCAGCAGGCCCACCTCGTGATGGCGTTCCAGCAATTGTTCCAGCCGGCGCTGCAGTTGTGGAGTCACGCATCGCGCCCGTGCGTGCCGAACAGGCGCGTGGCCGCGTCGAGCAGCGCCTGGTCGCCGTGTTCCGCGGCTTCGTGCAGCCGCACGCTCGGCGTGTGCAGCAGCTTGCCGGTCAGCGTGTTGGCGAGGAAATCCAGCGCCTCGTTGGGATCGCGGCCGTTGGCCAGCATCTCCCGTGCACGCGCCAGCACTTCGTCGCGTTGGGCTTCCGCGCTGGCGCGGTACACGCGCAGCGGACGATCGAACTCGGCCGCACGCCGCCAGGCGAGGTAACGTTCGACCTGCAGGTCGATGATGGCTTCGGCCTCGCGCACCGACGCCTCGCGCGAGCGGCGGCCGCTGTCGATGGCCTGCTGCAGGTCGTCGATGGTGTACAGGAACACGTCGGGCAATTTGGCTGCGGCCGGGTCGATGTCGCGCGGCACCGCCAGATCGATCAGCAGCATCGGGCGGCGACGGCGTTGCTGCAGGGCGTCCTGCAGCATCGGCACGTCAAGGATCGGTTCGCGGCTGGCGGTGGCCGAAATCACGATGTCGGCTTCGGCGAGATGCTTCGGCAAATCGGCCAAGGCGATCGCGTAGCCGCCGACCGGGTTCACCAGCGCCTGCGCGGTTTCGATGGTGCGGTTGGCCACGATCAGGCGCTTGACGCCGCGCTCGATCAAATGCCGCACCGCGAGTTCGATGGTGTCGCCCGCGCCGATCAGCAGCACGCAGGATTCACGGAGGTCCGCGAACGCCTGCTCCACCAGCCGCACGGCGGTGAATGCGACCGAAACGGGGCCGGTGCCGATGCGCGTTTCGGTGCGCACGCGCTTGGCCACCGCGAACGCGTTCTGCAGCAGGCGGTCCATAGGCGCCTGCAAGGTGTGGGCCGAATGCGCGGCGCGCCAGGCGTCCTTCACCTGGCCGAGGATCTGCGGTTCGCCCAGCACCATCGATTCGAGCCCGGTGGCGACGCGAAACACGTGGCGCACGGCATCGCCGTCGGTGTGGCGGTACAGGAACTCGTCCAGCCGCCCCGGGGTCATTTGATTGCGGGTGTGCAGCCAGGCTTCGGGTGCGCTTTCCGAACCCTCTCGAACGCTGCAATACAACTCTGTGCGGTTGCAGGTGGAAAGAATCATCGCCTCGTCCACGCCCGGCTGCGCGGCCAGTTCCGCCAGCGCCGGCGGGGTCGCGTCCGCGTCGATGGCCACCCGTTCGCGCAGGGCGACCGGCGCGGTGAGGTGGTTGAGCCCGAGTGCGATCAGCGGCATGG
>DAIUEL010000208.1:0-4556 GCA_036845145.1 Rhodanobacteraceae bacterium | reverse complement strand
TTGACCAGCGCGGTCGAGAAATCGGGGCCGAGGCCATGGATCGTGAGCACCTGCGGACGGCCGCTCAAGGTTTGCACCGCGAGACCGGGCAAGCGGCCCAGGGTGTCGGCGATGCTGGTGCCGGGCAGCTTGCCGATCTGTTCGGCGGAAACCGCTTCGACGATCTCGTCGGAATTGCGCTTGATCGCGGTGGCGTTCTGCAGGCTGCCGGCGTAACCGTGGACATTGATGGCCTGCAACTGCGCCGGCTGCTTCTTCTTCCGCTTGTCCGCGTCAGACCGGTTCTGGTCAGCCGCGTTCTGGTCGGTCGAATCCTGATCGGTCGCGGCGGGCTGCGTTTGCGGCTGCGCCTGGTCTTGCGCCGCACCGACAGGCGCGCTGGCGGCGAAGGCGATGTTGGCGCAGGTTGCAAAGCCGATGCCCGCGGAGAGCAGCGCCAGCGTCAGCATGTTGCGTTTCGGTTGCATGGTGTCGTCCCCAGTGATGATCGTCGTTGTGCGTGCCGCGGGCTGCGCCGCGCGTGCGGACTCGCGCACGGGGCGCGGGGTCGTGCCTGCATGGTAGGGGCCGGGTTTCGCCACGGACCGCTGGCGAATACGTATTCATGGCGCGCCGGGCGTGCGCATATTGCGCCGCAACATGCCGCCGCCCGACGTCGTTTCCATCGCGACTGCACCGCGCGAAAACGTGTTGTCTGCAAAGCTCGTCGCGGGCATCGCCTGCGCATCGCTCGGATGAGTTTGGTGCATCGCATCGCCCGGCATGACGCACCTGCAACATCCATGAATACGTATGCGTGCACGGACCGGCGCTCCCATGCCTGCCGCTAAGCTGGAGCCCGCTTTCAGACGCCGCGAAATCGCGCGCGCATCAAGGGACCCGCTCGATAATGGCCGATGTGCATTGGTGGCGCGGCGCCGTCATCTACCAGATCTATCCGCGCAGTTTTCTCGACACCGATGGCGATGGCGTGGGCGACCTGCCCGGCATCATCGAGCGGCTCGACTACGTGGCCTCGCTGGGCGTGGACGCGGTGTGGATCGCACCGTTCTTCAAGTCGCCGATGGCCGATTTCGGCTACGACATCGCCGACTACCGCGCGGTCGATCCACTGTTCGGCACGCTGGACGATTTCGACCGGCTGCTGGCGAAGGCGCACGCGCTGGGCCTGAAGGTGATGATCGACCAGGTGCTCAGCCACACCTCGGCCGAACACCCGTGGTTTCGCGAAAGCCGGCAAAGCCGCGACAACCCCAAGGCCGACTGGTACGTGTGGGCCGACCCGCGCGAGGACGGCACCGCGCCAAACAACTGGCTGTCGATCTTCGGCGGTCCCGCCTGGAAGTGGGAACCACGCCGCCAGCAGTACTACCTGCACAACTTCCTGACCGAACAACCCGATCTCGATTTCCACAATCCGGACGTGCGCGCGGCGATGCTGGACAACCTGCGCTTCTGGTTGGAGCGTGGCGTGGACGGCTTCCGGCTGGATTCGATCAACTTCTGTTTCCACGACGCGCAACTGCGCGACAACCCGTCCAAGCCCAAGGCCCACCGGTTGGGGCGCGGATTCAGCGCCGACAACCCGTACGCGTATCAGTACCACTATTTCAACAACACGCGACCGGAGAACCTTGCTTTTTTGGGCGAGCTGCGCGCACTGCTCGATGGTTATCCGGGCGCGACCGCGCTGGGCGAGATCGCGTCGGAAGATTCGCTGGAGACGATGGCCGAATACACGGCCGGGCACCGCCTGCACATGGGCTACAGCTTTGAACTGCTCACCGACGATTTCAGCGCCGCCTACATCCGCGACACGGTCCGCGCGCAGGAAGCGAAGATGACCGAAGGTTGGCCGTGCTGGGCGATTTCCAACCACGATGTGGAACGCGTGCTCAGCCGCTGGGGCGGCGGTCGTGCGTCCGCGGCGCTGGCCAGCCAGCTGACCGCGATGGTCTGTTCGCTGCGCGGTTCGGTGTGCGTGTATCAGGGCGAGGAACTGGGGCTGACCGAGGCCGAGGTGCCCTTTGAGGCTTTGCGCGATCCGTACGGCATCGCGTTCTGGCCGCAGTTCAAGGGGCGCGACGGCTGTCGCACGCCGATGCCGTGGACGGCGGAGGCGCATGGCGGTTTCACCCGCGGCGCGCCCTGGCTGCCGGTGCCGCAGGAACATCTTGCGCTGGCCGTGTCGCGCCAGGAAGCCGATGAGGCTTCGACGCTCCACGGCTTTCGCGCCTTCATGCAATGGCGCCACGCCCATCCGGCGCTGCGCACCGGCACGATCCGCTTCCTGGACACGCCGGAACCGGTGCTGGCGTTCGTCCGCGAAGCGCCCGGCGAAACCCTGCTGGTCGCCTTCAATCTTTCCGATGCGGCCACCCATGTGACCTTGCCCTCGATCCGCGGCGCGCAGCCCCTGCACGGGCACGGCTTGCGCGAAGGCACCCTGGACGGCGAGCATGTGCACCTGCCGGCCTGCGGTGCGCTGTTCGCGTCGCTGGCCAGCGCGAAGCAGACTGACCACGCGGGAGTTGCGCCATGAATGCGTCCGCTGCCAGATCCGACGAACCCTCCGGACGCGCCAACCTGCGCGTGGTGATGATCGCCGCCGCCGCCGCGCTGGGCGGTTTCCTGTTCGGGTTCGACACCGCGGTGATCAACGGCGCAGTCGACGCCTTGCGTGCCGCGTTCGGCTTGAGCGCCACCTTGACCGGATTCGCGGTATCCATCGCGTTGCTCGGATCCGCCGCGGGCGCGTGGTACGCGGGGCGGCTGGCGGACCGCTACGGTCGGGTACGCACGATGCAGGTCGCGGCCATCCTGCTGGCGGCGGGCGCGATCGGCGCCGGCCTTTCCGGCTCGGTGGCGTGGCTGATGGTCTGGCGCGTGGTGGCCGGCATCGGCGTGGGCGTGGCTTCGGTCGTGGCGCCGGCCTACATCGCGGAAATATCGCCGGCGTCGATCCGTGGACGGCTCGGCTCGATGCAGCAGTTGGCGATCGTGCTCGGCATCTTCGTGGCGCTGCTCAGCGATGCGGCACTCGCCGATTCGGCGGGCGGTGCGGCCAAGGCATTGTGGTTGGGGCTCGGCGCCTGGCGCTGGATGTTCATCGTCGGCGTGATTCCCGCGTTGATCTATGGCGTGTTGGCGTTCAGCGTTCCCGAATCGCCGCGGCACCTGGTCGCCGGTGGCCGCAACGAGGAAGCACTGGGTGTGCTCAAGCGCGTGCTGGCGCTCGGTTCCGACGCCGCGCTCCGGAAAAAGCTTGACGACATCCAGATCAGCCTCGAGCGCGAGCACAAGCCGCGCTGGGGCGACCTGCTCGGCGGCCGCGCGGGATTCCTGCCGATCGTGTGGATCGGCATCGTGCTGTCGGTGTTCCAGCAGTTCGTCGGCATCAACGTGATCTTCTACTACTCCACGACCTTGTGGAATTCCGTCGGATTCAGCGAATCCAACTCATTCATGCTCACGGTCATCACCTCGATCGTGAACGTGCTGGTGACGCTGGTGGCGATTGGACTGATCGACCGGATCGGGCGCAAGGCGCTGCTGGTGATCGGCTCCTCGGGGATGCTGGTGACGTTGGCGGTGATGGCGGTGTGCTTCGCCCAGGCGACCGGCAGCGGCACGGCGTTGAACCTGCCCGGAGCCTGGGGACCGGTTGCGCTGGTCGCAGCCAACCTCTACGTGATCTTTTTCGGCGTGAGCTGGGGCCCGGTGGTGTGGGTGTTGCTGGGCGAGATGTTCCCCAACCGCATTCGTGCGATGGCGCTGGCAGTGGCAGCCGCCGCCCAGTGGCTGGCAAATTTCGCGATCACCAGCAGCTTCCCGGTGATGGCGCAGTTCAGCCTGCCACTCTCGTACGGCGTGTACGCGGCGTTCGCTGCGATCTCGCTGCTGTTCGTGCTGAAGTTCGTCCGCGAAACCCGCGGCGTGGAGCTCGAAGACATGCCGGGTTAGCCCGATGGGCTCGGGCTCTCGGCAGCATCGCGTGAATTTGGCTAGCATCGGAACCCGCGATCATCCGACCGCGCGATTTCCCAAGGCTTGTCCCGAAGGCCGCCCACGCGTGCACAGCAAGAAACGCATCACCTCGTTCGACATCGCCGAGAAGGCCGGCGTCTCCCAGGCCACGGTATCGCGCGCGCTGCGCGGCGACCCTTCGGTGAGCGAGGAAACCCGCAGGCGGGTGGAAGCGGCGGCGGCGGCGCTCAACTACACGGTGGACAAGAGCGCGTCGAGCCTGCGCGGCCGGCTCACCGGCACGCTCGCGCTGCTGTTCTTCGAAGATCCGACGCCCGACGATTCGCACATCAATCCGTTCTTCCTGTCGATGCTGGGTTCGATCACGCGGGCCTGTGCGCGACATGGTTACGACCTGCTGATCTCGTTCCAGGAACTCGCGCGCGATTGGCACGCCGACTTCGCCGAGAGCAAGAAGGCCGACGGCATCATCCTGCTGGGTTACGGCGATTACCTGACCCACACCAGCCGGCTCGAAAAGCTGCGCGCGCGCGGCACCAAGCTGGTGAGCTGGGGCGCGGTGATGCCCG
>DAIUEL010000207.1:0-4571 GCA_036845145.1 Rhodanobacteraceae bacterium | reverse complement strand
ATTTCGCGTTCCACAACCTCGCGCACCATGCCGAGATCATTCCGATCCTGCCGGAGTTCGAGCGGACGATCCGCCTGTTCGACACCGACCAGATTCCCTACGTGATCGAGCAGGGCATGCGCGCCACCGAAGCCCAACTCGATTACCTGAAACGTGTTCTGGCGGCCGATGATGCCTGATCCGCGCCCGCTCACCGCGCAGGAGCAAGCCAGGGCGCACGGCGGAAGCGCCATTGCACTGCCGCGGGTCGACGGCCAGCCCCACGGCGGCTTCGGTGGAGGAGTCACGCATCCGGGTATCGACGAACCGGCGCGCATCCTGGTGGTCGATGACAACGAGGCGAACCGCGACCTGCTGGTGCGCCGGCTGCAACGCCAGGGACACCAGATGGCGACCGCGGAGAATGGCCGCATCGCGCTGGACATGCTCGCGCAGGCCAGCTTCGACCTGGTTCTGCTCGACATCATGATGCCGGAAATGAACGGCTTTGAAGTGTTGCAGCACCTCAAGGCCGATGACGCGCTCAGGCACCTGCCGGTGATCCTGATCTCGGCACTGGACGATGCCGAAAGCGTCACCAAGGGCATCGCGCTGGGCGCCGACGACCACCTGCCCAAACCCTTCGACCGGCAAATCCTCAACGCGCGCGTGACGGCGAGCTTGGCAAAAAAACGCCTGCACGATCGCGAGCAGATATATGCGCGCAGCCTGGAGCGCGAGATGGACATCGCGCGCGAGATCCAGGCGGGCTTCCTGCCGCACCAATTGCCTGTCCGCGATGGTTGGGATCTCGCCGCCTGGTTCGAGCCCGCGCGCCGTGTCGCCGGCGACTTCTACGATGCCTTCGAACTTGCCGGAGGCCGCCTCGCGGTGGTACTGGCCGACGTCTGCGACAAGGGCGTGGGGGCGGCCTTGTTCATGGCGCTGTTCCGATCGCTGGTGCGCGCACTCGGCGAGCGCTTGTTGACGCCGGATGGCGATGTCGGAAGCGAAGCTTGCCGGTTGATCGGCGACGTCAACAACTACATCGCACGCACCCACGAGCGTGCCAACATGTTCGCGACGATGTTTTTCGGCAGCCTTGACCTTGCCAGCGGAGAACTGGTCTACGTCAACGCCGGGCACGAGCCGCCCCTCGTCACCGGCACGCAAGGCGTGCGCGCACGCCTTGCGCCTACGGGCCCGGCGGTCGGCATGCTGGCGGACATGGATTTCCGGGCAGCCAAGGTGGTGCTCGGCAACGGTGAAGCACTGGTCGCCTTCACCGACGGCGTCACCGATTCCCACAACGCCGATGGCGCGCTGTTCGGCGACGCCCGCCTCCGCGAACTGGTGATGGCGCCAGCCGAGTCGGCGCAGTTGATGGTGCAACGCATCCAGGCCGCGGTGCGGGCGCACGCGGGCGATGTGCCTGCCTTCGACGACGTCACCTTGCTGGTCGTGCAGCGCACGACTTGACCTCACGAAGGCACGAGATGCCGACTCCTGGCTCGGCGGCGCGAGGAGTCGATTTCCGCTCCCGGTCGTCACTGCCGCCGCTGCACCCGCCGACGTGGCATCAAGCAACCTGCCGCGTCACCGCCTGCGGTTCCGCCAGCCGCACACGCAACGTGCACAGCCCGGCCGTGATGAGGCTGGCGCCGCCCACCACCAGCGCCCAAACGGGTTGGCCATGGAAGAAACGCTTCAGCAGTTCACCCAGCACGCTGGCGGCGATCAACTGCGGAATCACGATGAAGAAGTTGAAGATGCCCATGTACACGCCCATCTTCGCGGCCGGCAGGTTGTCGGACAGCATCGCGTACGGCAGCGACAGGATCGACGCCCACGCGAAACCCACGCCCACCATCGGCAGTAGCAGCCAGCGCGGATCGCGGATGAACAAGAAGCCGATGAGACCGATGCCGCCCAGCCACAGGTTCACGAGATGGCTGGCGCGCAGACCCCAGCGGCGCACCATCCATGGAATGAAGAATGCCGCCAGCGCGGCGCAACCGTTGTACACCGCGAACAGCACGCCCACCCAGTTCGCCGCGACGTTGAAGAGTGCCGAATGCGCGTCGGTGGTGCCGTACTGCACCTGCGCCACTGACGCAGTGGTGTAGATCCACATCGCGAACAGCGCGAACCACGAGAACAACTGGACCCATGCAAGCTGGCGCATCGCGCCGGGCATGGCGTGCAGGTCGCCCAGCACGTGGCCCAGCAAGCCCCGCCGTTCGGACAACACGGGGCGCAACTTCATCGCTGCCTCGTAGCCGATCAACAGCAAGCCATACACCGCGAGACCACCGGCGAGCAGGTACACCTCATCCCGCAAGTGGATCCATCCGATCAGCAACGCGACGACGATGCCGGCCAGCAACCACGCGGCCCCGTT
The DNA here is from genome assembly GCA_036845145.1 of Rhodanobacteraceae bacterium. Classification (GTDB taxonomy): domain Bacteria; phylum Pseudomonadota; class Gammaproteobacteria; order Xanthomonadales; family Rhodanobacteraceae; genus 66-474. The sequence continues at coordinate 2,191 of DAIUEL010000207.1, read as the reverse complement.
GCGCCAGATGCCGCGCAGGTCCGGCAGCCCACCGGCCTGCCCCGCGTCATCGAACGCCTGCAACTGTTCCGGCGGGTATTCGCGCGTGCTGACCACCGTCCACGTCACCGCGCCGAGCAGCGCCACGCCACCGGCATAGAACGCGTACTTCACCGTGTCGGGGATGCCACCGTCCGGTGCCACGTTGCTGACGCCGAGGTGCGCCAGGATCCACGGCAACATCGAGGCGATCACCGCGCCGGCGCCGATGAAGAAACTCTGCAGCAGGTAACCGCGCGGGCGCTGGCGCTCCGGCAACTGGTCGGCGACGAAGGCGCGGAATGGTTCCATCGCGACGTTGAAGGTGGCGTCCATCAACCACAGCAGGATCGCCGCCACCCACAGCGTGCCGGCGTTCGGCATCCAGAACAGCGCGACCGTCGCCAGCAGCGCACCAACCAGGAAATACGGGCGGCGGCGCCCCAGCCGCGTCCACGTCCGGTCGGAGTAATGGCCGATGATCGGTTGGATGATCAGGCCCGTCAGCGGCGCGGCGATCCATAGCACCGGGATCTGTTCCAGCGACGCGCCGAGCGTCTGGAAGATGCGGCTGACATCGGCGTTCTGCAACGCGAAGCCGAACTGGATGCCGAGGAATCCGAAACACATGTTCCAGATTTGCCGGAACGACAGTTCGGGTTTGCGACTCATGGGGGCGCGTCTGCCGAAAGCGGCGCAATGTGGAGGGCGCCGATTCTGGCATCGTTCAACGGACCTTCGCTGCCGCCCGCGCCTCCGGTGTAGTGCGCGAAGTTCGCGAGGGCGCTCATGTTGAAGCCTTGTTGCAGCGTGAACGTGCAGCGCGCGTCGGCCTTCACGATGAAAGTGCCGGTGGTGGACAATTGCTGGCCAACGCTGTGCGGCATCACGATCGGCGCGATCTGTTCGGGAGAGCCGGCGCAACGGATCACCACTCGTTTCACCGCTGCGGTGACGCCGGTGTTGATCGGGCCGTGGTCGTTCGCGTAATCGAACCAAACGCGATAGCGGCCGGCATGGGGGGCTTCCCATGTACGCGGCCATGTGCCTGTCACTTGCGACGCATCGCCCACGCAGGTTTCGAGGCTGGGCAGCGATTCGATGCCATCCTTGCCGAGTCGCGTCACGCGCAGGCAGCGGCGCGCCGACGATGGGGGCAAGGTCCAGGTGTTGGCGACGTCGCCGAACCGTCTGCCATCGACGTAAAGGACACCGCGATCGCCGTCCACCTCCACGCGCCATTTGTCGCCGTCACGCTCCACGCGCGGCGCGACCGGCGTCGCCGGTGCATACAGCGGGGCGTCGGTGCGCAATGGCAGTGCCGGACCCTTGATCGCTTTCAAGGTGACGACAATGTCCTGGCCATCGCGATCGACCTTGTCCGCAACCAGCAGATTGCCTTGGGCGTGCTGCGGACGCTTCAAGGTGATCCGCCGACCCGGCAGTTGCAGCGTGATCGCGTCGCGCGTCCCGAACAGCATCGGCACCAGCGACGCCGGCAGTTTCGGTTCGATTTTGCCGTCGGTTTCCACTCCGAACACACCCTCGGTCACCATGTCGAGATAACCCGCCACCGACCACAACTGGCGTTTCGAATCCACCACCGGACCGCTGAGCTTGCCGTCGTCGACGTGCGTGGCCTGCGTGGCGAGTTCGTAATTTTCCATGTTGGAGCCGGCCAATGCGGCGCCGCGCATGATCGATTCGATTTCGAACGCGATCCGTGTCGGATCGTTGATCTTGCGCGCGGCGCGCAGCGCGTAAGCGCTGACGAACGGCCAGATCGCGCGGTTGTGGTAGATCGGCTGGTCGGCGCGCTCGGGCCAGATCACCGGACTGCCTGCGGGCCAGGCGGGATACTGCGCCAGTGAAGAACGCGCGCGTTCGGCATCCGCCACGCCGCTGGTGATCGCCAGCGACAGCCCGAGCAAGTCATACGCTTCCACCGGCAAGCCGTCGCCACCGGTGTAGCTCATGTACATGCCGCGATCGGCGCGCCAGAAATGGGCGTTGATCGCCTGCTTCAGCGCATCGGCCTGCGCCGCGTACTGCTTCGCGCGAGGGTCGCCGCGTTGCGCCGCCATGCGCGCCCCGAGTTGCAGCGCTTCGTAATGCAGCACGTTGGTGGACAGCGCGTACGACTGTCCGATGAACACCACGTTGTCCTTGGTCC
>DAIUEL010000206.1:0-4589 GCA_036845145.1 Rhodanobacteraceae bacterium | reverse complement strand
GCAACTGCTGCGGCGCGAGATCGAGGAGCTGTTCCACGGGCGCAACTTGATGTAGAAGCGCGCCTGCGCGCGATGCTTTCGCCACGTCCCGCCGTCCGCGGTAGCCTGCGGGCAGGCTCCTACAAGCGGTACGCGACTGCCTTCATCACCGCCGAAGCGCCGCGCATCAAGGTCGGGATTGGCGGCGGCAGCTTCTGGCCGCCGCGCGCCAGCGCGTTGTCGGCATGGCGAGCCTCGTCGATCTGCATGGCTTCGAGGATCGCGCGTGAGCGCAGGTCCGAAGGCGGCAGGCGTTGCAAGTGTTCACCCAGATGCGTTTCCACCTGGCGCTCGGTCTCGACCACGAACCCGAGGCTCCAGCGATCGCCGGCCAGTGCGGCCGCCGCCCCGATTGCGAAGCTGCCCGCATACCAGAGCGGGTTCAGGAGGCTCGGGCGATCGTCCAGTTCCTGCAACCGCCCGGCGCACCAAGCCAGATGGTCGGTTTCCTCGGCAGCCGCGGTTTCAAGGTGCGCCCGCGTCGCGGGATCGCGCGCGAACGCGGCTTGCCCGTCGTACAACGCCTGCGCGCAGACTTCGCCAGTATGGTTCACGCGCATCAGCCCGGCGACGTGGCGGCGTCCCTGCGCGTCCAGCTCGGGCAAGGGCAACGCTTCGCCTGGTGACGGACGCGCGGCGACTGCAGCACCGGCCACGGTGTCCAGGGCGCGCTGGAAGCCACCAAGCAGCAAGTCGAGAGGTGTGGGGCGACGGACATCGGCATTCATGCGACAATTGTCGCGCATCCGCGCCGGCGCGGGCTGAATCGTCGGCTCACCGTTTTTCGGGAGCCGGTTGGCGGGGGCGACATGTCCAGCAGGGGCTGTCGCGCTTGCGCGGAAACCGGGGTGCCGTTATCCTTGGCGGTCTTTCGTTGCTGTCAACCCCGTCGCGCCCCCGTGGTGCGGCCCCGCATCACGTGCGGACCAAACAACTTTTACGGATCGTTCCCATGAAGACGTTCAGCGCCAAGGCCGAGACGGTCAAGCGTGACTGGCTGGTTGTCGATGCCGATGGCAAGACCCTGGGCCGGCTGTGCTCGGAAGTCGCTCGCCGCCTGCGCGGCAAGCACAAGCCCGAGTTCACCCCGCACGTGGACACCGGCGACTATATCGTCGTGGTCAACGCCGAAAAGGTCGCGGTGACTGGCAACAAGCTGGAAGCCAAGAATTACCACCGCTTCACCGGCTATGTCGGCAACCTGAAGACCACCAACCTCAAGGACCTGCTGGCCACCCATCCCGAGCGCGCGATCGAATTCGGCGTCAAGGGCATGCTGCCGAAGAATCCGCTGGGCCGCGCGATGTTCCGCAAGCTCAAGGTGTATCGCGGTGCCGAACATCCGCATACCGCTCAGCAACCCAAGGCGTTGGAGATTTGATCATGGCGACCCTGCAACAAAATTCCGGTACCGGCCGCCGCAAGACTTCCGCCGCGCGCGTGTTCCTGCGCAAGGGCGGTGGCGCAATCGTGGTCAATGGCAAGCCGCTGGACGAATTCTTCGGCCGCGAAACCTCGCGCATGATCGTGCGCCAGCCGCTGGAACTGACCCAGATGGCCGACAAGTTCGACATCAAGGTCAACGTCGCCGGCGGCGGGATCACCGGTCAGGCCGGCGCCATCCGGCTCGGAATCGCACGTGCACTGGTGGAATACGACGAAACGCTGAAGGCGCCGCTGCGTCGTGCGGGATTCATGACCCGCGACGCGCGTGCGGTCGAACGCAAGAAGGTGGGTCTGCACAAGGCACGCCGCGCGACGCAGTTCTCGAAACGTTGATTTTTGCGATCATCCGTGATCGCGGCCTCGTTGAGGCTGCCGGCTACCGCAATCGCCTGCAGGCTATCGAGACCAGAACGGCCATCCATGGCCTGACTTTCCACAACACCCGCTTCGCACGCGGCGCCGCTTGATTCGCTAAAATCTGTCACGAAGACGAAGCCCCGTCGCCAAGTGGTAAGGCACCTGACTCTGACTCAGGCATTCGGAGGTTCGAATCCTTCCGGGGCTGCCAAATCCGCCAACGCCACCCGCGATTGGCCGCAAAGAAGCAAAGCCCGCCAATCGGCGGGCTTTGTCGTTTCGGACTCCGAGTGCCTCGTGATTGTCACGAAATGTGAAAAAGTTCTGGCTTCCGGGGTTGCCCCGGGGGTATCGTCTTGGCGTCGTCAATTCCGGCGACGCCCCCGACCTGACCTCGGAGATAATCATGAATGTATCGATGGAAGCACCCCGCACGCCGCAGCACGACCTCGTGGCGATGACTGCGGCGTTGCGCGGCGTGTTGTTGCAGCGCGTCGAGCAAGGCATTTCGTCCAGTGGCTTGACGAATTATTTCATGTACATCATCGCCAAGCGCTTGATGTTTGCCGGACCCCAGACGTCGTCCTCGTTGTCGGAACAATTGCGGCAAAACCCACAGATCATCGGGGAGAACCTGCGCCTGATGCTCGAGCAGCAGATGGTGCAGCAGGAAGGTGAAACGTGGGCCATTACCGATGCAGGGCGCAAGGCAATGACCGCTGCCAACGACAGCGGCGGGCAGGTGCTCGAAGACATTCGCGGCGCCATTGGCGCATCGGCTTGCGATCAGCTCGTCGCCGGCATGCGTGACGCGCTGGCGGCTTTGCGTCGCGTGGCGTGAAAGGCTGACGGTTTCATCGAACGCAGTTTCGGAAACACGGCCAGGGATGGCCTTTCAATCCCCACCGGTTTCTCCGGCCTGCAAGAAAACCTGGCGCAGGCAGCGCCACAAGCCTGCTAGAACCTTCTGCCGTCGCCCACCAGCACCACGTCTGCCCGACGGTGCGCGAACAACCCCACGGTGACCACGCCCGTGATCTGGTTCCACTCCGTTTCCAGTTTTTCCGGATCGGTGATTGAAAGGCCGTGCACGTCGAGAATCCAGTTGCCGTTGTCGGTGACGCAATCCGTGCGCCACACAGGCGTGCCGCCGCGACGCTCGATTTCGCGCGCGACATGACTGCGCGCCATCGGAATGACCTCGACCGGCAGCGGGAATTTGCCGAGTACGTCGACGCACTTGTGCGTGTCCACGATGCAGACGAATATTTTCGAGACGGCCGCGATGATCTTTTCGCGCGTGAGCGCGCCGCCGCCGCCCTTGATCAGGTGTCGCCCCCCGTCGCACTCGTCGGCGCCGTCCACGTACACCGGAATCGTGCCGACCGCATTGAGGTCCAGCACCTGGATGCCGTGCACGCGCAGCAGCTTGCTCGACTGCTCCGAACTCGAGACCGCGCCGTCGATGCGATGCCTGATCTTCGCCAGTGCATCGATGAAATACTTCACCGTGGAGCCGGTCCCGACGCCGATGACGCCGTTTTCTTCGACGAACTCAATTGCGGCTTCGCCGGCCGCGCGCTTCTGTGCTTCGATGTCCAAGGGGTTCCCCTGATGATTCAGAACGTCATTCGAGTGCGAGGATCGCGTCCCATTGCCTGTCGCCGACCGGCAGCACCGACAGCCGGTTGCCGCGCCGGGTCAGCGCGAAATCCCCTAAATCCGGGAGCGTCTTGATCTCGTCGAGCGTGATCACGCGCTTCAACTTGCGCACGAAGCGCACATCCACCAAGGTCCAGCGCGGATTGCCGCGATCGCTGCCGGCGTCGAAGTAGTCGTCCTTTGGATCGAATTGGCCGGGGTCGGGGTAAGGCGCGCTTGCAACCTTGGCGAGCCCCGCCACGCCCGGCACCGCGCAGCTCGAATGGTAGATCATCACTTCGTCGCCGCGTTCCATGGCCCGGATGAAATTGCGTGCCTGGTAATTGCGCACGCCGTTCCAGGGCTCGACGCGGCGCTGCTTCAGGTCGTCGATCGAGAACGTGTCGGGTTCGGTTTTCATCAACCAGCGCGGCATGGCGGTTCCGTCAGGTGATCGGATCGGTTCGGCAGGCTATCAGCTCCGCGTCGGTCGCGACGTAATCCAGATCGACGTCCCACGGTTCGATCGGCACCGCTTCGATTTCCTGGAACGCATAGCCGATGCCGACCAGCAGCGGACGCGCAGGCCGTGGTTCGTTGCCGATGAATGCCAGGCTGGAGTCGTACCAGCCACCGCCGGTGCCGAGGCGATGGCCTTTCCGGTCGAATGCCAGCAACGGCAGCAGGATGACGTCCATGTCGCCGGCCGTGTGCAATGTTTCGGATGGAACCTCGGGTTCCGGGATGCCGAAGCGATTGCTCTGCAACGCCGTGCCCTCGCGATACTCTGCAAAGCGCAGTTGCCGCGCCTGGCCCAGTACCGGCAGGAAATAGCGCTGGTCGCGCCGCGTCAGCGATGCGACGGCGAGATTCAATGGCAATTCGCCGCGCACGGCCCAATACCCCGCGACCTTCGGATCGGTCATGAACTCGGGGAGGTTCTCGAGGCTGTGCAGCACGCCGGCCGCCGCCGCGATGCGCTGCTTCGCATCGAGGTCGTTGCGCCGCACCGACATCCGCGCACGCAGCAGCGCGCGACTCTCATTCATGCCAAATTTCCGTCGACCGGTCATTCCCCGGAACTGCGCTTCGCTCGATCCGGGCCA
>DAIUEL010000205.1:0-4696 GCA_036845145.1 Rhodanobacteraceae bacterium | reverse complement strand
GCAACAGCATCCGCAGTGCCGACAACATCGGCTTCACTTTCATTACGCCGGTATATGCCGGCATGGGCGCCAGCGACCCGAACGGTTGCCTCGTACGTTACGTCGCCGCCGACGTGGTGATGGACGACGATTCGTGTTCGGCCGGCAACGCGCAGGGTTTCTTCCGCGCGGGGCCGCTCTCGGCGCAGCATCTGTCGCAGACGCCGCCGCCGCTGGCCAACAACTGGAAGCAATACACCGACCTGCTCGGCTCGGGCATCACCTTCTGGGCCGTCGATCCGTCCGCGATGGACAACCCGGAGGCGTACTGGCATTCACTCTACCCCGACACGCGGCGGCAAGTGTCGCCGGGCCGCACCTGGGCGGTGTGGATGAAGGAATCGTCGGCGTACCTGCAACTCGATCTGGACGGCAACATCGGCAGCATGCCGTACGCCGCGAACATCGGCATGCGCATGATCAACACCAACCTCAACATCACCCAGCACCTGACCGGTGCACCCGCGCCCTATGGCGTGGAGGCGGCCGATGCCGGCACCCAGCTCACGCGGCGCAGTTATCGGGACTACCTGCCGGCGGCAAACTTCGCGATCAACCTCACCGATGATTTGAAACTGCGGCTGGCGTATTCGAAGAACATGATGCCGCTGGATTTGAGTACGTGGGGCGGCGGCTTGTCGCTGAACTATTCGTTGACCGTGGTGCCCGGCCAGCCGACGCTGTTCCGCGTCGCGGGCGGCAATTCGGACGGCAATCCGAACCTCGATCCGTGGCGTTCCAAGAACTACGGCGCGTCGCTCGAGTACTACATCAATCCTTCCAGCATGGTCAGCCTCGCCTTCTTCCGGATCAACGTGCAGAGCTTCATCGAGAGCGGCAGCGTGATCAACTGCACGCTGCCGGACGAGGATGGCGTGGTGCGCAACCGCTGCGTGGTGATTACCGAACCGGTGCAGGGCACCGGCAACAGCATCCATGGCGCGGAGTTCGATTATCGCCAGGCCTTCACCTTCCTGCCGGGCCTCCTGCACAACACCGGCATGGAATTCAACGCCACCTACGCGCCGAGCGATTCGGGGCGGACCGACCTTGCCGGCAACAAGATTCCGTTCCAGGACAATTCGACCAAGTCCGGGAATGTGATCTTGTGGTACCAGGACAGTCGGTTCCAGGCGCGCGTCGCCTACAACTATCGTTCGCGGCGCGCGGTCTCGTCCGACGTGGGCGCGATCTCGGGCCTGGAAATGTACGAGGCGCCGCAGAAATACATCGACGCGTCGGTGTCGTACAAGATCAACAAGTACGCGGAGGTCTTCCTGCAGGGCACGAACCTCAGCAACGAATACCAGCGCTTCTATCTGGTGTGGCCCGACCAGCCCGCGCATTCGAATTTCTCCGAACGCACGTACATGGCCGGGATACGCGGGCAGTTCTGACGGGGCGTGCATGAACCTGGGCCGGCCAGCACCGCGCGACGGGACTCTCGCAATGTCGTCATTCCGGGGGCGCGCCGGCTTCACGGCGCGCAACCCGGAATCCACTTTTGCTCTTCATTGAAAAGCAAGATGGATTGACTCGCGTCGTCTTGGTGCTCGCCCTGCGGGTGCCTTCGGCGTTCGCGTTTGCAATCCGGCAAACGCAGTCCGATTCCGCCAGCAACCATCGCGGGCGGCCCGGGAATGACGAGCAGGTGGCTGGGCTTCAGGGCAATCAAGTTAGTGGATGCGTGGCGAATCGCAACGTGTGAGCCCGGCGCGTGAAGGCGCCGCAACACCCAACCGGAAACGACATGCCAACAGCGGAAACCAGCAGACAAGCAGCGGAAACCATCGAGCCCTCGCACGGTGCCGGCTTCCGCCGGTCGATCGGTCTTTTCTCCGGCACCGCGATCAACATGACGCAGATGTGCGGCATAGGGCCGTTCATCACGATCCCGATCATGGTTGCCGTGATGGGTGGGCCGCAGGCGATCATCGGCTGGATCGCGGGCGCGATCCTCGCCGCGTGCGACGGCATGGTATGGGCGGAACTGGGCGCGGCGATGCCGGGCGCGGGCGGCACCTACGTGTATCTGCGCGAAGCCTTCCAGTACCGCACCGGGAAACTGATGCCGTTCCTTTTCATCTGGACGGTGCTGCTTACCATTCCGTTGATCATGTCGACCGGCATCATCGGGATGGTCGAGTACCTCGGCTTCTTTTTCCCGCACATGGGCTGGACGACGGTGCATCTCATCAGCGTGCTCGCGAGTTTCCTGGTGGTGTTCCTGTTGTACCGCCGGATCGAATCGATCCGTGTGATCACGGTTGCGCTGTGGATCATCATGCTGGTGGCGGTCGTCGGAACCTCCGCCGCGGGATTCAGCGACTTTCATCCGGACCTGGCCTTCACTTATCCCGCGGGCGCCTTCGACAGTCGGTTCTTCATGGGCCTCGGCGCGGGCCTGATCATCGGGATTTACGACTACCTTGGCTATTTCACCACCGCGTACATGGGCGACGAGTTGCGCAATCCGGGCAAAACGATGCCAGGCTCGATCCTCATTTCGGTGATCGCCATGATGTTCGTCTACCTCGCGCTCAACATCAGCGTGATGGGCGTGGTGCCGTGGCAGGACGTTGCGACTTCGAAGTCGATCGCCTCGCTGGTGGTCGAGCACAGTTGGGGTCACTTCGCGGCCGCGGTCATGACCATCCTGATCATCGTCACCGCCTTCGCGTCGGTGTTCGCCGGATTGCTCGGCGGCTCGCGCGTGCCGTACCAGGCCGCCCACGACAAGGTATTCCTGTCCGCGTTTGGGCGACTGCACGCGAAGCACGGGTTTCCGCACGTCGCGTTGATCACGATGGGCGTGGTGATGGCGGCGGGAACCTTCTTCGACCTGACCGAAGTCATCAACATGCTGCTGGCTGCCACGATCATCGTGCAGTCGGCCGCGCAGATCATCGCGCTGGTGGTGCTGCGCAAGCGGCAACCGCAGTTGCGCCGACCGTACCGGCAATGGCTGTATCCGCTGCCGTGCGTGGTCGCGATGCTCGGGTGGATCTACGTGTACGTCTCGGCGTCGAAGCTTTCGCTGATCCTGTCCGGTGCGTGGATCGTTGCCGGGCTCGTGGTTTTCATCGTCTGGGCCAGGGTCAACAAGTCCTGGCCGTTCGCGCCGGTGGAAGTTCGTGAAGCCTATCTGGGGAACCCGCCATGCTGACGTGCTGCCGTGCAAAAAAACCTGTGTCGTCATTCCGGGGTCCGCGCCGGCTTCATCGGCGCGGGAACCCGGCATCCATTTGGTATACCGGTTCCGGATCGCGCCCCTTCGGGGACTCGTCCGGAATGACAAATTATTTCCTGCAACAGGTCTTTCGTGTCGCGGCCGTGTTCGCAATGTTGGCCACACCTGCCGTGTATGCGGCAAACACCTACGCACCCACGCCGATCGCCGGGCAACCCGGCCAAGTCACCGCAATCGCGCATTGGCAAATCCAGTCCAGTGCCAAGGCGCAGGAGAATGGCGCGGAAATCTCCAGCGCAGATTTTTCGACCAAGGGCTGGTATCCGGTGAGCGGCCACGCGACCGTGATGGCAGGTCTGGTGGAAAACGGCGAATACAAGAATGTGTTCCACGATGACGAACTGCGCACCGTCGCGCGCCATCACTTCGTGATTCCGTGGTGGTACCGCACGCAATTCACGCTGGAGAAGGGCGCCAGCAGGCGACACATACTGGTGCGCACCAACGGGATCATCGGTGGTGCCGACCTGTGGCTCAACGGCCATCAGATCGCTGCGCAGCCGGAACTGCGTGGCGCGTATCCGGTGCACGAATTCGACGTGACGCGCTGGGTGCACGAGGGCGCGAACACGCTGGCCATGCGCGTTCATCCGGCCGATCCGCAACTCGATTTTTCGCAGGGTTGGGTGGACTGGAACCCCCAGCCGCCCGACAACAACATGGGACCGTGGCGCGGCGTCGATATCGTGGAGACCGGGCCGGTCGAGCTGCGTTTTCCGGCGGTCGCCACCGATCTTTCATTGCCGGATCTTGCGCGCGCGGCGCTGACGGTGAAGGCGGAGGTGCGGAATCTCGACAGCGCGCCGCACGATGTCGTCGTGACCGGCGAGGTGGCAGGCGTTTCGCTGCAGCGGAAAGTGCACCTCACGGCGGGGCAGACGCAAACCGTTGCGTTTTCACCGCAGAGCGATCCAGGCCTCGTGCTGGATCACCCGAAAGTCTGGTGGCCGATCGGCATGGGCGATCACCCGCTGTACGATTTGAAACTCGCCGCCTCGGTCAACGGCGCGGAATCCGATCGCGCCGCGACCACGTTCGGCGTCCGCAGCGCGACCTCGAAGCTCACCAAACAGGGTTACATCCAGTTCTTTGTCAACGGCAAGCCGGTGCTGATCCGCGGCGGTGGCTGGGCGCCGGACATGTTCCTGCGCGAAATTCCCGGGCGCATGGAGGCCGAGTTCAGCTATGTCCGCAACATGGGCCTGAACACGATCCGCAGCGAAGGCAAGCTCGAAGACCAGCACTTCTACGATCTCGCCGATCGCGACGGGATCATGATCCTGCCGGGCTGGGAATGCTGCGACAAATGGGAATCGGCGGCGAAGACGGGCGGCGAACCGTGGGACGACGCCGACATGAAGATCGCGCAGGCGTCGATGGCGAGCGAAGCCCGATTGCTGCGGAATC
>DAIUEL010000204.1:0-4723 GCA_036845145.1 Rhodanobacteraceae bacterium | reverse complement strand
GTGTGCCTCGGCCATCAGGCGATCGGACAGGCGTTCGGCGGCAAGGTGATCCGCGCGAAAGAGATCATGCACGGCAAGACTTCGCCGATCCGGCATCGCGGCGCCGGCGTGTTTGCAGGGCTTGCCGATCCGTTCGAGGCGACACGCTACCACTCGCTGGTGGTGGAACGCGCGAGCCTGCCGGAGTGCCTCGACATCACCGCGTGGACCGAGCACGCGGATGGTGCGTTCGACGAGATCATGGGCTTGCGCCACAAGGCGCTTCCGATCGAGGGCGTACAGTTCCATCCCGAATCGATCCTGACCCGCAGCGGCCATGACCTGCTGCGCAATTTCATCCGCGCGCCTTTGTCCAGAGCGGCATGACCATGGGCATCACCCCGCACGAAGCTTTGCAGCGCACGATCGAGCATCGCGAGATCTTCCACGACGAGATGATCGACCTGATGCGCCAGATCATGCGTGGTGAAGTGTCGTCCGCGATGACGGCGGCGATCCTGACCGGGTTGCGGGTGAAGAAGGAAACCATCGGCGAGATCGCGGGCGCCGCGACCGTAATGCGCGAGCTGGCCGAGCACGTCACGATGCCTGGGCATCCGCACATGCTGGACATCGTCGGCACCGGCGGCGATGGCGCGCACAGTTTCAACATTTCCACCGCGTCGATGTTCGTCGCGGCGGCGGCCGGCGCGCGCATCGCCAAGCACGGCAATCGCGGCGTGTCGTCGTCGTCGGGCAGTGCCGACGTGCTGGAGGCGCTGGGGGCGAAGATCGACCTCGGCCCCGAACAGGTCGCGCGCTGCATCGGGGAGACCGGCATCGGTTTCATGTTCGCACCACGCTTCCATCCCGCGATGAAGGCGGTGGCGCCGGTGCGCCGCGAAATGGGCGTGCGCACGCTGTTCAATATCCTGGGGCCGCTGACCAACCCCGCGAATGCGCCGAACATGTTGATGGGTGTGTTCCATCCGGATCTGGTCGGTATCCAGGTGCGCGTGTTGCAGCGGCTGGGTGTCGAGCACGCACTGGTGGTGCACGGCAAGGATGGCCTCGACGAGATTTCGCTGGGCGGCGCCACGCTGGTCGGCGAATTGCGTGACGGCAAGGTGCGCGAATACGAAATCGAGCCCGAGCAGTTCGGCATCCCGATGGCGTCCAGCCGCAACCTGCGCGTCGCCGATGCCGGTGAATCCAAGGCCATGCTGCTGCACGTTCTGGACGGCGCGGATGGCGTGGCCCACAACATCGTGCTGCTGAATGCCGGCGCGGCGCTGTACGCCGCGGGCATTGCGTCATCGATCGCCGATGGCATCGCGCGCGCGGGCAGTGCGATCAGTGACGGTTCGGCGCGGGCCAGGCTCGATCAGTTCGTCGCCGTCACGCAAGCGCTGGCCGCGCAACCGGCATGAGCGACATCCTGAAAACCATCCTTGCGCGCAAGCGCGAGGAAGTCGCGGAACGCAAGGCGCGCGTGCCGCTCGCGGAATTGCGCGCGCGCATTGCCGACGCGCCGCCGGTGCGCGGTTTTGCCGCGGCGCTGCGCGCGCGCGTGCAGGCGCGGCAGGCGGCGGTGATCGCCGAGATCAAGAAGGCGAGCCCGTCGAAGGGATTGATCCGCGCCGATTTCGATCCGGCCGCGATCGCGCGCGGTTACGAGAACGGCGGCGCGACTTGCCTGTCGGTGCTGACGGACGTGGATTTCTTCCAGGGCAGCGACGCGTACCTCGGCCAGGCGCGCGAGGCGTGCACGCTGCCGGTATTGCGCAAGGATTTCACCGTCGACGTTTACCAGGTGAACGAGGCGCGCGCGATCGGCGCCGACGCGATCCTGCTGATCGCCGCGGCGCTCGACAATGCCGTGCTGGTGAACCTGCATGCGCTCGCCATCGAGTGCGGCCTTGATGTACTGGTCGAGGTCCACAACCCGGTCGACCTGCAGCGTGCGCTGATGTTGACGAACGCGCCGCGCACCCTGATCGGCATCAACAATCGTGACCTGCGCACGTTCGAGACCAGCATCGACACCACGTTGTCACTGAAGGAAGCCGTGCCGCACGATCGCCTGTTGGTGACCGAAAGCGGCATCGCCACGCGGGATGACGTGGCGCGCCTTCGCGCGGCGGGCGTGGATGCGTTCCTGATCGGCGAAACGTTCATGCGCGCGAAGGAGCCGGGCACGGAACTCGCGAAGCTGTTCGCGGGAGCGTGACGATGGAACGGGGGCCGGCGGAAACGGCACGCCGCGTCGTGCTCTTCGATTTCGATGGCGTGTTGATCCGCGGCGACACGTTCGCCATGTTCATGCGCGACCGTTACGCGCGTGTCCGCTGGCGCAAGGGCCTGGTGCTGGTGCTCAGCCCATGGTTCCTGTTGACGTTGCCGTTCTCGCGCCGGCGCGTGTTGCGCTCGCTGGTGCACCTGGGCTTGCTCGGGCTGGACGAAGCTCGCTACCGCGATCTGGCGCAGGCATTTGCAGTGGCGCTGGTGCACCAGCCGGGCCGTTTTTGTCGCGAGGGATTGAGCGCGTTGCGCCGCCACCAGGCCGCGGGGGACAGGATCGTGATCGTCACGGGTTGCGAGGAGTCACTGGTGCGCGGCGTGCTGGCCGAACTCGGCATCACCGACGTCGAGGTATTGGCGTCGCGGTTGCGCCCGGGGCGCATCGGCATGCGCTCGGAATGGCACAACATCGGGCGCCGCAAGGTGGAGCTGCTGGCGCGACACGGGATCGAGGCGTGGCAGGTGGCCTACAGCGATTCGAGCCAGGACCTGCCGATGCTTGCGCTGGCCGCCGAAGCGGTGCTGGTCAATGCGACGCCCAAACTCTGCAAGCGCGTGGAGAAGGCACTGGGCCGCAGCGTGACCCGCGCCGAATGGCGTTGAGAGCCCGGTTGCTGTCGCTCGACGATGCCTCAGTCGAAGCCGCTGTTGTGAAAGTCAGGCCATGGATGCCGCTCTGGCGCGAGCCGACGCGCACAGAAGGTTCGGATCACGCGGCCTGAGGTGGTGCAGCGATCGGGGACGATCGCAATCATCGCGTCCCGCGAACGACGATGGTCTTCCCCGACACATCGATGCCGCCATCATCCTCGAGCTGCTTCAGGACACGCCCGGCCATTTCGCGCGAGCAACCCACGATGCGCGAAAGCTCCTGGCGCGAGATCCGGATCTGGGTGCCGTCCGGATGAGTCATGGCGTCCGGTTCCTGGCACAGGTCCAGCAACGTGCGCGCGATGCGGTTGGTGACGTCCATGAATGCCATGCGGCTGACCTGGCGCGACGTGCGCAGCAGCCGGTGTGTCAGCTGCAGCCCAATCGCGAACAGGATGCGCGGGCAGTCGTCGCGCAGTGTGCCTTCGAACAGATGAAACAGTTTGTCGTAGCTGATCTCGGCCAGTTCGCAAGCACTGCGGGTGCGGATCAGCACTTCGCGTTGCGCCTGCTCGACGAACAGTCCCATCTCGCCGATGAACTCGCCGCGGTTGATGTACGCGAGGATCAGTTCGCGGCCTTGGTCGTCCTCGCTGCAGACGGTGACCGAACCGTCGATCACGTAGAACAGGGTGTTGGCGGGATCGCCCGGTCGGAGGATGGCCGTTTTGCCGGGATACCGGCGGCGGTGGCATTGTTCCAGCAGCCGCTGCATCGCGGCGGGATCGGGCGCCAGCATCGGCGGCGCCTTCGAGCGTTCGTAAACCTGCTGGAGCAGATAGCGCAATTCCGACATGATGTCCCTGTCCTGCATCACACATTAAGTGCGGGGGGTTACGCACATCTCGAAGCGATTGTGCCACATTCATGTTCATGCAAGCCAGTCAGCCGCGGCGGATGCGCCGGCCGCGACTTTCCCGCATACTGTCACCTTCCGACAAACTCCCTTCGCGTGCGGCCCAATCCCGGCCCGGCGCGCCGCTTCCATTTCCGAGGAAACACTGCCGTGGTCAAGCCGCTGCCCCGCTTGAAGCTGCAGGGGTTCAACAACCTCACCAAGGCGCTCAGCTTCAACATCTACGACATCTGCTACGCGGTCACCAAGGACCAGCGCGACCGCTACATCGACTACATCGATGAAGCGTACGACGCCGATCGCCTGACGCAGATCCTGACCGACGTCGCCGACATCATCGGCGCGAACATCCTGAATATCGCACGCCAGGATTACGATCCGCAGGGTGCGTCGGTGACGATCCTGATTTCCGAGCATCCGGTGGTGGAGAAGCTCGGCCGCGACGTGATTTCCGATGCGGTGGTCGCGCACATGGACAAGTCGCACATCACCGTGCACACCTATCCGGAAACCCATCCCCACAATGGCATCGCGACTTTTCGTGCCGACATCGACGTCGCGACCTGCGGGGTGATTTCGCCGCTGAAGGCCTTGAATTACCTGATCGACAGCTTCGAATCGGACATCGTGACGATGGACTACCGGGTGCGCGGCTTCACCCGCGACATCCACGGCAAGAAGCACTACATCGATCACAAGATCAATTCGATCCAGGATTACCTGGCCAAGCACATCCGCCAGAAATACGAGATGTTCGACGTCAACGTGTATCAGGAAAACATGTTCCACACCAAGATGCACGTGAAGGATTTCGACCTCGATACCTATTTGTTCGAGGCGCACGCCGACGACCTGTCATTCAAGGATCGCCAGCGGATCGAGCAACTGCTGCGGCGCGAGATCGAGGAGCTGTTCCACGGGCGCAACTTGATGTAG
>DAIUEL010000203.1:0-4724 GCA_036845145.1 Rhodanobacteraceae bacterium | reverse complement strand
GCGTGCTGGAGCAGCTCGGAGGGTCGGACGCCTCCATCACCGACCTTGCCCAAAGATTTCACATGACCCTCACGGGCATGAAGAAGCACGTGAGCGTCCTGGAGCAGGCGGGGCTCGTGACCACGAAGAAGGTCGGGCGCGTGCGAACCTGCAAGCTCGGAGCGCACCGGCTGGAAGAAGAGGCTGCCTGGATCGAGCGGCACCGGCAACTCTGGAGCGCACGCTTCGACGCGTTGGACGAGCTCGTCGAGCACCTGAAGTGCAAGGAGAAGGAAGATGCCCAAAGCAAAAGAAGGTAGTCCCGCCATCAACCGCACCGCCGTGGAGCGCACGTCCGACCGCGAACTCGTCGTGACGCGAACGTTCGATGCCCCGGCGCACGTCGTCTTCGAAGCGTGGAGCAAACCCGAATTGTTCAAGCGGTGGTGGATTCCGAAATCGGTGGGCCTGTCGCTGGTCTCGTGCGAGATGGATGTCCGCACCGGGGGCACGTATCGCTTCGTGTTCAGCCATCCGGACTTCGACCAGCCGATGGCGTTCTTCGGCACGTACAGGGAAGTGACGCCAAACAGGCGCATCGTCTGGACGAACGAAGAAAGCGATCAGGGCGCCGTCACCACGGTGACGTTCGAGGAAAGCGACGGCAAGACGCTGGTCACCTTCCACGAACTCTACCCCACGGAAGCGGCCCTCGACGAAGCCCTCGCCGGTTCGGCGGAAGCCCTGCCCGAACAGTTCGCACAACTGGATGAGTTGCTCGCAGGCAGATCGTGACCACGCGTGGCCACCCGGCATATGCAAGGGAGCGACGATGCAGCACGCGATCGCCGCCGCGCGCCAGCCGGTTCGGTACCTGGGAGAACGATGTGCCCGGACACGATTCCTGAAGACTGCCGCAGCGACCACGGTGCTGACTGCGGCCCCCTCCCTTTGAGCCAAAAAGACTCTCTGCCGATGCTGACGCCATGCAACACGGCTGGCGTAACTCGCGGCCTATCCGGGAGCGGCTTCCGGCCCGGTCTTCAACTGGTTGTGTGGAAGTGTCGCCTGAACGGCACGTTGTCTGCGAGAGGCTCCTCCAGGTCACGCGCGTAGCGGTGGCCGGCATAAACCGCGTGCACGATCAGGCCCGGCGCTTCGGCATCGCCGATGCAGCGCAGTGTGCGGATGCCGGCCTCGGTCCACTCCGCCTCGCGGCGGCACAGTTCCTGGTACAGCCCGTCGTCGGGCAGGCGGGCGGTGACGGTGACCACGGCGTCGCAGGCCAGTTCGCGCTGCCGATGGGTCCACACGTCCTCGACGGTGAGCGTGGTGCCGGCGTAGCCGACGATGTCGTGCGACACCAGTGCCTCGATGCCGAGATGGGCCATCCTTTTGCGCACATGCCGGTAATCCAGCGTATTCAGCGTCCACGGCGCAAGGCTGTCTTCGGGCGTGAGGTGGATGACGTCGCAACCACGCGAACGCAGCAGTTCGGCGGCCACGCTCGCGTGGTAGTAGCCATCGTCGTCGAACACCACCACGCGGCCTTCCGGCAAGCGGCCATCCATCAAATCGTCGGGGGTATGAACCCGCGCGTTGTCGGCGAAGTCGGCCATGGCGAAGCCGTGGCTGCGGCCAAAACCATCGCGGCGCCAGTGGCAGCCAGTGGCGATCACCACGTGCTCGGCACCGAAGTCGAGCACGTCCTGCGCGGTCAGCGCCGAATCGAGGTAGATGGCCACGTTCGCCAGTTTGTGGATCTGACCCACGCGCCAGTCGCGCACGCGCGCCCATTCGGCGAGACCCGGCAGGCGTGATTCGCGGGTGACGCGGCCGCCGAGTTCCTTGCGCGCCTCGGCGAGGCTGACGTCGTAACCGCGCTGGCCCAATGCACGCGCGGCCTCCAGCCCGGCCGGGCCGGCGCCGACCACCAGCACGCGCGCGGGCGTGCGTGCCGGCGCGATGCGTTCCGGGTGCCAGCCCTTGCGCCATTCCTCGCCCATGGTCGGGTTTTGGGTGCAGCGGATCGGCGAAATGGTCATGTCGCCGGAGACGCAGATGTTGCAGCCGATGCATTCGCGGATGTCGTCGACGCGGCCTTCCTCGACCTTGCGCGGCAGGAACGGGTCGGCAATCGACGGGCGTGCGCAGCCGATCAGGTCCAGCACGCCGCGCCTGAGTTGCGACACCATGGTGTCGGGCGAGGTGAAGCGACCCACCCCGACCACGGGTTTGCTGGTGGTCTGCTTCACGAAGGAGATGAACGGCTCCTGCGCGCCTTCGGCGGCGAAGCGCGAGGGCACCGAATCGTTGTACCAGGCGGCCAGGTTCACGTCCCACAGGTCCGGCAACTCGGCCAGCATGCCGACGATATCCTGCGCCTCGGCCAACTCCACACCGCCGGGGCCGAGTCCTTCCTCGGTGGCGAAGCGCAGCGCAACCGCGCAGGTATCGCCAACGGCATCTTTCGTGTCCTCGATCACCTCGCGCAGCAGGCGCACGCGATTTTCCAGCGAGCCGCCGTAGGCATCGCTGCGCTGGTTGCGCCGGCGCTGCAGGAAGTGCATCGGCAGCGAGAGGTCGTGCGCCGCATAGACGTAGATGATGTCCATGCCGGCGCGTTTGCCGCGGATCGCCGCCTCGCGGTGCCAGCGCCGGTATTCGCGGATGTCGTGCAGCGTCATCGCGCGCGCCTGGTGCGGATAGCCGTACTTGGTCGGCTGGTGCGAAGGCGCGATCAGCACCTCGCGCGAATACAGGTTCGACGCGGTGGGACCGTTGTGGGTCAGCTCCAGCGCCGCCAGCGCGCCGTGCGCGTGCACCTTGTCGCACATCAGCGCGAGCGCGGGGATGTCTCGGTCGTCCCACAGCCGCGCCTCGACGTAAGGCGTGAGGTCGCCGCTGGGGTGGATCTCGCATTCCTCGGTGGAGACCACTGCCCAACCGCCCTCGGCCTTGACCTCGCGCATTGCCGCGTGCGCCAGCGGCATCGCGTGGCCCATGCCGTTGCAGTGTGGCACCTGGAAGAAGCGGTTCTTCGCGGTGACCGGGCCGATCTTCAGCGGCTCGAACAGGAGATCGTAGCGGGGGTCCCTCATGGCAGCACCTTGGCGGATGGATCGGCGCGGCGCCGCAGGCGCATCAGCGCATACAGCGGCAGGTCCGCCGCGATCGGACCCGGCGCGAATGGCGCCGGCGGCAGCGCGTGAGCCAAGTGCGAGGACACCCGCACCAGCGCCAGGCAACCGGCCAGCACGATGATCCAGTCGAGCGCGTTGAAGCCATGAGGCGCGAGCGACGCCGGCAGCACGAAAATGTCCATGCCAATTACGTTGCGATCACCAGCGCGGTGCAGGTCCGGAAACCGATCGTGCGTTCGTTGCGCGCTCCGGTTTCGTTCTCGCGCCTGGCCGTGGTCACGGTGCCGCCCGTGCGGACTCTCCGGCGGGTCCGGCATAGGCCGCGCGCAGCAGGTTCTGGAAATGCCAGACGCCGCCCTCGCGCGTCGGGCACAGCCGGCCGGGAGCGTAGTAGCCAGAGGCCAGACCCTTCTGCACCGCCTCGCAGATCGCGATGTCCTCGTGCTGCACCTCGTCGCTGAAATCCTGGTCGGCGGCAATGCGCGCTTGGGCGCCCTCGTCCTGCGCGTAGTAGTAGTCGAACACCACGCGGCAGCGGGCCGGCCCCAGCGGCAGGATGCGGTTGGTCTGGAGCCGCCCCGGCATGATGTTGAGCATCAAGTTGGGGTAGACGAAGTAGTAGTACGCCCGGCCCGTGCCGTAGATCGCGTCGCTGTCGCGCAGCGGCGAGGACTGCAGCGAATGCCACGCGAACAGCTCGGTGTCGTAGGCGCGGTAGTCGAGTATCCGCGACAGGCCGGGGTGCACGTGCGGCAGATGGTAGCCTTCGAGGAAGTTGTCGACGTAGACCTTCCAGTTGCAGTCGATGTCGTAGTTCTCGCGGCGCAGGTAGCGCATCGCCGACAGGTCGATCGGCGCGATGCGCTCGGTGATGCCGCCGTAGACCTCCTCGAACGCCGGCACCTCGTCGTTCAATGCAACGAACACCAGGCCCTGCCATTCGTGCACACGCAGCGGCGGCAGGCGGATGTCCTCGACCCGGAAGTCGCAGGCGTCCTGCATTTCTGGCGCGCTGCGCAACTGGCCTTCCAGCGTGTAGGTCCAGCCGTGGTACTTGCAGCGAAGGGCGCGTGCACCCTTGCCGTCGCAGAGCGCCAACGGGCCGGCGCGGTGTCGGCACACGTTGGGAAAGGCGCGCAGCACGCCGTCCTGCCCGCGCACCAGCAGGATCGGCACGCCGCCGATGTGCTCGACTGCGTGGTCGCCCGGCTCGCCCAACTGCTCCTGGTGGGCCACCAGTTGCCAGCTGCGCGCGAACACTGCGCGCTGCTCGATCGCCAACATCGCGTCGCCGGCGTAGTAGCGTGCCGGCAGCGCGCGTGCACGGTTGAGTTCTTCGACCAGAGTGCCGTCGCGAGCGTCGTGGTGCATGGCTGGCCCTTTTGCGAATGCGCGAAGCGCGGGATGTTCGATGAACAGCAGCCGTCGCATTGCACGGCGCATCAGTGCCAACCTATGGCTGGCGTGACCGCCATGTCAACTTGACACAGTCCACCATTCCGGCTCGCGCAGGCGCAGCCAGTGGCGCCGGTGCATGGCGGGCGTCGGCCCGGGCCGCCCCCTTGAAAGGGTGCAATCCACTTGTGCAAGCAACGCGTTTGT
>DAIUEL010000202.1:0-4783 GCA_036845145.1 Rhodanobacteraceae bacterium | reverse complement strand
TCGCTGCACATGACCAAGGAAACCGCGGTGCTGATCGAGACGCTCGCGGCACTGGGCGCGTCGGTGCGCTGGGCATCGTGCAACATCTTTTCCACCCAGGATGATTGCGCCGCCGCGATCGCCGCGGACGGCATCCCGGTGTTCGCGTGGAAGGGTGAAACGCTGGAGGAATACTGGCAATGCACGCTCGACGCGCTGACGCATCCCGGCAACCGCGGCCCCGAACTGATCGTCGATGACGGCGGTGACGCAACGCTGCTGATCCACAAGGGCGTCGAGATGGAAGACGGTTCCAAGTGGGTGGAAGAAAAAGGCGCCAACCACGAAGAACAGGTCATCAAGGATCTGCTGAAGAAAACCCGCACGGAACGCCCGGGCTTCTGGAAGAAGGTGGCCTCTGAATGGCGCGGCGTGTCCGAGGAAACCACCACCGGCGTGCATCGCCTGTACCAGCTCGCCGAGGCCGGCAAGCTGCTGGTGCCCGCGATCAACGTCAACGACTCGGTGACGAAATCCAAGTTCGACAACCTGTACGGCTGCCGCGAATCGCTGGCCGACGGCATCAAGCGCGCCACCGACCTGATGGTCGCGGGCAAGGTCGCGGTGGTGTGCGGCTACGGTGACGTCGGCAAGGGCTGCGCACATTCATTGAAGGGCTTCGGCGCACGGGTGATCGTTACCGAAATCGATCCGATCTGTGCATTGCAGGCCGCGATGGAAGGCTTCCAGGTCGCGACCGTCGAGGACACGCTGGGCCAGGCCGACATCTACGTCACCACCACCGGTAACCGCGACGTGATCACGCTGGAACACATGCAGCGCATGAAGAACCACGCGCTGGTGTGCAACATCGGCCACTTCGACAACGAGATCCAGGTCGATCGCCTGCAGCAGGCCGCGCAACAAACCAACATCAAGCCGCAGGTCGATCTCTACACCTTCCCCGAAGGCAACTCGATCTACCTGTTGGCCGAAGGCCGTCTCGTGAATCTCGGCTGCGCGCACGGCCATCCGTCGTTCGTGATGTCCAATTCGTTCTCGAACCAGACGCTCGCGCAGATCGACTTGTGGACCCACAAGGACGAGTACGAGAGGACCGTCTACCGCCTGCCCAAGAAGCTCGACGAGGAAGTCGCGCGGCTGCACCTCGAGCAGATCGGCGTGAAGCTGACGAAGATGACCAAGGACCAGGCCGACTATCTCGGCGTGCCGGTGGAAGGGCCGTACAAGGCTGATCATTACCGCTATTGATGGTTTCGCTGCAAATGCTGAACGAGAAGGGCGCGACGCAGGTCGCGCCCTTGTTTTCTTCAGCGTGGCGCGCCGAACCGCGCCAGCTCCGATACATGGGGCGCGTACCGCCGCCAGCGCCCGACCGAAGTCTTGTAAACGGGCTGGCGCGCCTGCCAGACACTCGCCGACTGCACGGGCGCGGTTTCACCGGAACGGTCCGATTCGCCGGCAGGCGCACCGATGAATTCGCGCAGGCTCGCCATCGTCGCCTCGGTGTCGGTGACCAGCGATTCGTAGTCGACTTCGTGGATAGGAATGCGCAAGGCTCGCGCCCAATATTGCATCAGCGCGTCGTGACCTTTCATGTAAACCGCGATGTCTCCGAAGTCGTACGCAAACGCCATGTCGGGATGCGCGAAATCCTGGCTCCATAGCGACAACGCGGTGTCGCGTGGATCGCGTCGCAGATGGATCATGCGCGCCCGCGGGAACATCGCCGCGGCAATGTCGAGATACCGGAAATTCAGGGGATCCTGGTCGATATACCAAGCCGCCCGCGCATCATCCTGCACCGCGAGCGTGCGGTACAGGTTGGCTGCCTCTGCCAATGCCGAGGGTTTCCCCAGATGTCCGCCGGAAATGAGCTGATCGGCGATGAAGCGCAATGCACGAAATTCGCCGCGATCGCGCGCGCCACTCGCCCGCGCCAGCAGGGTCGCCGTCAAGGTCGTCCCGCTGCGCGGCACCCCGACGATGAAAACCGGCGCGAAGTCGCCGGCTGCACCTCCGATAGCCGCTGCGGCGTGCTCACGCCCACGCGTCTCGACGAATCGGCGCCATGCCGCACGGTCCCATGGCTGCACTTCGTGCACCATCACATTCGCTACGCGCAATGCATGCGCTGCAGATTCGTAATCAGCCAAGTCGTTGCGCGCCTTCGCCAAAGCGAAGCCCGCCGAAGCGCGCGACCGCGGCGAATACCGCGTGTCGGCGAAGTGTCTGGCGAAGCGCGCGATGTCGGCGTCGCCTGCGTCGACATAACGCCGGGTGTTGGCCAACGCCCCCAGCACATGATGCCTGTCCAGATCAACGCCCGCGTCCAGGGCAGCGGCGTACCGTGCGCGCGCAGTTTCGAAATCACCCGATTCGCGCGCAATGTGTCCAGCCAGCACCAGCAACTCGGGTGGCACTGCGCCGCGACCAAGCGCCCCTTGGCAGATTTGCGCCGCGACGGCATGACGGTCGCATTGCTGGGCGAAACCCGTCGCGCGCAAGCACAACGACGGCTCGAAGCAGTTGGCCTTGCATACTTCGAGCATGACTTGCGAAGCAGCCGACAAACGGCCTTGGCTGCGCAAGACCTCCGCCAACAGCACCGCCACCTCCTGCCGGGCCGGTTCGCGCGCGGCAACTTCGCGCAACAACGCCTCGGCGTCGTCCGCGCGACTATCCTCGAACAGTGCGCGCGCTTCGGCGAGTGAGGCATCAACGGTTTTGGGCGGGAACCTGTCCTGCATGCCGACACCGGAAGCGAGTGTGTCCTTTATCATAGCCAGCAACATCGACGCGACTCGGTCCCATGCGACATTTCCACGCACGCAGCGCTTCCACGAAGGCAACCCGTCCATGACCGCGCCTCGGCTGCACGGCTTGGACAACGAGGCCGCCCAGCAGGTCGTGGCAACGGCGCAGGCGCTGGGAATGGGGCGTGCCGATCAGGCAGAGGCGCAGCTCCGGCCCGTTCTCGCCCGGCATTCGGATCATCCCGAGGTTCTGCGATTGCATGCCGGCATCTTGAGTCTGCGAGGCGATCACGCCAGCGCCACCGCCGCGATGCGCCGCGCGATCGAATTGCGTCCCGACGACCCGCTCTACCAAAACACGCTCGGGTCGGTACTCGGCGCTACCGGTGATTTCGATGGCGCCATCGCCGCACTGCGCCGTGCCTGTGAATTGCAGCCGGATCTGGCGATCGCCTGGTACAACCTCGGTGTCATGCTGACTCGTTCCGTACGCAACGACGAGGCCGCGGAAGCGCTGAAACGCGCGGTCGCACTGGCGCCCGACAACATGGATGCCCGCGCCTTGCTCGGCGACCTGCTGCGCATGCAAGGCGATGCCACCGCATCGGCGCTTGAATACCGCAAAGTCCTGTCCGAACGTCCATTCTCCGGCATGGCATGGTGGGGACTTGCCGACCTGCGGACCGATGCGTTCGAACCGGGAGACATCGAGCGGATGCAAGCTGCCCTCCGCAACGACCGCACCAACGATGACGACCGCATCGCCACAAGCTTCGCCTTGGCCAAGGCCCTGGATACGGAAAAGCGCTACGCCGAGTCGCTGGATGTCTTGAATCGTGCCAATGCCATCGCACGGTTGCGGGAACGCTGGAATGCACAGGCGTTCTCCGCAATGGTGGATGCGATCAACAATGCCTTCGCTCCGCCGCCCTCACCCGCTACCGACCCCAGCCTCGGGCGCGAGGCCCTGTTTGTCGTCGGCATGCCACGTTCGGGAACCACGCTGGTCGAACAGATTCTCGCTTCGCACTCGCAGGTAGCAGGCGCAGGCGAACTTCCGGATCTTTCGCTCGTAATCGCCGAGGAGTCGCGTCGGCGCGGCCAGTCGTTCCCCCGTTGGGTCGCCGCTGCGCAACCTGCCGACTGGCAACGTCTGGGGGAGCGCTACCTCGCACGTACGGCGCGTTGGCGCACGCAACGGCCGATGTTCACTGACAAATTCCCCGGCAATTGGGTGCACATCGGTGCCATTCGCGCGATGCTGCCCGGTGCTCGCGTCATCGTTTGCCGACGTGATCCCTTGGAGACATGTTTTTCGTGTTACCGCCAATTGCTGCCGCAGGGCAACGAATGGAGTCGCACCCCCGAGGATCTCGCATCATTCTGGCGTGATTTCGACCGCAGCGCGGATCGATGGAGCAGTAGCCACCCCACGGGCGTTTATCAGCATAGCTACGAGGGCTTGGTGGCCGAGCCGGAACGAGCGGTTCGAAGCTTGCTCGACTTCTGCGGATTGCCGTTCGAGGACGCCTGCCTGCATTTCCACGAGACCTCCCGCGAGGTGCGCTCGCCCAGCGCAACCCAGGTGCGCGAGCCGCTGCGTGGCGATACCGCGCACGCACAACGCTACGGTGACCTCCTCGATACATTGCGCGTCAGCCTGGGCATGCCGGCGTTCGGATCTTGACGGCGACGCGCAGCGAGCAAGACTGGTTGGATTCGGTGCGCGCGCGGCTTTTGCGCAAAGATGTTGCATCGGCACAAAACATGCTGGTTCAAGCGCTGACCGAATTTCCCGAGTCGGTGGACCTGCGCCGAACCCAAGCCGGCATTTTTCAGCAGACCCGCCAAGTCGATGCTGCCGAGCAAGTCCTCTGCGCGCTGTTGACACAGCACCCCGGCGATTCGGCGTCGGCTTTCGCCCTGGCGCAATTGTTGAAGGAACAAGGACGTACTGCGGCAGCCGCAAACGCCCTGCGGACATGTCTCTTGATCGAACCGAACGCGCGGAATCCGGAACTTGCAAT
>DAIUEL010000201.1:2003-4793 GCA_036845145.1 Rhodanobacteraceae bacterium | reverse complement strand
GCCATGGCGCTTCCGCAAAAGGAATCCACTCCGATCTTCTCGGATGCGACCGCGGGCACGCTGCGCCTGATCGCCTACCTTGCGCTGGCCGCGGTGCTGATGGTGCTGGACCACCGCAACGGCTGGCTGCACCGCGCGCGTTACGTCACGGCCGCGGCGATCGTGCCGATCTACAAGATCGCCGCAGCCCCGGCCGACTGGGTGCACCGGGCCGGCACCGCATTCGCCCAGCGCGGCAAGTTGATCGACGAAAACCGGCAACTGCGCGAGGCGCTGCTGCTGGCGGAGGCGCGCCTCAACCGCATGGATGCCGTCACCCATCAGAACGAACGCCTGAAGCAACTGCTCGACACCCAGCAATTGCTGGGCATGCATGCGCAACTGGCGCGGCTGATCGACGTGCAACTCGGTCCCACGCGTGATCGGGTGATGCTGAATGTCGGCGCCGACGAGGGCGTGCACGTGGGCCAGACGGTGATCGATTCGCACGGTGTGATGGGCCAGATCGTCGAAATCCTGCCGCATGCATCGGTGGCGATGCTGGTGATCGACCCCGACCACGCGGTGCCGGTGACGATTTCGCGCACCGGCCTGCGCGGCATCGCGCACGGCACCGGCGACACCAGCCAATTGGTGGTGCCGAATCTGCCGCTGTCGTCCGACGTGAAAGTCGGCGACCGGCTCGTGACTTCGGGCCTGGGCGGGCGCTTCCCTGCGGGCTTTCCGGTCGGCACCGTCGCGCAATTGAAGCGCGACGCGTCCGGCATGTTCCTGGAAGCGCTGGTGAAACCCGCGGCCGAACTCGAACGGAGCGGCGAGGTGCTGCTGCTGCGCGACCAGCCCGATCCGGTCGGCCCGCCCGCGCCCGCGCCCGAAGCGGGCCCGCCGGCGTCGCTGGCGCCCGGCAACCATGCTGCCTCGCACGGCAAGCCCACGACGGGTGCGGCCCGATGAACCGCATGCGCGCACAGGGTTGGGCGTTCTGGGCCGGCATTGCGGCCGCGTTGCTGTTGATGCTGATGCCGCTGCCCGAAATGATCCAGCCGCTGAAGCCCTACTGGCCGGCGCTGGTGTTGGTTTACTGGTCACTGGAATCGACCGATCGCGTCAGCGTGGGTCTCGCGTTCGGCGTCGGTCTTGCCGCCGATCTTCTAAACGGTGCGCTGCTTGGCGACCAGGCATTGCGACTGGCGGTACTGGTGTTCATCGTGCTGCGCTTCCGGTCGCGCCTGCGCTTTTTCCCGATGTGGCAGCAGGCACTCGCGGTGTGGTTGTTGCTGCTCAACAACCACGTGCTGCAGGCGCTGATCCGTGCCTTCGCGGGCGATTCGCCGATGCCGGCGTTGTCGTGGGCCGCCCCCGCGGTGGGCGCGCTGGTGTGGCCGTTCGTGTTCCTGCTGCTGGATGACGTGAACACGCGGCTGCGCGGCAAGGGCACCAAGGGCGCCAAGACGGTATGAACGGCCGCGGCGAGTTGCCCGATGATCGCGCCCGGCGTGCGCACTTCGGGCGCCGCGCGCTGGCGGGTTTCGCGATCATGTTCCTGATGCTCGTCGGCGTGGCGGGCCGCTTCGTGTACCTGCAGGTGTTCGAGCACGCGGAATATTCGACGCGCGCCAAGGCCAACCGCGTGCGCCTGAAGCACCTGCCGCCGCCGCGCGGCTTGATCTACGATCGCGCGGGCAGGCTGCTTGCCGATAACGTCCCCGCGTTCCGGCTGGACGTGGTGCCGGACAAGGTCGAGCATATGGACGCGATGCTGCAGCGGCTGTCCGCCGTGGTGCCGCTGACCGACGATGACATCCGGCGCTTCAAGCAGAGCCTGAAGCAGCACCGCGCGTTCGAGCAGGTTCCGCTGAAGTTCCGGCTGACCGAAAGCGAGCGCGATCGCTTCGCGGTGAACCAGTGGCAATTCCCCGGCGTCAGCGTCGATCCGTACCTGACGCGCAACTACCCCTACGGCGCCGAGTTCGCACACGTGATCGGCTACGTGGGCCGCATCGACGAAAAGGAACAGGCGAAGCTCGACCCCGATCTTTACGCCGGCACCACCCATGTCGGCAAGACCGGCCTCGAAAAGGAGTACGAGAAACTGCTGCACGGCACGCCCGGTTACGAACTGGTCGAGGTGAATGCCAACCAGCGCCCATTGCGTGTGTTGCAGCGCGTACCGGCCAAGCCCGGCAAGAACCTCTACCTCACGATCGACGAGCGCCTGCAGCGGGCCGCCATCGCCGCGCTCGGCGGCCAGACCGGCGCCGTCGTCGCGATCGATCCGCGCAATGGCAACGTGCTCGCGATGGTTACGGCGCCGAGTTTCGACGCCAACCTTTTCGTCAACGGCATCAGCCAGGCCGATTATTCGGCGTTGCTGGAAGACCCCGAAAAGCCGTTGCTCAATCGCGCGATGCGCGGCGGCTATCCGCCCGGTTCCACCGTCAAGCCGTTCCTCGGTCTCGGCGGCCTGGAGCTCGGCCTGCGCAAGGCAACCGATACGGTGCTGTCGACCGGCACCTACTACATTCCGGGCTCCTCGCGCGGGTATCGCGACGACACGCGCTACGGCGCCGGTCGGGTCAACCTGATGCAGGCCATCACCCGCTCGGTGAACACGTATTTCTATTCGCTCGCCTACCAGATGGGCATCCAGCGATTCGATCAATGGATGTCCAAATTCGGATTCGGCAGCCCCACCGGTATCGACCTGCCCGATGAAACCGGCGGCGTGTTGCCGTCGCCGGAATGGAAGCGCAAGACGATGAACCAGCCGTGGTATCCGGGCGAAACCGT
>DAIUEL010000201.1:0-1903 GCA_036845145.1 Rhodanobacteraceae bacterium | reverse complement strand
GGCAAGACCGGTACCGCCGAGCGTTATTCGCGCACCAGCGACGCCTACAACACCAACAAGAATCTCGACTACCTCGCGTCGCGGCACCGCGCGTGGTTCATGTGCTACACGCCCGCGGAACACCCGCAAATCGCGATCGCGGTGCTGCTGGAACACGGCGCGTGGGGCGGCAGCGCGGCGGCGCCGATTGCGCGCAAGGTGCTCGACCAGTGGCTGGCCGAGACGCCGCCTTCCGAACGTCCGCCCGTGCCGGTGACCTCGATCGCCACCCAAGCGGGCGCGCAAGGACCGGCCACGCCATGAACGAACTGGTCGCCAGTTTCAGCGGACGCATGCTCCGGATCGGGCGGCGCATCTTTTCGCGCCCGCGCATCGACCTGCCGCTCGCGGTCAGTCTGCTGGTACTGGCGTTGATCGGGCTCACCGTGTTGTACAGCGCCAGCAATCTCGATCGCTCGATGGTGCTGGGACAGGCTGCGCGCTTCGTCGCGGGCGCGCTGTTGCTGCTGGCGGTTTCGCGCATTCCGCCGACGCTGCTGCGCGCGTGGACACCGTGGTTCTACCTGCTCGGCCTGTTCCTGCTGGTCGTGCTGATGGTGCTGGGCGAAGGTCGCGGTGCCGACCGCTGGCTGGATCTGGGCGTGGTCCGCTTCCAGCCGTCGGAGCTCATGAAGCTGGCGATGCCGATGATGGTGGCGTGGTACCTGCACCCGCGCCCGCTGCCACCGCGCTGGCGCGACATCGTCGCGATCGGCGTGTTGATCGGCATCCCCGCGATCCTGGTCGGGAAGCAACCCGACCTCGGCACCGCCCTTCTGATCGTGGCGTCCGGCATGTTCGTGTTGTTCCTCGCCGGCCTGCAGTGGTGGAAGATCGGGGCGATGCTGGGCGCGCTCGCCGCGGTCGCGCCTGTCGCTTGGCATTTCCTGCACGACTATCAGCGCGAACGCGTGATGACGTTCCTGCACCCCGAGAACGATCCGCTCGGCACCGGCTGGCACATCATCCAGTCGATGATTGCGGTGGGCTCCGGCGGCGTCTTCGGCAAGGGCTTCAACCAGGGCACGCAGTCGAAACTGGAGTTCCTGCCCGAACACACCACCGACTTCATCTTCGCGGTGCTGGGCGAGGAATTTGGCCTCGTCGGCGTACTGGCGCTGCTGCTGGTGTATGCGTTCATCGTCGGCCGCTGCCTCTGGATCGCCGCCAACGCGCGCGACACGTATTCGCGTCTCGTCGCCGGATCATTCGGGTTGGCATTCATGGTGTACGTGATCGTCAACGGCGGCATGATCTCGGGTCTCCTGCCCGTGGTCGGCGTGCCGCTGCCGCTGGTGAGCTATGGCGGCACGTCGGCGATCACGCTGCTGACCGGGTTCGGGGTGGTGATGTCGATCCACGCGCATCGGAAGTGGACGCCTTAGGCGGCGCGAGCCACGCACTCCTCCACCGCAAACGTTCTGCTCGTCGTCCCGGCGCCGGCCGGGACCCATCGCATTTCCTTCCCCCGTTCGCGGCGGAGGGTGCCCGCGGGGCGGATGGGGAGGCAACTTGCGAAGTTGTTGCGAGTCGGGGTCCACAAGCGCAAGCACCGTATCGCTAGAATGCACGTTTGCCTTGCAAACCGCGCGGCGCGCGGAATCTGGGGATGGTGTGATGGACAAGAGCTTCGACCCCAAGCAGATCGAATCGAAGTGGTACGCGCGCTGGGAAGACGCCGGCTGTTTCAAGCCGACCGGCGAGGGCGAGCCGTACGCGATCCTGCTGCCGCCGCCGAACGTCACCGGCACGCTGCACATGGGCCATGCGTTCCAGCAGACCATCATGGATGCGCTGATCCGGCACGCACGGATGTCGGGCAGGAACACGTTGTGGCAGGGTGGCACCGACCACGCCGGCATCG
>DAIUEL010000200.1:0-4811 GCA_036845145.1 Rhodanobacteraceae bacterium | reverse complement strand
CATTCGCAACCTGTTCAAGAGCTGGATCGTCATCGCGATATTCGGCGTGCTGGTGGTCGTCGCGTTCCTGTTCTTCGGCATCGAAGGTTATTTCAGCCAGAGCAATGCGACCTGGGTGGCCAAAGTCGACGGCCACGAAATTTCGCAGCAGGATTTCACCACTGCCTTGAACAACGCCCGGCAGCAGCAGTTGAACCAGCCTGGCAGCACGATCGATCCGTCAGAGTTCGAAAAGCCTGCATTCAAGGAGGATGTGTTGAAGCGGGTGATCAACCGGCAGTTGCTGATCAACGCGAACGACGAGTACGGGATCAAGGTGCCCGATGCCGAGGTGCGCGACCAGATCGCGTCGTACCCGATCTTCCAGGTCAACGGCAAATTCGATTCGTCGAGCTATCTTGCGTGGCTCGCACAACAGGGCAAGACCGCGACGCAGTTCCAGGACGAGATCCGTTCCGACCTCGCGACCCAGCAGGTGCCGCAGGCCATCGTCGCCACGGCATTTGCCACCAAGGCCGAGGCTGACGCCTTCCTGCGCCTGCAACTGCAGACCCGCGATTTCAGCTACGTCGAATTGCCTGCGCCTGCGCCGACCGAGCAGGAACAACAGGTCACCGATGCGCAGGTGGCGGACTACTACAAGCAGCACCAGGCGGATTTCATGACGCCGGAAGAAGTGTCGGTGGACTACATCGATCTCGACGCGGCCACCATGAAGGCAACGCCCGACCTCAGCGACAAGGCCTTGCAGGCGCGCTACGACAAGGAGAAATCGCGCTTCGTCAGTCCGCCGCAATGGGACGTTTCGCACATCCTGATCAAACTGCCGGCCAAGCCGACCGACGCCCAGAAGCAGGAGGCGCTGGCCAAGGCGCAGAAGGTCGAAGCGCTGGCCAAGGCACCGGGTGCGGATTTCGCCAAGCTCGCCGAGCAGTATTCCGACGACCTGGGTTCCAAGCGGCAAGGCGGCGACCTGGGCTGGTTGTCGAAGGGCGATGCTGGCCCCGAGTTCCAGGCGGCATTGGACAAGATGAAGAAGGGCGATGTTTCCGATCCGGTGCTGACTTCGGACGGTTATCACGTCATCGACGTGCGCGACATGCGCGAAGGTCACACCGAAACGTTCGCGCAGGTGCGCGATCAGTTGGTGCAGGAGGCTACCAAGGACGCACGCCAGGACCACTATCGCGATGTCGGCAACAAGCTCACCGACATGATCTACAACGATCCGACGTCATTGAAACCGGCGGCGGAAAAACTCGGTCTGACCATCCAGACCACGCCGCTGTTCGGGCGCGACGGTGCCAAGACCGGACTGGCCGCCGATCCAAAAGTAGTGAAGGCCGCGTTCTCCGACCTGGTGCTGGTGCAGGGCAACACGTCCGATCCGATCGACCTCGGCAACGACCACATGGTGGTGATCCACATCGCCAAGCACGTGGCCGCGGCGGTCAAGCCGCTGGCGCAGGTGAGCGATACGATCAAGCAGGCCGTGGTCCAGCAGCGCGTGGACGCCGCCGCCAAGAAACTTGCCGATGCGGCGTTCGCCAAGCTGCAGGGCGGCGAGAAGCTGGATGCGCTGGCACAGGCCGCCGGCCAGACGGTGCAGGAGAAAACCGGGGTGATGCGCAATGCCGCCGATCTCGATCCGGATCTGTTGAAGGCGGTGTTCGAAATGGAGCATCCGGCCAAGGGCGCCGAGACGCGCGCATTGGTGCCGATGCAAAAAGGCCGCTATGCGCTGGTGGTACTGGGTGCGGTCACGCCGGGCGATCCATCCAAGGTGCCTGCGGAAGCCCAGGGCTTTCTGCGCGAGCAGATGGCGCGCGCTTACGGCGCGGCCGATATCGAGGCGTTCCTCGACGTGCTGCGCAGCAAGGCCAAGATCGAAACGGCGCCGCAGCGGCTTTGACGTCCGGTTGAGCTGGCGGGGCGGTTTGCGAGCCACCTCCGAACGCAAGCGCGCTGGACTCGTTTGCGGTAATCCTTGTGAACGCGCGCCACCGAGCGGAATTTCTCAACCGGCTGATCGTCGGACCTGCCCCCGCGGGCGCTGACGAATCGTGATGCGTTCGGCGCTGTGGTCGGAGTCGCCCGATGGCGGCGGCGCGGCTGCGCCGATGGACTGCATCGCACGACCGGGGTGCAAGGTTCCCGGCCGCGCGCCGTTTTTGTCAGAGATACTTCACCACGATTTCGCTGCGGCCGTCCGCGTCGCCCAGCGACTGGATGGTGACCACGCGCGGTGGATCGTCGAAGCGCCCGATTTGCGCGGCGGCAGGCGCCGTGGATCGGCTGGAAGACGGGGTGACCATCGGCACATTGGGGGCGGTCGGCGTTGCGACGGTGCCAGCAAACGTGACGTGTCCACCTGCACCTGCAACTGCAAAAGCAATCAAAAACGGCACGGGTGCCATTTGTCCCTCCCTCCTTGGGAATGTCGACAATGGTTCCCTCCCACACGCGCCCTTTGTACAAGGTGCGACACACTGCAGTCTGGATGTCCGTCACACTCTCGACAGCGCAAACTTTGTTTACATTCCGGTTGCCCAAGGTGCGGAAGCAATTCGGGCCGCCGGCGACGGCACGAACGGGCGTTGCGATCGTCGTCGGTGCCGCCCGCGAATCGACGCGGCAATCACCAGCCCATGTAGTGGCCGCCGTTGATCGCGAGATTCGCGCCGGTGATCCATGCGGCCTTTTCGTCGAGGAAGAACGCCACCGCGTAGGCGATTTCATCCGGTTCGCCCAACCGGCCGACCGGAATCTGCGCGACGATCTTGGCGCGCACGTCTTCGGGCACCGCCATCACCATGTCGGTGCCGATATAGCCGGGCGAAACCGTGTTGACGGTGATGCCGAACCTCGCGTTTTCCTGTGCCAGCGAAATCGTGAATCCGTGCATGCCGGCTTTCGACGCGGCGTAGTTGGCCTGGCCGTACTGGCCCTTCTGGCCGTTGATCGAGCTTATCTGCACGATGCGCCCCCACTTGCGCGCGCGCATGCCCTCGATCACCGGACGCGTGACGTTGAAGCAGGCATTCAAATTGGTGTTCACCACGTCCACCCACTGCTGGTAACTCATCTTGTGGAACGTGGTGTCGCGGGTGATGCCGGCGTTGTTGATCAGGATGTCGATCGGACCCGCCTGTTCCTCGATCGCACGCACCATCCGCTCGCACGATTGCGGATCGGAGACGTCGCCCTTGACGGTGATGACGTCGATGCCTTCAGCCGCCAGCTTGTCGCGCCAGGCGCTGGTTTTTTCCTCGTTGCGATAATTGGTCGCGACCTTGTGCCCCATCTTTGCCAACTGATGGACGATTGCGGTACCGATGCCGCCGGTACCCCCCGTTACCAGTGCCACGCGTGCGCTCATGACGCCTCCTTCGGGTGGTGGTGCGGCCATCCTAGCGCTTGCCTGCGGCGTCGGCGAGCCGTCGGAAATCGCGTTGCAATTGGCTACGCTCCCGGGCTTGCGCAACCAGCGCCCGCGGCGAATTCGGCGCTGCGTCGGGGCGCGTCGACGTTGCGTGCGAGGACGCCGCGCAACGCGACGAGCTGGAATCGTTCCGCCGCCATCCGCAGCATCGTGGTCACGTCGGAAGCTTCGGGGACATGCTGATCGAGGAAGCGCAGTGCACGCGCAAGCGTTGTGCGCGCATCGTGCAGATCCAGCGGCGGCGCATCGCTGGATTTCGAGAGCTTGCGGCCTTCGCCATCCACCGCCAGCGCCAGGTGCAAGTAGGTGGGTGTGGGCAAACCGAGCAGACGCTGCAGCAGGATCTGGCGCGGCGTGGAATCGAGCAGATCGCAGCCCCGCACGACCTCGCTGACGCGCTGGTGCGCGTCGTCCACCACGCAGGCGAGCTGGTAGCTCCACAACCCGTCGGCACGCTTCAGCACGAAATCACCGACCGCCTCGCGCACATTCTGCACCTGCGGACCCTGCAAGCCATCCTCGAAGGCGATGGTGTGATCGGGCACGCGCAAGCGCCATGACGGTTCGCGATCGTCGCGCGGCGGACTGATGCAGCAACCGTCGCGGTGGACGATACCCGCGCTCTCCAGGTCGGCGCGGCTGCACCAGCATGGGAAGGCATGGCCCGTTGCACGCAAGGCTTGCAGGGCTTCCGCATAGGCTTCGCCGCGCTGCGACTGGAACAACGGCGGTTCGTCTGCAACCAATCCGAGTTGTTCCAGCACGGCGAGGATCACCTGCGTGGCACCCGGTACCTCGCGCGGCGGGTCGATGTCCTCGATCCGAAGCAGCCATTGCCCCTGTTGCTGGTGCGCGCGCAACCAGCTCGCCAGCGCCGCGACCAGCGAGCCGAAATGCAGTTCGCCGGTGGGCGAGGGCGCGAATCTTCCGCGGTAGGGCAAGCGGGCTCCTTTGACTGACGGTGCGCCGCGGCTAGTATGCGGCAGCTGGGTCCAAAGACGGGGAAACCGATGAGCGCCATCACAGCAACACCATCGCGTCGCGAGTTGACGATCCGGGGCGTCGTCATCGGCATCGTCATCACCGTCGTGTTCACCGCCGCGAACGTCTATTTCGGCCTGAAGGCGGGCCTGACCTTTTCGACCTCGATCCCGGCCGCGGTGATTTCGATGGCGATCCTGAAGGCGCTGCGCGACGCCACCATCCAGGAAAACAACATCGTCCAGACGGTGGCTTCGGCCGCCGGCACGCTGTCGTCGATCATCTTTGTGCTGCCGGGCCTGGTGATCGTCGGGTACTGGAGCGGCTTTCCGTTCTGGATTTCGGCCGGCATCTGCGCGACCGGCGGCATCCTCGGCGTGATGTACAC
>DAIUEL010000199.1:0-4813 GCA_036845145.1 Rhodanobacteraceae bacterium | reverse complement strand
AAGATCTTCTGCTTCTGCTTGCGATAGCGCCGCCACGCATCGATCGAGAGTCCACCGGCGCCGCGCACGGCCAGCACCAGGAAGCCGCCGGCGATCGCGAGGTTCTTCATGAAGTTGATCCACTGTTCGTGGTCGGCGAAGTTGTTGTGGAAGAGCAGCGCCGCGAGCAGCGTGTAGACGAACAGGCCGACCGCGGCCCAGCGCGTCAGCAGGCCGCACAGCACGGCCAGTCCGCCGCCGAGTTCCGCGAAGATCACCAGCGGCAAAAGCCCCGGCGGCAGGCCGTGCTCGATCAGCACCTTTTCGGTGGCGTGATAGGCCATGATCTTGCCGATGCCGGACAGGATGAAGATCAGCGACAGTCCGAGCCGGCCTACAAACAGGGTGAAATTCTGCATCGTGGATTCCGTTGGGTCGCTTGCCGTGCCGCGTGCGCGGGCGTTCGCGCACGCGCCGGCCGATGGATCAATCCGCCGCCAGGGCGGCGCGAAGGCGTGGCGTCAGCACACGCTTGGCAAACAGGTAATGATCGCGCCAGTAGTAGCCGTCCAGTTCGTCCAGCCGCACCGTGCCGCCGGTGTCCGGCGCGTTCACGAAGCGGCCGTTTCCGACGTAGATCGCGACGTGGTTGACGCGATGGCGCTTGCCGAAAAACAACAGGTCGCCGGGTTCGAGATCGTCGCGGTCGATGGTCGGTGCATCCAGCGCAGCCATTTCGCGCGAAGTGCGGGGCAGGGCGATGCCGGCTTCGGTCCTGAACACGTAATCGACCAGGCCCGAACAATCGAAGC
The DNA here is from genome assembly GCA_036845145.1 of Rhodanobacteraceae bacterium. Lineage (GTDB taxonomy): Bacteria > Pseudomonadota > Gammaproteobacteria > Xanthomonadales > Rhodanobacteraceae > 66-474. The sequence goes on along the minus strand of DAIUEL010000199.1, from coordinate 4,022 downwards.
CGGACGCCGGCGTGTTGCCGCCCCAGCGATAAGGCGTGCCGACCAGCCCGATCGCGCGGAACAGCACGTTGTTGGCGACAGGGGCGGGCGGCGCCGGCGCGGTATTGCGGGTGGGCGAAACGCTGGCGCAGGCCGCCAGCAACAGCAGCGCCGCGCAACCCGCGTACAGGCGAACGCGGCACCAGCGCGCGTTCAACGCGCGGCCCCCGGATGGGCGCGCGCGGGATGGGCGAACGGTTTGCGATCGGGAAAGGACATCGGATCGACGTGGGCTGCCGCAATGGCAGGCCCGAAGGTACCCGATGGCGCCGGTGACGTCCAGCGCGTGCCGGACGTCGCCGAAGGCTTCAGCAGACCGCGAGGCGGTCGCCCGCTCGTTCATGGAGCTGCCCCGCCAGCGCCTGCTCGAACTGCGCCGTGCGTTGGCGCGACGCTTCCGCGACCGCCGCCGGCACCGCCTGCTCGTCAAGGCAGTGGGCCAGGATGGCGCGGTGATAGGCGTTGAAGTCGGGGTCGCGGCTGGCTTCGTCCAGCGCGGCCAGCAGGGTGGCCAGCCAGCCCGCGCCGGGGGCGCGGAGCATCAGCAGGATCTCGGGTACGCTGCAAAAACCGGTTTCGATGTTGGCGTTCATGTGGATTCCCCTTGTACGGGAATGTCCCTGCAGGATTGATGCCAAGGGCGGCGGGATGCCGGAAAAAGCGACCTCGTCTGCCCCGTCCACCGCAGCTCCGGCCGCCGCCGGTTGCCCGCCCCGCGGTGCGCCGAGTCGGGCGCTCCGGATCCGCGCGCTGTCGCCGCCCCTTCGGTGCCCGCGGCATCGACGCTACAATGGTCGGAATGAGTGAAGCACGCAGTGACGTTCTGATCCTGGGCGGCGGCGTGATCGGCTTGTCCTGCGCGCTGACTTTGCTCCGTCGCGGCGCGACGGTGCGGGTGGTCGATCGCGGCGAGCCCGGTTGCGGCGCCTCGCACGGCAATTGCGGCACCCTGACCCCCAGCCACGCGATTCCGCTGACGGTGCCGGGCATGCCGTGGCGCGCGCTGCACTGGATGCTGCGCCGCGATGCGCCGTTGTACGTCAGTCCGCGTCCCGATCCCGAGCGCTGGCGCTGGCTGCTGGGCTTCGCGCGCCGCTGCAATCCTGGCGCCGCCCGGCGCGCCGCGATCGTGCGCGCGGCGATCCTCAACCGGTCGTGGACGTTGTTGCCGCGCGTGCTGGTGGAAGAGGGCATCGATTGCGAATACGCGCCGGCCGGCAATCTGTATGTCTATCGCACGCGGCAGGCGCTGGAACATGATCGCCCCGAAATCGAGTGGCTGCATCGGCTCGGCGTGGCGGCGACGGCGCTGGCCGCCGAGGTGGTCGAGCAGATGGAACCGGCGCTGTTGCCGGGCGTGGTCGGCGGCGTCCTGCATGCCGACGATGCGCAGTTGCGCCCCGACCTGCTGGTCGAAGGCTTGGCGCGGCGGGTACGCGAACACGGCGGCATCATCGAAACCGGCGCGGCGGTGCAGGGCTTCCGGTGTGCGAACAGCCGCGTCGACGCGGTGCGCACCGCGCGCGGCGATTTCGCCGGCGAGCGCATCGTGATGGCGCTGGGCGCGTGGACGCCGCGCGTCGCGTCCATGCTGGATCTGAAGGTACCGATCCAGCCCGGCAAGGGTTATTCGATCACGATGTCGCGGCCCGATCCGTGCCCGCGGCGCGCGTTGGTGCTGCGCGAACCGAGCGTGTGCGTGACTGCATGGGGTTCGGGCTACCGGCTCGGCAGCACGATGGAATTCTCCGGTTACGACGAACGCCTGAACCGTACGCGGCTGGATGCGTTGCGGCGCGGCGCAGCCGCGTTCCTGCGCGCGCCGCTCGGCGGCGAACTGCGCGAGGAATGGTGGGGTTGGCGACCGATGTGCGTGGACGAGATGCCGCTGATCGGACCGGTCAAGCGCTGGAACAATTTGCTGCTCGCGACCGGCCACGGAATGCTGGGCGTGAGCATGAGCGCGGCCACCGCGGAACTCGTCGGTTCGTTGATCTCTGGCGAGCCGCCGGCCCTCGATCCACTGGCTTACGCGCCGACGCGGTTTGCCAACATGTGAACGAACAGCAACGGCATCGGCGCGGATGAAAACGGATAAAAGCCGATAGCGCATGCGCCAAGGGTTCTCTGATCGATCCCATCATTCGTCGTCCCGGCGAAAGCCGGAGCCAGTGACTTTCGCCCAACGTACTGAAACGCAAAGTCCTTGGCAAACTCGCCGCTTCCCGCAGCTCGCCCTCCGGCATTGGCTTCGCCGATGTTCGCTACGGCAATCCTGCTTGCGCAATCTGGATATCGCTTTGCGACTGCATTTGCAGGATTGCAAACGCGAAGAAGGCGGCGCAAAGCGCGAGCGCCATGGATGGCGCGAGTATTCCGCGATGACGAGCAAAACGAGCGTTTCCCGAGCTGCAGACGCGGATGGAAATCAGGGTACGCAAGCTTGATCGAATTTTCACCAGGTTTTATCCGTGTCAAAGACGTTTCGCTTCCGCAGGTGCACCCGGGACGGGGCGAATCGCCCACGCGTCGCACACAAGATTTCCACAGGGTTGTTGTATCGCCGGGCGAGACGCACCCTCGTATGATCCCGGGCATGTCGAAACCGCTTGCCGTCGTGCGCTGATGAGCGCTGTCCTGCCCGAACGCAACAACCCGCCGCCTCGCGTCGATGTGCTGCGGGTGCCGCCGCATTCGATCGAGGCCGAGCAGTCGGTGCTGGGCGGCCTGATGCTGGTGGGCGAAGCGTGGGACCAGGTGGCCGACCGGCTGGTCGAGGAAGACTTCTACCGCCGCGAACACCGCCTGATCTTCCGTGCGATCGGCCAGCTCGCGGGCGCCGGCCAGCCTTGCGATGCGGTGACGCTGGGCGAATGGTTCGAGCGCCACGGCGAAACCGCCAATGTCGGCGGCGTCGCCTATCTCGCGGAACTCGCCAACAACACGCCCAGCGCGGCCAACATCGCGGCCTACGCGGACATCGTGCGCGACAAGTCGGTGCTGCGGAAACTGATCGAGGCCGGCACCCAGATCGCCGGTGACGGTTTCAATCCGGAAGGCCGCGGCACGCCGGAAATTCTCGAAACCGCCGAGCAGCGCGTGTTCAAGATCGCCGAGGCCGGCGCGCGTGGCCGCAAACAAGTGGTGCCGGTGCGCCAGTCGGTGAAAGAGGCCGTGGAACTGCTGGCCCAGCGCTACGCCAATCGCGGCCAGTTGAACGGGCTGACCACCGGCTTCAAGGACCTGGATGATTTGACATCGGGCATGCAGCGGCAGGATCTGGTGATCGTCGCCGGCCGACCATCGATGGGCAAGACCGCGTTCGCGCTCAACATTGCCGAAGCCGTCGCGATGCGCGCCAAACAGCCGGTACTGGTGTTCTCGATGGAAATGTCGGCGTCGCAACTGGCGTTCCGTTTGATCTCCTCGATGGGCCGCATCAACCAGAAGGATCTGCGCTCGGGCGAATTGGCCGAAGAGGAATGGCCGCGGGTCAGCCAGGCCGCGTCGCTGCTGTCGGAATCGAAAATCTTCATCGACGACACGCCCGCGCTTTCGCCCGGCGAACTGCGCTCGCGCGCGCGCCGCATGATGCGCGAGCACGGGCTCGGGCTGGTCGTGATCGATTATCTGCAGTTGATGCAGGTGCCCGGCAACAAGGAAAACCGCGCCACGGAAATCTCCGAAATCTCGCGCAACCTTAAAGCGATGGCCAAGGAACTGGACGTGCCGGTGATCGCGTTGTCGCAGTTGAACCGCGCGCTGGAACAGCGCAACGACAAGCGTCCGGTGATGAGCGACCTGCGCGAATCGGGCGCGATCGAGCAGGACGCCGACCTGATCCTGTTCATCTATCGCGACGAGGTCTACAACAAGGAATCCAACCACAAGGGCATCGCCGAAATCATCATCGGCAAGCAACGCAACGGCCCCATCGACACCATCAAGCTGACCTTCCTCGGCCAGTACACCAAGTTCGAGAA
>DAIUEL010000198.1:0-4872 GCA_036845145.1 Rhodanobacteraceae bacterium | reverse complement strand
TGTGCTCGCGGGTCTGCGGCATCGGACCATCGGCGGCACTCACCACCAGGATCGCACCGTCCATCTGCGCCGCACCCGTGATCATGTTCTTCACGTAGTCGGCGTGGCCCGGGCAGTCCACGTGCGCGTAGTGCCGCTTCGGGCTTTCGTATTCCACGTGCGAGGTCGAAATCGTGATCCCGCGCGCCTTCTCTTCCGGCGCCATGTCAATCTGGTCGTAGGCCTTGAACTCGCCTCCAAAACGCTCGGCACCCACCTTCGTCAGCGCCGCCGTCAGCGTCGTCTTGCCGTGATCCACGTGACCAATCGTCCCCACGTTCACGTGCGGCTTCTTGCGCTCGAATTTCTCTTTGGACATGACTCAATCCTCGACAGGAACTTTGCGTTTATCTGACAGCGGCGAACCGCAGGTGGTGCTCACAACAGGAATCGAACCTGTGACCTCTTCCTTACCAAGGAAGTGCTCTACCGACTGAGCTATGTGAGCAAAGTTTTGGCGTGCGCGAAACTCATTCAATGGAGCGGGAGACGGGAATCGAACCCGCACCATCAGCTTGGAAGGCTGAGGTTCTACCATTGAACTACTCCCGCGTCGGCGGTGTTCTCTGGCGGAGTTTCGGCTCCGCTGCATGAAGCTGGTGGAGGAAGTGGATTACACCGCACTCCGGTGGTGGTGGAGGGAGGTGGATTCGAACCACCGAAGGCGTAAGCCAGCAGATTTACAGTCTGCCCCCGTTGGCCGCTTGGGTATCCCTCCGACAAATTTTGTTTTCTCCGTTGCACCGACACCAAGAACCCGGCGATGTTCGATGACACCCGGGTTTCGGCTTTTTGCCTCACAAAGACTGCGTATTTTTGCGGCTTGGCGGCTGCAAGTCAACCGTTTTGCTGCGGTCCCGTCCACATTCGATCCAGACCGTGGCGCACCCTCACCGATCGCATGATTGCCGGTTGGCGCGGGCTACCCACCGAAGCGGCCGCAAGGAACTAGCAGAACCGGTATCCGGCCGCCACCTTCGTTTACTTTCTGTCACAATGATTTCGGGACGCGCGTCACAGATCGGGCACGGTGGCCGATGTACCGAATGGCACGTGTCTTGCATCGGCGGTGACCGAACCCGGTGTGGGACCGGGGTCAAAGCCATTTCACCAACGTTGGGGGAGACAACCGATGAATCTCAAGATGACTGCGCTGGCCACCACCTTGGCCATCGCTTGCGGCACATTGACCCTTGCTCCGACCGCCCACGCGGCCACGAGTCCTTCCGGGACCATCAACTTCAACGGCCGCGTGGTCGCGAATTCATGCGTGATCACCGTGACCGGGGGCAGTGCTTCGACCGCTGGCGCCGCCGGCAATGGCGCCGTGACGCTGCCGACCGTGTACACCACTGATTTCTCTGGCGCGGGCAGCGTGACCGGCAGTACGCCATTCACGGTTTCCCTGACCGGTTGCGATCCCAGCTTCACGAGCGCCCAGACCCTGTGGAATGCCGGCAGCAACCTCAGCGCCTCCGGCGGCCACCTGAAGAACGGCAGCGGTTCGAACGTCGACGTGCAGTTGCTGAACTCCAGCAACGTCGCGATGGACCTCAGCAAGGGCACTGCGGCGGCGCAGAATTCGCCGTCGGTCGGCTTCACCGCCGGCAGCGCAACGCTGAGCTACTCGGCGCAGTACTACGCCACGGCGGCCGCCACCACGGCCGGCGCGGTGAATACCAGCGTCCAGTTCACGATGATCTACCAGTAAGCCGCAGGCCATGCTCCGCCGCGGTTTGTACCGCGGCGGAGCAGCGAATGATTCCTTCGCGTCGCTTGCCGCACACGGAGCATCGTCCATGAGGCACGTCATTGCCGCCGCTTGCGCGGCGCTGGTCGCACTCTGCCTGTACGTACCCGGCGCCGGCGCCAGCGTCGTGATCGGCGGCACCCGCGTGGTGTTTCCCGCCGACCAGGGCGAAGTCACGGTGCGGTTGTCGAACACCGCCGCCCATCCGGCGCTGGTCGAGGCCTGGATCGACGATGGCGACGTCCAATCGACGCCCGAAACTGCCAATACACCATTCCTGATCACGCCGCCGCTGTTCAGGATGGAGGCGAACAAGGATCAGAGCCTTCGCATCCTGTACGTCGCCGGGGCGAGGCCCCTGCCGACGGATCGCGAATCGCTGTTCTGGCTGAACGTGCTGGAAATCCCGCCCAGGCCCACGGGCGAGGCGGCCGACAAGAACACCCTGCAGTTCGCAATCCGTTCGCGGCTGAAGCTTTTCTATCGCCCGGCCGGGTTGCCGGGTGACCCGCTGAAGGCGCCCGGCCAGTTGACGTTCAAAGCCATTTCCGATGGCGAAGGCGCGGCGCTGGAAGTGCACAACCCGACGGCTTACTACATCACCGTCAGCAAGCTTTCCTTCGGTATCAACGGCAAGCCGATTGCCGGCGCCGAGGGCATGATCGCACCGTTCGGGAATCTGCGCCTGCCGCTGAAAGGCGAAGCGCATGCGCCGGTGGCCGGCATGCCGATCGTTTTCACGACGATCAACGACTACGGCGCGGGCGATGCGCACAAGGGCAGCGTCTCGCAATGAAGCCCACGCGCGCCAGCGGCAGGTCCGCTCCGGCGCTGAAGTACGCCGCGCTCGCGATTGCCTGTGGCGCCGCGCTGAGCGCATCCGGCTGGAGCACGCGCGCACAGGCTGCGGCCGCAAGTGGCGCCTCCGCCGACGCCAGCGGTTTTGCCGAATTCGACCGCGGCATGTTGCCAAGTGGCGGCAAGGATGCCGCGGACATCGCCCGTTTCGAACACGGCAACCCGGTGCTGCCAGGCACCTACAACCTCGATGTTTACGTGAACCACAACTGGGTCGGACGTCTGGACGTGCGCTTTGCGGCGCCCGCGCCGAATGCCGGCGCGTTGCCGTGCATCACTGAAGATCTTCTGAACCGGATGGGGCTTGCGCCCGCGAATCCCGATACCGACGCCGTTGTCCGCTTGAAACCGCCCGGCGCCTGCGTGCAGCTTTCCGATCTGATCCCCGGCGCGGCGTTGACGCTCGATCTGCCCGACCTGCGGCTGGACGCCAGCATTCCGCAGGCCTACATGAGCCAGATGCCGCGCGGCTATGTCAATCCGGCTTCGTGGGATGCCGGTGTGCCGGCGTTCCTTTTGAATTACAACTTCAATACCTATCACGCCACGAGTGCGGGCGCGGGCCAGACCAGCACGTATCTCGGCTTGCGCGCGGGGTTCAACGTCGGCTTGTGGCAACTGCGCCAGGACAGCACCGTCACCTGGAATTCCGGCGTGGCGGGACAACCCGGCCAGCGGCACTGGCACAACATCGACGCCTACGCGCAGCGCGCCCTGCCCACCCTGCGCGCGAAGGCCACGCTGGGCGACAGCTTCACCGATGGCGCGGTGTTCGACAGCTTCGGTTTGCGCGGCGTCCAGTTCGCCACCGATGACCAGATGCTGCCGCAATCGTTGCGCGGCTACGCGCCCGTGGTGCGCGGCGTCGCCGAGACCAACGCCAGAGTGACGATCCGCCAGAACGGTGTGCAGCTTTACGAAACCACCGTCGCGCCCGGGCCGTTCGTGATCCGGGACCTGTACCCTACCGGTTACGGCGGCGATCTGGTGGTGACGGTCACCGAAGCCGATGGTCGCCAGCACGGCTTCTCGGTGCCTTATGCATCGGTGGCGCAACTGCTGCGTCCCGGCGTCACGCGTTTCGACGTGGCCGCCGGCCAGCTTCGCAGCGACATCCTGCAGGACAGGCCGGGCGTAGTGCAGGCCGCTGTGCAGCACGGTTTCGACAACGTGTTCACCGGCTATGCAGGCGCGCAAGGTTCGGTCGGCTATGCGGCCGTGCTGATCGGCGGCGCGTTCAACACGCGTCTCGGCGCCGTGGCGCTGGATATCACGCAGGCGCACGCCAGCATTCCAGGTTACGCCACGCACAACGGCCAGAGTTTTCGCATCACCTACAGCAAGATTCTTCCCGACACCGACACTTCGCTGACCGTTGCGGCCTATCGCTATTCCACCAGCGGGTTCCTGAGCCTGCTGGACGCCGAATCCGCGCGCGACTATGCGCGCCGCGGACTCGATGCAATGCAATACCTGCCGAGCAACGTGCCGATGATCGATGGCGTGCCGCTCGAAAGCCTGCTGACGCCCGCCCAGCGTGCCGCTCTCGCGGGCAGCGTATACGACGCGAACGACGCTTTCACCGCGCACGGCCTGCTGCAGCAACGCAACCGCTTCACGCTCACACTCAGCCAGCGGCTCGGGCAAAGCGGCTCGCTGTACGCCAACGCCTCCCTCAACGATTACTGGAATCGCAACGGCACCGACAGCCAATTCCAGATCGGCTACAACAATCACTTCCGTCGCTTGTCGTGGGGTGTTTCCGCGACCCGCTCGCGGCTGGTATTCGGCGGCTACGACAACCAGTTCTTCTTGAACGCCAGCCTGCCACTGGGCGATGGCGCGCACGCACCGAACGTGTCGGTCAACCTGAGCCATAGTGACGAACTGGGCAGCCAGGAACAGGCCATGCTCAACGGTTCGGCGGGGCAATGGAACCAGTTCACCTATGGTGCAACCGCTTCCCGCAGCGACGCCGGTGGCGGCGCGGCGGTGAGCGTGAACGCCGGCTACCGCAGCCCGTACGCGGTGTTCAACGCCAGCGTCGGCAAGGGCGACGGCTATTCGCAGCAATCGGTGAGTGCCAGCGGCGCCCTCGTCGCGCACCGCGGCGGCGTCACCTTCGGCCAGCCGATGGGCGACACGGTCGCCTTGGTGCACGTACCCGGCGCCGATGGTGCACACATCACCAATGCACCGGGCGTGCGCGTCGACCGCTTCGGCTA
>DAIUEL010000197.1:0-4957 GCA_036845145.1 Rhodanobacteraceae bacterium | reverse complement strand
GCGGCTCGGCCGAAGTGCACGGCGTGATGGACAAGATCGACATCTTCACCGGCACCCTGGGCAAGGCATTGGGCGGCGCGGTCGGCGGCTTCACCACCGGCCGCAAGGAAATCATCGACATGTTGCGACAGCGTTCGCGACCGTATCTTTTTTCGAATTCATTGCCGCCGGCGCTGGTCGCGGCGTCGATCGAAGTCCTGAAGATGCTGGACGAGGCCGGAAGTCTGCGCGAAAAGCTGGCCGAGAACACGAAGTATTTCCGCGAGGCGATGACCCAAGCCGGTTTCGAGATCAAGCCCGGCAACCATCCGATCGTGCCGGTGATGACCCACGATGCCAAGCTCGCGCAGGCGTTGGCGGCTGGCCTGCTGGACGAAGGCATCTATGCGATCGGATTTTTCTATCCGGTGGTTGCGGAAGGCAAGGCACGCATCCGCACCCAGATGTGCGCGGCACACACACGCGAGCATCTGGATCGCGCGATCGCGGCGTTCACCAAGGTCGGGCGCGCGACGGGGCTGCTGAACGCTTGAGCCACCGTTACACGACGCGCCATCGTGCTCCCCTCCAAGGGAAGGAGAAAAGTTCGCAGGTTGGGCTGAACGAAGTGAAGCCCGACAAGCTGTTGGGCCTCGCATCCGCTCAGCCAACCTGGTGCTCAACCCACGACCTATCCGCTTCCCTTATCTCGTCTTCTGCAGTTCGATTTTGCCGATCGCCCACATGCCGTCGCGCGGATCGCCGGTGGCAAACACGCATAGCGTGTGATTTCCGGCAGCGGCGGGAATATCTGCCGTCAGCGTGGTCCGTAGCTTCGTTCGCGCGGCCTTTGCAAGCGGCAGCGTTGCCAGCAGCGGTCCGTCGCACGAATCCCGATGCACTTGCAGTTCGCCGGCCGGCGTTTGCGTCGGTCGTGTGACGACACTCGAGTCGTCCTTCCACAACGCGAAATTCCAGGGAAGGTTGCCGACCGTCAACGCGATGCGGTTCACGCCATCCAGCGGCGCATCGTTCCATTGCCAGCACATGTTGGCGATGTCGAGGCGATAGACCGGCCGCGGCCCGTCGAGCGGACGATCGTCTTCCAGCCGCAGCACGATCAGCGGCTTGCCGCAGGCATCCAGTTGATCACTGTTGCGGGTCAGCAGTGCCGCAGCATCGACCACCTGCGTGCGCGGCGCCGCCAATTCGAACCCATCCGACGCGAACGTTGCCGCGCGCACCGTGGTGGTCGAATCCGAAGGGAACGACAGCGGCTTCGAATATGTGGGCGATGCGACATTCGGCGCAGCACCATCGGTGGTGTAGCGGATCGTGCCGAATTCGGCCTGATTCGACAGGACGACGCCGATCGTTCCGTCCGAGCCCGAGCTCAACGCGAACGCCGGCGCGAAGGCGCTGTCGGCATATTCGATGCCGAGGGCACGGTAACGCGCCAACTCCGCCGGCATGCGCTCGAGGAAACCGTGCCAGTCGTGCGCCGATGCGGGCGACCACGCGATTTCCGAAAGCGCGGCGATGCGCGGGAATATCGCGTGCTGCACGCGCGCGAATGTCGGCATGTACTCCGCCCACAGGTTCGCCTGCACGCCCAGGATGTGCTTCGATTGCTCCGTCGTGGCGCCCTTCGGCACCGGGTTGTAGTCGTACACGTCCTTCAGCGATTCCACGTCGGGCCGGCCCGGCGGCTCGTCGTTCAAATCGGATTGATAGTGGTCGAGATACAGCGTGGGCGAGGACGACATCACCACGTCGTGGCCCTGCTGCAATGCCTCCACCGCACCCGAGGGCGCGTTCCACGACATCACCACCGCCGACGCCGGCACCTTGCCGTGCAGGATTTCGTCCCAACCCACCGCGGTGCGTCCGTGCCGCCGGAGATAGTTCGCCACCTGCGTGGTGAACCAGCCCTGCAATTGCTCCATGTCAGCGAGGCCCAGCTTCTTCATGTGCGCGCGCACTTCGGGCGAAGCTTCCCACTGGTCCTTGGCCGCCTCGTCGCCTCCGATGTGGATGTACTTCGACGGAAACAGCGCCATCACGTGATCCATCACGTCCTCGACGAACTTCACGCTGCGCGCGTCGGGTTTCAGGAGCCAGGTGTTGATGCCCCAGTCGGCGGAAACCTCCGGTCGCTTGCCGCTGACGCCCAGCCACGGGTAAGACGCGATCGCGGCCTGCGAGTGGCCGGGAATGTCGATTTCCGGCACCACTTCGACGAAGCGTTCCGCTGCGTAGTGCACGATGTCGCGCACCTCCTCGTCGGTGTAAAAGCCGCAGTAAGGCTTGTCCGGCCCGCCGGTCAGCGCCGCATCCGGTCCGACCGCCTTGCGGCAGGCACCGATCTTCGTGAGTTCGGGATAGTTTGGAATCTCGATGCGCCAGCCCTGATCGTCACTGAGATGCCAGTGCAGCACGTTCAACTTGTTGAGCGACATCCAGTCGATCAATTTCTTGATGTCGGCGACGCTCTGGAAGTGCCGCGCCGAGTCCAGCATCAGCCCGCGCCACGCGAAGCGGGGACGGTCCGCGATGGTGCCACCGGCCACGCGCGCAGGCGCATCGCGCGTGCCGTCCGGGGTCAACAATTGCCAGACCGTCACGCCACCGTAAAACAGTCCACGCGCGGTGCGCGCCGTCACTTCGATTTCCCCGTCGCCGATTGCGATGCGATAGCCCGCGTCGTTTGCGGCCTCCGCATTCAAATCGAGCCGGAACACGATCGCGGCCGGTGAACGCTTGTCCGCTCGCGTCTCCACGCGCAGGTGCAAACCGCGCGTCGTGGCGACCAGCGCCGCAAAACGCTTTGCGACCGCCAGTGCCTGCCCATCGTCTTCGGCTTGCACCAGCACGCGGTCGCCATTCGACACCGTGACCGCGCCGCGTGCGGCTGGATGCACCTCGGCGGGCTGCGGCAGCAGCGACCATGCCGGCGAGGCGGCGGTCGCCACGCCCGTGAGGGCCGACATGGCGGCAAGTATCAACAGGCGGCACATGCGCATGAAAATTCTCCAGGTGGTGTTGCACCGAGCGGCAGTCGTGCGACAGATAGTCCCATACATGTACCACGCCGGAACGGCTGCCGGCAGGTTCGGGTGAAAACGCGTGGCACGTCCCTTCCCCCGCCCCGTAGCCACGACGATCGACAAAGCATCCAAAAAAATGCGGACCGGGATGCCAACCGGCCCGCAACGCTGGAGACTCGACTCTCCTGGATCTTGAAACCTCGTTCGGGCTGGATCAGAGCTTGAAGTTCACGTTGAAGTAGTACTGGCGACCGTTCACATAGAACGCTTCCGGCGCCGTGCTGAATCCCAGGCCTGCCTGCGACCCATTGATGAAGTACTTCAGATGCGGATTGTTGAGGTTCATCGCATCGAACGTGAAGCTCAAGTGGTCGTTGAGCTTGTAGCCCGCCGAAAACGACAGGTAACCCTGGCCGGATTGCCAGTACGGCAACAGCGCCATCTGGCCCGTGCTGGACATCACGCCGTCGTAGAACTTGGAACGATAGGTGTAATTGACGCGGGCGTTCCAGTGCGCGTCTTCATAGAACACCGAGGCGTTGGCGGTGTGCTTGGAAGTACCGAACAACGGACGGTCGGCGGCGGCGGCGTTGTTGGCCAGCGTGCCGTCCGCGTTGTACAGGTAGGTGCCGCCCGACGAATGGCCCGTGGCGTAGGTGTAGTTGAACGAAACGCCGAAGTTGTTGCCGATCGGCTGGATGTAGTTCAGCGTGACCCCTTTGAGCGTGCCGTTGACGTTGACCGGAATGCTGACCAGGTATTGGCTGTACACCGGCGTGTGCGATGGATTGTCACCGGCGCCGTTGTTGGTCAGGTAGTTGTTGAGATAGGTGCGGGTGACGGTTCCATAGTCGTAGTAATCGTTCAAGTCCATTTGATACACGCTGCCCGACAGCAGACCGCGCTCGGCGAAATACCATTCCAGCGACGCGCTGAAGTTGGTGGAAAGGATCGGCTTCAGGCGTGGGTTGGACCCGCTGCCGCCGCCGATGCCGCCGACTGCCGTTGGATCATTGAGGGTCAGGAAGCCCGCCAACTGCGTGTAATCCTGGCGAGTCAGGGTTTGTGACGCGGACCACCGCGTCAACAGGCTGCCATCCGAGTTCAAGTCGAACTTCACGTTGAAGCTCGGCAATACCTTGTTGTAGTTGTGCTTGTAGTAATTCCAGTACCAGCCAGCCGGATAGAACGCCGACGGCGGTGAGCCGAGCGCGAAACTCGGTTCCTGGATGCCGGGGCTGGTGTAACCGATGTTTTCGTCGGTAGAGACGTAGCGCAGGCCCGCGTTCGCGGTCCAGTGTTCGCCGGTGAAGTTGGCCTGGATGTAGGCCGCGCCGTTCTTCTCCGTCATGCTGTAGACCCCGTTCGGGTAGAAACGGGAAGTGCCCGGGTCGTCCGTCACCTTGCGGTTGGCATACAGCGCATTCAGTTGCGCAAGCTGGTCGGCCGTCCAGAACCAGATGTTGGCGGGCATCTGGCCCACGCCGAGATCACTGGCGAAGTCGCCCGGGTAGTTGCCGCCCGCCGGCGGATAAATCGTCGAGTTCTGACCGAACTGCACCGCCGATGCAAAATTCGGCCCCTGTGCGATATCCGTCGGGCTGTCGTGGTCGTGCTTGGCGTAGCGCACACCGAACTCGAGCGAAGACAGCGCACCGGCATCGTCGAAATCGTAAGTGCCGTCGGCTTCGAACCAGCGCTCCTTGTCCACCACATGGATGTTCTGTTCGCCGAAAATCCAGTCCAGTCCGGCGGTTGACGGATCGAACGCATCGTTGGTGCCGCTCATGCTCCAGTTGAGCGGCGTGCCAAGGCCGTTCATCGCGTAACTGGCGGTCGAACCAAAGCCGGTGTCCATCTCCATCACGTCCTGGGTCGGCGTGTTGCCGGTGCCGCGGGTGGTGCCGACCTGGAACTTGAAGCCGAGATTG
>DAIUEL010000196.1:0-4987 GCA_036845145.1 Rhodanobacteraceae bacterium | reverse complement strand
GAACCGACCGCGGGCGTGGACGTGGAATTGCGCCGCGACATGTGGGCGATGGTGCGGCGGCTGCGCGAATCGGGCGTCACGATCATCCTGACCACGCATTACATCGAGGAAGCCGAGGACATGGCCGATCGGGTCGGCGTGATCAACAAGGGTGAATTGATCGTGGTCGAGGAAAAGACCGCGCTGATGCAGAAGCTCGGCAAGAAGCAGTTGCGGGTGCAACTGCACGAGCCGCTTTCCGGCTTGCCGCAAACATTGTCCGCATACGGACTGGAACTCAACGGCAAGCGCGACGAGCTCACCTACACCTACGACACGCAGAGTGAGCGCACCGGCATCACCGCGTTGCTGCGTGACCTGGCCGCGGCCGGCATCGGCTTCAAGGACCTGAGCACGCACCAGGACACGCTGGAGCAGATCTTCGTGGAACTCGTGCGGGAAAGCCCGTGAGGTCCCGGTGGCCATTTTCAGTGGCCGCTGTGCTCGGAACAGACGGCCGTGAATGACCGTTTTCTCGCACAGGGATGCGCATAAAGGAGGACGCATGAACATCCACGGCATCCGCGCGATCTACAAGTTCGAGATGGCACGCACCGGGCGCACGCTGATGCAGAGCGTGCTGTCGCCGGTGGTGTCCACATCGCTGTATTTCGTGGTGTTCGGCTCGGCGATCGGCTCGCGCATCACCAGCGTGGAAGGGGTGAGCTACGCGGCCTTCATCATTCCGGGCCTGGTGATGCTGTCGTTGTTGATGCAGAGCGTGTCGAACGCCTCGTTCGGTATCTACTTCCCGAAATTCGTGGGCACGATCTACGAGGTGCATTCGGCGCCGCTGTCGTACCTCGAAATCATCACGGGCTACGTCGGCGCGGCCGCGACCAAGGCGATCATCGTCGGATTGATCATCCTCGGCACCGCGCGGCTGTTCGTGCCGTATTCGATCGCGCATCCCGCGGTGATGGTGCTGTTCCTGGTGATGACGACGGTGGCCTTCAGCCTGTTCGGTTTCATCATCGGCATCTGGGCGGACAACTTCGAAAAGCTGCAGGTCGTGCCCTTGATGATCATCACGCCGCTGACCTTCCTCGGCGGCAGTTTCTATTCGATCCACATGTTGCCGCCGTTCTGGCAGAAGGTGACGTTGTTCAATCCGGTGGTGTATCTGATCTCCGGTTTCCGCTGGAGCTTTTACGGACTCGCGGACGTGAACGTCGGTATCAGCGTGGTCGCGACACTCGCCTTCCTCGGGTTGTGCCTTGCAGGCGTGTGGTGGATTTTCCGGACGGGTTGGCGCCTGAAGGCCTGAGCGTTGCACGCCGACGGCGTGAATATGTGTTTCCGCATGCGCATTGCGTCACGGTCCGTTCGCGGATTCGGTGAAAATCCGTGACGTGCGTCGATGCGGACGCAGGCATGGCATTGGTCTTGCTCGGAGGGACCTGAAGCCATGCAGGTGCCGCGTCCATGTCTATCGACGTACTGCCAGCTGTCGAAATCAAGTCGCCCGCCGAGGTGGGGCGCATGCTCGCGCGATCGCGGGGCTTGCGCATCCTCGGCCTGGCGCTCGGCGGCATCATGGTGGGCACGGTGTTGTACCGGCACGAGGGGCCCGTGCAGATGTGGGTGCTGTTGGCCCTGCACGCGCTGGTGTGGCCGCATGTCTCCTGGCTGATCCTGCGCCGGAGTGCCGATCCGGTTTCCGAGGACCGGCGCTTTTTCCTGTGCGACGCCGCGATGGGTGGTGTGTGGATCGCGCTGATGCAGTTCAACCTGCTGCCGGGTGCCTTGCTGTTGACGATGTATGCGATCACGCTGATCGCGATCGACGGCTTCGCCTACCTCGCGCGCGGCATCGCGATGCTTGCGCTCGCGTGCGGCGTGGCCGCCGTGGCGAACGGCATGGCGTTCGCACCGGCCACGGACATGCCGGAAATCATCGCTTCGCTGCCGTTGCTGATGGTGTTTCCGGTGACGCTGGGTTTCATGACGCACCGGTTGGCGCGCCGGGTGCTTTCGCAGAATCGCCAACTTCTGCGGCTCGGCAGCATCGATGCACTGAGCGGACTGCTGAATCGCCGCCATTGGGAAGAAGCGATGAACGCCTCGTTGTCACGGCACTGCTGCGACGACGCGGTGCTGTTGCTGATCGACATCGATCGCTTCAAGCACATCAACGACCAGTTCGGCCACACGATCGGCGACGAAGTGATCCGGCAGGTCGGCGACATCATCCGCGTCAGCCTGCGCCAGGGCGACCTCGCCGGGCGCTATGGCGGCGACGAGTTCGGCGCCGTGCTGTGCGGGACCGACATGGCCGTCGCCGAAGTGGTGGCGGACCGCATCCGCTCGGGCGTCGCGGACCTGAAGATCGACCATGCGCCGGGCTTGCGCTGCACGTTGAGCATCGGTCTTGCGCGCGGTCCGGCCGGGATGGCCACTGCGCGGGCGTGGATCGAGCAAGCCGATGCGGCGCTGTACCGCGCCAAGCTGGCCGGGCGCAACAGGTTAGTGGTGGCCGCCTGATCCCGCGGCCCGGAAGCGCCACCGCGTCACTTTCGCAGCGCAACCCCGGTGCTAGTATCCACGCCGCGGCTTCCGCGTGCGCCGGCAGATTCCCGATGGGTGATGCGTCTTACGAAGTGATCGAGGACGTCGCCATCTTTCGTCTCGGCGAAGGCAAGGAGCTGGATCAGAGCGTGTCGCTGGTCCAGCAAGTGATCCAGCAGGTCAAGCATTCCGGCGTACCCAAGCTGCTGGTCGATATCACCGCCATTGCGTCCGGGCCGCCGACCTTGGCGGAGCGCCACCGGATCATGGTCGAGTGGGCGATCGCCGGACGTGGCGCGGTTCGGCTGGCCTTGGTGATCCGGCCGGAGTTCGTCGACCCGGACAATTTCGGCACCAGCGTCGCGCTGAATCACGGCCTCGCATTCCGCGGTTTTCTCAGCGAGGCTCGCGCGATGGACTGGCTGCTTGGGCGCCATGGCGGGGGATCGTCGATGTCCGGTTGAGGGTCGGCTTGGATGAGCGTTTCGGCTTGTGCGGTCGATCGCGACCTGCGCAAGGGCTGTGCCGAAGCGCTGTCGCGTCACCTCCGCGGGTTTTGGGTGCACAATGTGTGGCCCGCCCCGAAAGGAGAACGTGATGCGAAACCCGAGTCTCGTGTTGCTTGCCGCGCTGGCAGTGCCGCTTGCGGCTAACGCGCAATCCAGCGCGCCACCGTCCATGACGGCCGCGCACGCGGCCAACGTTCCCGCCTTCGTCACCAAGGCCATCGATGATCCGGCGCGCGCCACCGACAAGAAAGACGATGCGCGTCGCGAGATCGCGGCGGTGGTGACCTTCACGGGCGTGAAGCCCGGCGACAAGGTGCTGGAACTCGACCCCGGTTCGGGGTACTGGACGCGCGTGTTCAGTCGGATCGTCGGAGCCAATGGCCACGTTTACACGGTGTGGCCCGACGAGATGGCGAAGTATTCGGCCAAGAGTTTCGCGAACTGGCAGGGACTCGTGAAAGGCACTTACAAGAACGTGAGCCTGCTGAAGCAGCCGGCGGCCATGTTGAGCGTGCCGCAGAAGGTGGACGTCGTGTTCACCTCGCAGAACTACCATGACTATCATGACCCGTTCATGGGTCCGGTGGACATGAAGAAGTTCGACAAGGAAGTGTTCGACGCGCTGAAGCCGGGCGGTGTCTTCGTTGTCATCGACCATGTCGCACCGGCAGGTTCCGGCATCCGTGACACCGATACGCTGCACCGGATCGATCCGGAAGTGGTGAAGCAGGAAGTCGAATCCGCGGGCTTCGTGCTCGATGGCTCCAGCGATGTGCTGATGAACCCCAAGGATTCATTGGACACCAAGGTTTTCGATCCCTCGATCCGGGGCCATACCAGCCAGTTCGTTTACCGCTTCAAGAAGCCGGCGCAATAGGGTCGGCATGCACGACGAGCCGGGCACTCTCACGATTCGCGTGGTGAGCGCCCGGCCCGAGCGCGTCGATTCCTTCCTCGCGGCGATCGGATGATCGCCAGTGCGCACACCGCCGCCGCGAGCGCACCGAGGGCGGCGCCCGCCGCGACGGCGCGGAAGCCGGCAACCGTCCCGGCCGGCGTCGACGCGTCGACCGGCGCGCGGAACAGCAGTCCCAGCACCGCCACGGCCAGCAGGCCGGCCAAGCGCGCGACGGCGTTGTTGATCCCCGACGCGACCCCGGCCTGCGCGGCAGGCACCGCGCCCATCACGGTCGAGGTCAGCGGTGCCACGGCGATGGTCATGCCCAGGCCGAGCGCCGTGATGGCTGGAAACGTACCGCGCCAGTAGTCGCCGATGGCGGCGCCGCCGGCCAACAACGCCAGGCCGAGCGCCGTCAGCGCCGGACCCACGGTGAGCATCACGCGCGCGCCGAAGCGTGTCGCCAGCGCGCCCGCCGTCGGAGACAGCGCGCCCATCAGGATCGAAAACGGCAGCAGGCTGGCGCCGGCCGCCGTCGCCGAATAACCGTGTGCGCGGATCAGGTTGAACGGCAGGAAGAACAGCGCACCGCCCAGCGCGAAGTACAGCAGCAACGTCACCAGATTGGCACCGAGGAAGTCGCGCGAACGGAACAGTCCGAGCGGTACCATCGGCGCGCGGCTGCGCGCCTCGACCGCCACGAAGACGGTCAGCGCAACGACGCCGAGCGCCAGCGCGGCGTCGATCATGATGGCATTCGAAGCGCGGTCCGGCCATGCGATCAATGCCCAGGTCAGCAGTGCCAAGCCGACGATGGCCAGCACCGCACCCGGCCAATCGAGGCGTTCGGCGGCACCGTTGTGCTGGTTCGGCACGGCACTGTGCGCGAGCATCACGGCGGCAATCGCCAGCGGTACATTGATGAAGAAGATCGCGCGCCACGACACTGCGTCGACCAACCAGCCGCCCAGTACCGGACCGATCGCGGTGGTGATCGCACCCGCCGCGGCCCAGATGCCGATCGCCTTGCCGC
>DAIUEL010000195.1:0-5048 GCA_036845145.1 Rhodanobacteraceae bacterium | reverse complement strand
CGGCTCCATCGGCGGAAGCCCAAAGTCATACCCTCGCGCATCCAACCTACCGCAACGACAGGAAATCGGCGCTCACTGCCATCCGCACGGCGTCGAGGCGAGGGCGTGCATGGGTCAGTGCTGCCAAGGTCATTTCGCGCGTGGATGCCGCCGCCGCGATTTCGTCCGGTGTCACCGAGGCGTTGATTTCCGCCAACGCCTGCAGGCGCTGCAACCGAGCATCGAGTGCGGCACGCGCATCCGCGATCGCCGCACCCGTGACGTCACGCGCGCTTTCACTCGCCAACGCATCGGCAGCTTCCAGCATGGGCGGCACCAGTTGCGCGAGGTAGCGGCGGTAGCGCGAGATGTCGGGCATCCGTTCACGCGCCCGCGCGAGTGACGGCGCGGAAGGCGTGTAGTCGCGCGCCGCGAGCCGCGAATCGACGCACACGGCGAACGGGGTCGGCGGCAGGAAACGCGACGCGTCCAGCCGTACGTCCGCCACGCATTCGACCACGTACAGCGCTTCCAGCAGCACGCTGCGCGCCGGCAATGCGGAGTCGACCAGGAACGATGCATTGCCGAATTCGCCGGTCAGCAGCAGGTCGAACGCGCTGAGCACGAGCGGATGGTCCATCCGCAGCAGATCCAGTTCCTCGCGTGCGAGCGCCAGCGTGCGGTCGAAAGTGGCGCGCCGCGGACCGTCGGTGAAGCCAATCAGGGCGTCGGTGGACAGGAATTCGGGGTCGAGCAGGAGGGTTCCGCCGCCCAGGTCCTCGACGTGGACGCCGAACGGTTCGAAGCATTCCTGCATCAGCGTGTGTGATGGCGCATCTTCGTCGGATGCCCGGATCGCATCGAGCAGCGCCTTGCCGCCCGCATTGCGCGCGGCGAGTTCGAGCAGGCGATCGCGTCCCGATCGGATGGCTTCGGAAAGCTCCGCGTGCGTGACTGCTGTCGCGCTGACGAGGCCGTCCAGTTCCGGGTCGTCGGATTCGCCAGCCTCGGCATGGGCGCGCGCGACCCGGATCAGTTCGTCGCCGTGCCGGCGCAGCAGCTCGCGGCCGTCGGCTGGACATTCACGGAGGACGCGCGTGCCTTCGGCATGCCAACGCGCGAGCGCCTGCTGGGCGGTGCCCGGCAAGCCCGCCACGTGCAACGCCACCACGTGGCGCTGGCCGATCCGGTCAAGGCGTCCGATGCGCTGTTCGATCAGGTCCGGATCGAGCGGCAAGTCCCACAGCACCAGCCGATGTGCGAACTGGAAGTTGCGTCCTTCCGAACCGATTTCCGAACACAGCAGCAAACGTGCGCCATCGGACTGTGCGAACCAGGCCGCCGCGCGGTCGCGTTGCAGCAGCGTCATCGCTTCGTGGAAACTCGCGACCCTGGCGCCGGTGCGCGTGCGCAGCGCCGCATCGATCGCCTCGACCTTGGCGCGCGTCGTCCCGATCAGCAGGAACTTGTCATCGCGGTGCGCGTCGAGCAGCCGGACCAGCCATTCGATGCGCGGATCGTCGGCATAGTCGAGTGCGCGCGGCTCCGCTGCCGCGCCGCGCATGTCGTCCTCGAATTCGGCAAGCAGCTTCGGTTGCGGCGATGCGTCGGCATCGGCGCTGGCTTCGATGTCGAGCTGGCGCCCCGGAAATCCGCCGACGCTGTCGCGGCGATTGCGGAACATCACCCGGCCCGTGCCGTGGCGGTCGATCAGCGCCGACAGCAACGCGTCCGCGCTTTCCGGATACGCGTTGGCCAGCGCCTGCAGCGCCGGGTCGTGCGGAAAGCGCGCGCACAATGCGGCACGCTCGTCGTCGCCCAGTGGTTCGCCGGACGCGATGCGTTCCGCGATGGAAGATAGCCCGGCATAACCTTCCGCTTCGGCGAGGTAACGCCCGAGGTCGTCGAAACGCGCAGGGTCCAGCAAGCGCAATCGCGCGAAGTGCGCGCGGCGACCCAGTTGTTCCGGCGTGGCGGTCAGCAGCACCACGCTCGGCGTGATCGCCGCGAGCGCTTCCACCACCTGGTATTCCGGACTCGCTGCTTCCGGCGTCCACTCGAGGTGATGGGCTTCGTCCACTACCAGCATGTCCCAGCCTGCCGCCAGCACCTGACCGCGTCGCTGCGCATCGCGGCCCAGCCACGCGACGGAAGCGATCGCGAGTTGCTCGTCTTCGAAGGGGTTCCGGGCGGGATCGGCCGCGGTGATCGCAGTGCAGCGTTCCTCGTCGATGATCGCGAACGCGAGCTGGAAGCGCCGGCGCATTTCCACGAACCACTGCACCAGCAACGCTTCGGGCACCAGGACCAGCACGCGCGCCGCGCGGCCGGTCGCCAGCATGCGTGCGACCAGCATTCCGGCTTCGATGGTCTTGCCGAGCCCCGCCTCGTCGGCCAGCAGCGCGCGCGGGTGCTCGCGCTCCATGCACGCCGCGACCACGCCGAGCTGATGCGGCAGCAGATCGACCCGCGCCGACAGGATGCCCCATGCATCGGAACGGCGCGCCGCCGCGCGCGCCAGCAGGACGCGCTTGCGCAATTCGTAGTGGTGGGGCTTGTCGGTACGCGCGGAAATCAGCCGCGCATCGGCTTGCGACAGCGATTGTTCGTCGTCGAGTTGGCCTTCCGCGAGTTCGCGCTTCTCGCCCGAATACACCAGCAGGCCGTCGCGAAGGTCGATGCGTTCGACCACGAAGCTGATGCCGCGCCCCGCGATGCGTTGGCCGACGCGGAACGCGGCGCGCGCGAGCGGCGCACCGTGCGAGGCGTAATTGCGTACCACCCCGGACTTCGCGAACAGTACCTGCACCGCACGATCGTCACAACGCAACACGGTGCCGAGGCCGAGTTCGGGCTCCGCGTCCGACACCCAGCGTTGGCCCGGAATGTAGTCCATCGCGAATCCGCTTGCCGAAAGCTGCGCATTATCGCGCGTTGCGGTGCCCGTTGCCGGAAAAATGAACCTGCCGATGGCGTGGACGTGGGTTCCGTTGGCCCGAACGTAGGCTATCGGCAGTGCGGGTTGGGCTGGATGCAATGTGAAACCCGACGTGGCGCAGGTCGTCGTTCCAGGCGTGCGCAGCGCGATCGGGAGCCGGTGTCCGCAGCACGCGCGGCACGCTGGTCGGCTCGCGCAGCACCGTTGGGCTTCGGCCGATGAAGCCGGCTTCAGTCCAACCTACGTCTCCGACCATCGCCGCAGCAGGTTGTGATACACCCCGGTGAGTTGCTTGACGGCTGCGGCATCGGCACTGCTGGCGGCGAGCGCACGAATCGCGGTGTCGAGTTGCAGCAGCGTTCGGCGTTGCGCTTCGTCGCGCACCAGGCTCTGGATCCAGAAGAACGCGGCCACGCGTGCGCCGCGCGTCACCGGTTCGACGCGATGCAGGCTTGAAGCCGGGTACACGATGGCGTCGCCTGCAGGCAGTTTCACTTCGTGTTCGCCGTAGGTATCGTCGACGATCAATTCGCCGCCGTCGTAGCTTCCGGGATCGGCGAGGAACACCGTGCAGGCGATGTCGCTGCGCAACTGGCTGCCGTCCGTCAACGCCATCACGGCGCCGTCGATGTGCGCGCCGTAGGTGCCGCCGTCCACGTAGCGATTGAACCGCGGCGGCAGGATCTTCGCCGGCAACGTGGCTGCGTGGAATTCCGGGTGGCGCGCGCAAGCGGCCAATACCTCGCGTCCAAGTTCCGCCCGCAGCGGCGATGCGTCAGGCAATTGCTGGTTGCGTTTGACCTGCGCACCCTGCGGCCCGACCGTTTCGCGGCCATCGATCCACGCCGCGCCATCCAGCCTCGCGCGCATGCGCGCAATGGTCGCGGCATCCAGCAGGTTCTCGATGTGCAGCAGCATCGATCGCTCAATACTTGATGTTCAAAGTCAGCATGGCCGACCGCGGCGCGCCGGGTGTGTAGCGGTAACCGCTCTTGTTGATCGCGGCCACGTAACGCTTGTCGAACAGATTGTAGACGTTGAGCTGCAGCAACGCGTGCCGGTTGATGCCGTAGCTGGCCATGCCGTCGAACACCCAATACGCGTCGGTGAAGGCCGGTGTGCCGATGGCACCGTCGTGGCCGCGTTGCATTTCGCCCGAGTAGCGCGCGCCGGCGCCGAGGGTGACGTGGTGCGGCAGACGCCAGGTACTCCAGGCGGTGAAGGAACTCCGGGGCGTGTAGGCGAGCCTGCCAGAACCGTCGGTGGCGGGCGCCGAAGGCGTGGTGGCGCTGCTGACGATGCCGCCGTCCGCGCGCGTGTTCATCAAGGTGTAGCCGGCGCTGACCGCCCAGTGCCGGGTGATCTGTCCGACGGCGCCCAGTTCGATGCCCTGCACGCGTTCGTGACCGATCTGGTAGTACTGCAGGTCCACGGGATCCTGCGCGACGAGGTTGCTGACGACGGTGCGGAACAGCGCGGCGGTCAGCCGCAACTGGTCGCCGAACACGTTCCACTTGGCGCCGACTTCCACCGTGCGCGCCTTCTGGGGGGCGAAGATCGGATTGTCGGCATTGCTTGCCGATGCATTGAACGCGAGATTGTTGCCGCCGGGCGGTTCGCTGCCCGTCGCGAAGTTGGCGTACACGCTGCCATTCGCGGCGGGCTTGTAAACCAGGCCCATTTTGTAGCTCGCGAGATTGCCGCGCTTGTTCGCATCCAGACCGGCCACTGGCGCGCCGGTCGGCAAGTCGCCGCAGGCGGGCGTGCTGCGGCCGCCGCACGCGACGACGCTTTCGAATTCGGTGTTGTAGTGATCCAACCGTCCACCCGCGATGAACATCCAGTGTTCGCCAAACTTCATGGTGTCGAAGGCATAAACGCCGGCGGTGTCGGTGCGCGCACGGCTCCACGTGCCGTTGTCGCCGATGACGAGGCCGATCGCGGTATCCGGGTTCGGGTCGTACAAACTCGCGGGTGTCCAGGTGCTCCCGTCCAGCGCGGCGTAACCACCGGTGCCGAGTTCCTCGCGCGTCAATTCAAAGCCGGTGCTGAGATCGTGCGTGACGCTGCCCGTGTCGAAGTTGACGGTGAAGTTGAGCTGGTTGGTGAGGATGCGGTTGGTCTGGTCCTT
>DAIUEL010000194.1:0-5048 GCA_036845145.1 Rhodanobacteraceae bacterium | reverse complement strand
AGGCGTTCCAGCCCGTAGAACTCGCGGACGCGCGGCAGCATCACGTGCACGATGATGTCGCCCAGGTCAACCAGCACCCATTCGGCCTCGGTTTCGCCTTCCACGCCCAGCGGCAACATGCCCGCGCGCTTGGCGTATTTGACGACTTCGTCGGCGATGGATTTGACGTGGCGGGAAGAGGTGCCGGACGCGATGATCAGCAGGTCGGCGATGGAGGTGCGGCCGCGGACGTCGATTTCGCGGATGTCGCGCGCCTTCAGTTCATCGAGGGCGGCGAGGACACGGCGGCGCAAGGTTGCAAGGGTGGGCGTGCCGCTGATGGCAGCGGCGGTGGAGCGCGACGCGGATTGAGAGGTCAAGTTCTCGAAGGCCTCGGCCTTTGGTTGGCGCGCGGAGTGCGCAGGTCCAGTATGCACCACTCGGATTCGAGCGCAAGTGGGGCGCGGTGCCGCGTTCACACAGGCGCTTCGCCGGGAGACCGATTCCGGGTTCCGCCCGCGATGAAGCCGCGGACAGCCCCGGAACGACGAGCAACTACGGCTTCCCGCCAGCTCCGCGATAAGGCCGCAACAGCGCCGGATCGTCCAGCACCGCCTGCGGCACCAGCCAGCGCGGTTCGCGGCCGTCCGCCAGCAGTGCGCGAATGCGGGTGGCGGAAATGCCGAGCGCGGATACCACCATGTTCAGCACGCAACCGGCCGGGTCGCCGCGCAAGCGGGCGATGTCGTCAACAGTGCGCGATGCCACTTCGGCCGCAAGCGCATCGGGCATCGCCGGAATCTGCGCGGGCCGCGTGAGCACGCACATGTGCGCGAGGTCGAACAATTCGCGCCAGCGGTGCCACTCGGACAGGCCGGCGAATGCGTCGGCGCCGATCAGCAGCACCAGCGGACGCTGATCGCCGATTTCCGCGCGCAAGGACGTCAGGGTATCGAAGGTGTACGACGGCCCTTCGCGTTCGAGTTCGCGCAAGTCGAGCGCGAGGCGACCCTGACCCACCAGCGCCGCGCGCAGCATCGCGGCGCGTTCGGTGGCGCTGGCGACCGGCTGCGGCCGGTGTGGAGGAATCTTCGCGGGCACGATGCGCACTTCGGCATCCAACGCTTCGGACGCCTCCCACGCTGCGCGCAGATGGCCGATGTGGATCGGGTCGAAAGTGCCCCCGAAGATCGCGAGCGGACGCGCGGACATCACGCGGCCAGCAGCGCAGCCGCGCTGCGCGGCTGCGCGATCGCGACCAGCAGGCGTTCCATTTCGCGCCATGGGTCGCCCCATTCGCGTCCCTTGGCCATGCGGTCGATGCGCGCGCATTCGGCAAGGCAGTGCCGCCAGTGTGCATTGCCGTGCCCTGCCCGCTTCAACGCGCCCGCGAACAGTTTCTGGCGCGCGGGCCACATGCCGTATTCATTGCGCACCGCGCTCGCGAAATCGGATGCCGACGAAAGCCGCAGCGCAAGGTCGATCTGGTTGAGCAGCCAGCCCAGCATCGGGATCACGTCCTCGCCTTCCGCGCGCAAGCCGTTCAATATCTTCAACGCGCGCGCCGCGTCGCCGCCGAACGCCGCATCGGTGAGCCTGAACACGTCGTAGACGGCGTTGTCGGCGCCCAGGGATCCCAGGTCTTCGGCGCTGACCGCGCCGCCCGCACGTTGCGCCGCCAGCTTGTCGATTTCCTGCGCGATCGCCAGCAGGTTGCCTTCGGCGCGTTCGGCCAGCAGCGCGATCGCGTCTTCACTGGGCGCAAAGCCCTTCGCGTGCATGCGCGCCCGAATCCACGCGGGCAGTTGCTCCAGGTAGGGCGCGCGCAGCCATGCGTAGACACCGGCGCGCTCGACGGTCTTCACCCACGCGCCTTCGTGCTTCTTGCTCCATTGCGCGGCGCTGATCATAAGCACGGTGTCGGGCGCGGGGGACTTGCACCATTCGGTGATGGCGGCGGCGCCATCGCGATCGGGCTTGCCGGTGGGCAGGCGCAATTCGATCAAGCGACGCGACGAGAACAGCGACAGGCTTGCGCTGCTGCGCGCCAGCCGGTCCCAGTCGAAATGCGCTTCGACATCCAGCACTTCGCGCTCGGCGTAGCCCAGCGCACGGGCGCGCGCCCGCAACGCGTCACCGGCTTCCTGCAGTTGCAGCGGTTCTTCGCTGGCCAGCAGGTACACCGGCGCAAGCTCGCCCTTCGCCAGCGCCTTCAGAAAAGCCTCGAATGCGTCCGCCACGGTTCAGTCCGCGCTGGACGCGGAGGCCGGCGCCGCGGTGCTGGAAACCGGACCGGGGAGCACCGTGCTCGATGCTGCGGCCGGCGTGCCGAGGTGCGCCTGCGCTTCGATGCGCCGCATCACCGCATCGGTCATCTCGCGCACAAGACTGCGCTGGATCGCTTCGGTCTCGCTGGAAATCGCCGAGAACTGGGTCTGGTCGAGCGCGAATTCGTGCGACAGCGAGAGTGTCTGCATCGGAATCACGGTATTGCCATTCGCGTCGATCAAGGTGAATTGCACGTTGAAGGTCACCACGTATTCGCCGACGCGCTGCACCGCGCCGCTGGTCAACAGGCGCGAACCAAACGCAGCAACCGGCACCGACAGGGTCGCGACGCCGGTGGTGGAAGTGTCCAGCACGTCGACTTTGGCTGCGCGCAACGCCCCGGCCAGCGAGCGCGTGAATTCGCCGCCGCCGCTGATCTGCAGGTACACCTGCTGCTGCATCACCGCCGGCAGCGCGGCGCTGCGGCGCAGATGGAAGCCGCAACCGGCGAGCACGGCGATGCAAGCGACACACGCGACGAATTGTAGAAAGCGGGCTGGGCGGAACATGGATGGTCTTCGCGCCGGACAATGGCAAAGCGTATCAGGGGAGCCGCGGTGGCTGGAATGTTCGACCAAGGTGGGAGGGCCGGTCCTCACCCAGCGTTGGCGATCTCCCAACCGGAAGCCGTTCGTTCATCGCGTACCGACTGTCTACCGTCAGCCGACGACGACATTCACGATCTTGCCCGGCACCACGATCACCTTGCGCACGGTCTTGTCGCCGATCGCGGCGGCGACGCCCGGCAGCGCGCGCGCGGCGGCTTCGAGTTGTTCGCGCGGCGCGTCGGGCGCGGCGTCCAGCGTGCCGCGCAGCTTGCCATTGACCTGCACCGCCAGCGTGACGCTGTCGCGCACGAGTGCAGCCGGGTCGGCCTTCGGCCACGGCACGTCCTCGACCAGCGTTTCACGATGGCCCAGCGCCTGCCACAACGCATGACTGGTGTGCGGTGTGAACGGGTTCAGCAGCAGCACCATGGTTTCCAGCGTCTCGTGGCGCAAGGCGCGGCCGGCGTCGCTCATGTCGTCGAACTTCGACAGCGCGTTCAAGAGTTCCATCAGCGCCGCGATCGCGGTGTTGAAGTTGCGCCGGCGGCCGATGTCGTCACCGACCTTGGCGATGGTTTCGTGCAACTGGCGGCGCATGGCCTTTTGCGCGGGGTTCAAGGTCGCCGGATCGATCTCCGGATGATCCGGCTGCGAGGCGTGCGTCACCACGTCACGCCAGAAGCGGCGCAGGAAGCGCGCCATGCCTTCGACGCCCGCCTCGTTCCATTCCAGCGACTGGTCGGGCGGCGAGGCGAACATCGAGAACAGTCGCACGGTGTCGGCGCCGTAGCGGCCGATCATCACCTGCGGATCGACGCCATTGTTCTTCGACTTCGACATCTTTTCGGACGCGCCGATCTGCACCGGCTGGCCGTCGGCCTTCAACGTCGCGCCGACAACACGCCCCTTGTCGTCACGCCGGGGGTCGACATCGGCCGGATTGATCCACGTCTTTTCGCCGCCACCGTCCTCGCGATAGAACGTCTCCGCCACCACCATCCCCTGGCACAGCAGGTTGGTCGCGGGTTCGTCCGAGTGCACCAGTCCCGCGTCGCGCAGCAGCTTGTGGTAGAAGCGGAAGTACAACAGGTGCAGGATCGCGTGCTCGATGCCGCCGATGTACTGGTCGACCGGCAGCCAGTAGTTGGCGCGCGCGTCGATCTGCGTCGCCGCACCCGGCGAGGTGTAGCGTGCGTAGTACCAGCTCGATTCCATGAAGGTGTCGAAAGTGTCGGTTTCGCGCTCGGCCGCGCCGCCGCACTCGGGGCACGTCGTCCTGCGCCATTCGGGGTCGGACTTCAGTGGCGATCGCACACCGCTGAACGCGACGTCTTCCGGAAGCACCACCGGCAACCGGTCTTCCGGCACCGGCACCGGGCCGCATTTCGGACAATGGATGATCGGGATCGGGCAACCCCAGTAACGCTGGCGCGACACGCCCCAGTCACGCAGCCGCCAGTTCACCTGGCGCCCGCCGCGGCCCTCGCGCTCGAAGCGTTCGGCCAGCGCATCGAATGCCTGACGGAAATCCATGCCGTCGTATTCGCCGGAGTTGACCAGCGTGCCGTGTTCCAGGAACGGGCCTTCGGTGATGACGCGGTTCTCGAATTCTTCCAGCAGATCCTCGACCGGCCGTGGTTCGGCCACGTCGATGGGTTTCGACTGGCCGAGCGCCGCGCTCATCGCATCGGTGTTCTCGGCCGCATCACGCGCGAGTTCGCGGATCGCGTCGCGCACCGGATCGCTGACGATCACCATCTTGATCGGCAGGTCGTACTTGGTCGCGAATTCCCAGTCGCGCTGGTCGTGGCCGGGCACCGCCATCAGCGCGCCGGTGCCGTATCCCATCAGCACGAAGTTGGCGATCCAGATCGGCACGCGTTCGCCCGTCACCGGATGCACCGCGAACAGCCCGGTATCGACGCCGCGCTTTTCCTTGGTCTCAAGTTCGGCTTCGGACACGCCGCCCTGCTTGCATTCTTCGATGAAGGCTTGCAGCGCCGGATTGTTGCGCGCGGCTTCAATGGCCAGCGGGTGCTCGGCCGCGATCGCGAGACAGGTCACGCCCATCAAGGTGTCGGGCCGCGTGGTGAAGACTTCGAGCGATTCGCCGCCCTCGACATCAAAGCGGATTTCCAGCCCTTCCGAGCGCCCCAGCCAGTTGCGCTGCATGATCTTGACCGCGTCCGGCCA
>DAIUEL010000193.1:0-5090 GCA_036845145.1 Rhodanobacteraceae bacterium | reverse complement strand
CGAGCGCACGCTGGCCAATCCGCGCAACGGCGCGGCGGGCTCGCTGCGACAGCTCGATCCCGCCGTCACCGCTTCGCGTCCGCTCGCGTTCTACGCCTACGCGATAGGCGAAGTGCAGGGCGGCAGTCTGCCGGTCACCCATCTGGCAACGCTGGACCGGCTGCGCGAATGGGGATTTCCGGTGAGCCCGCAGGTCGAGCGCGCGGAAGGACTGGAAGGCTTGCTCGACTACTACCGCCGGATGGGGCAGCAGCGCGATGCCTTGCCTTACGACATCGACGGCGTGGTCTACAAGCTGGATCGCTACGACCAGCAAAACGAAATGGGCTTCGTGTCGCGAGCGCCGAGGTGGGCGCTGGCGCACAAGTATCCGGCGCAGGAAAAAAGCACGGTCATCGAAGCCATCGAGATCAACATCGGGCGCACCGGCGCAGCCACGCCATTCGCGGTGATGCAGCCGGTGCAGGTGGGTGGCGTCACCGTCACCAAGGCCACGCTGCACAACATGGACCAGGTCGCGCGGCTGGACGTGCGCGCCGGCGACACCGTGATCGTGCGGCGCGCCGGCGACGTGATCCCGGAAGTCGTGCGGGTGAATCTTGAACGCCGCCCGCCGGGTACCAGGCCATGGCACATGCCGGAGCATTGTCCGGTGTGCGGCTCGGCGATAGTCCGCGAAGAGGGCGAAGTGGTCGCGCGTTGCACGGGCGGGTTGGTGTGCGCTGCGCAGCGTCTGCAGTCCATCGCGCACTTCGCATCGCGGCGTGCGATGGACATCGACGGTTTGGGTGAGCGCTACATCGAAGATCTGATCGCGTTCGATTACCTGCACTCGCCCGCCGATCTCTACAAACTGACACTGGACGACTTCGTGGCGATGAAACGCCGCGGCGAAGAGCGCGATGGCGTGGTTCCGGAGACCGTGAGGGCCGGCAAGATCGCGACGCGCTGGGCCGAGAACCTGGTGGATGCGATCGAAGCCAGCAAGGCCACTACGCTCGAACGATTCCTCTACGCACTCGGAATTCCGGATGTCGGTGAAGCGACGGCCAAGACACTGGCCCGGCACTTCGGCATGCTGGACGGCTTGATGCACGCCAGCGAAACGGAACTCACCGAGGTGAGCGACGTCGGCCCGATCATGGCCGGGCATATCGCGGCGTTCTTCGCCGAATCGCGCAACCGCGATGCCATCGCCGCACTGAAAAAAGCCGGCGTGCACTGGAAGGAATCCGCGCCGCAACGGCGAGCCGAAGGTCCGCTCGCCGGCCAAACCGTGGTGCTCACCGGCAGCCTTTCGTCGCTGACCCGCGACGAGGCGAAGGACAAGTTGGAAGCGCTGGGCGCCAAGGTCGCGGGTTCGGTGTCGAAAAAAACTTCGTTCGTGGTAGCGGGGGAAGCCGCGGGCTCCAAGCTCGAGAAGGCCGAAGCATTGGGCGTGGAAGTCTGGGACGAAGCGAGACTGCTGGGCTTCCTGAAGTCCCATGGTGGCTGATTTCGCGACCCGTCATGACGCGCTTCGCATGCGCGCTCGCCTCAACTCGTTGGCGCGCGATTTCTTCGCGGAGCGCCATGTCGCGGAAGTCGAAACGCCCATCCTCTCGCGTGCCGGCAATACCGAACCCAACATCGACGGATTCTCGACCGCCTTCACCGGGCCGGTCGGTGCGGGTGCGCGCGAGCGGTTCCTGCGCACATCGCCGGAATACCCGCTGAAGCGATTGTTGGCGGGCGGCTTCGGTGATTGCTACGAACTCGGTCGCGTGTTCCGCAACGGCGAAGCAGGTTCCTCACACAATCCCGAATTCACGCTGCTGGAGTGGTATCGCATCGGCTTCGATCATCGTCGCCTGATGCTGGAATGCGCGCAATTCGTGCGCACCGCATTGACACTGGTCGGCCGCGATGCAGACGTCGCGGCGCTCAGCTATCGCGAATGGTTTCGCCGCGAGTTGGGAATGGATCCTTTCGCTGCGGACGAAGTCGCGTTGCGTGCACCGCTGTCGGAATTTCGCATCGATTCCGATGGCCTTACCCGCGATGATTGGCTCGACTTGCTGGTGACACACCGCCTGCAACCGGCGTTGCCGCATCATGCCATTACCATTGTGTACGACTTCCCGGCCTCGCAATGCTCGCTGGCGCGCATCCGGCCGGGGCAGCCGCCGGTCGCGGAGCGCTTCGAGTTGTATCTCGGGCAGTACGAGCTCGCCAACGGTTACCATGAATTGAACGACGCGGCCGAACAGCGCGCACGTTTCGAGCATGACAATGCGCGCCGCCGTGCGCGCGGACAATACGAATTGCCGCTCGACGAAAACCTGCTGGCGGTGCTGGACCGATTGCCCGACTGCGCCGGCGTCGCGCTGGGCGTCGATCGCCTGCTGATGCACCTGCTCGGCAGCGAAGACATCCGCGACGTGCTGGCGTTTCCGTTCGCCGAGGCCTAGCAGGGTGCGGCGCTGCCGCCACGAATGGCGCGATGTGCTTCTGCGCCATTGTCAGAACTCCAGGTTCTGCGCCGCGCACAGGTAATCGACCAGCGGCGCGAGTCGCTTGAAGTGATCGACCGCGAAAGAAAATAGTTTAGGTGAACAGGCCAGCGCGTCGTCGAAGCCGACGCCCGCGGCGAAGCTTTTGCGCTTGAGGTCTTCCAGCAACGGATGATCTGCCGGAAAACCTTGCGGCGCGCGGCTCAACGATTCACCCCAGAATTCGTAATGTTCGCGGAAAGCGCGGCCGTGCGCGGCGCGTTTCCACGCGGCCGGATTGTCGACGATGAAGCTGCGGATGTTGCGCAGGGTATGGTTTTCCGGATGCCACAATCCGGCGCCGACGAAACAGTCGCCCGGCGCGATGTGCAGGTAGAACGATGGCGCGGCGATTTCGCGCCGCCGTTCGTGGAAGATGCGTGCGCCTGCCCACGTCTTGTAAGGCGCCTTGTCGCCGGAAAACCGCGTATCGCGCTGGATGCGGAACAGTGAACCGCCGACCTTGCGCGGGTCGGCGCGGTAATGTTTGCTGAGCTTCGCGACTGGTAGCTGCAGGTCCGCGATCAATTGCAGGTACGGTCCGCGCACGTGGGCTTCGTAATCGTCCTGGTGCGCCTTGAACCAGGTGCGGTTGTTGTGGCGTTGCAGCGCGTGCAGGAAGCGGAAAGTGGCAGGGGAAAACCAGGCGTGCTGCATGTCAGACCCCGGACTCGGCGCGAACGGTTTCACCCCATGCCTGCAGGCGATCCAGCAACGCCTGCAGGGGACCGGGCGGTATTTCGGTGCGCAACCGCGCGATGGTCGCGAAGTATTGCGCCAGCGTCAACGTGCGCGGGTCCGATTCACGGGTGAGCTTGGCGCAGACGAATGTCCGCCAGCGCTCCCGTTCATCCGCATCCAGCGAGATCGGCCAATTGCGTGCGCGGTAGCGAAACAACAGTTCGTCGTAGCGCGGATCGTCGAACGAGAATTCTGTGGTGCCCAAGCGCTCGGGCGGCGTGGCGCGCACTTCGTTGAAGCGTTTCCGGTCCGCGTCCGATGCGAAGCCCGAATACAACATCAGCTCCGGATCTTCGCCATCGCGCCGGCCGGGCGTGCGGGCTGCAAAAGCATGGCGGATGCGTTCGCCCAGGCCATCGACGGCGCGGATTTTTTCCAGGTGATCCAGACAGCGATCGGGATCGAGTGCAATGCGTCGCGTGTCCACGTTGTGCAGCGTTTCGATGGGCGCGACGAACGGCGAGCGATTGGCGTGCACTTCCTTGATCGGCGGGCGCTGCATGTCTTCCGGAAGATCGGCCCGCGGCGTGAACAGCCGTTCCATCAAGTCGTCGGAATCGAGATCGGTCCAGGCACCCGGATCGGCATCCAGATCGGCGACGATGAAGGTGCCTTCGCGGGTCGGGTGCTCCGCGAGCGGCACGATCATCGCGAGGCAGCCGCGCTGTGCGGCGTACTTGTGGGAGACGTGCAGCAGCGGCTGCCGTGCCGCCAGCGCGCCCGCCAGCTTCGCGATCACGGCGCGCTTGTGGCGCAGCGCGAAGCACCATTCGTACAGCCGTGGCTGGCGATCGCGCAACAATCGCGCAAGGCCGACCGTTGCGATCACGTCGGACGTGGCGTCGTGCGCGCGCGCCTGTTCCAGCCGGTTCGCCTGCGCCAGGTGTTCCAGCTTGAACGAAGGGGAACCGTCTTCGCGCAGCGGCCATTCGATGCCGTCGGGGCGCAACGCATGGCAGGCGCGCGCCAGATCCATGATGTCCCAGCGCGTATTGCCGTTCTTCCAGCAATGTTCGTACGGGTCGAAAAAGTTGCGGTAGAACAGGTTGCGATTGACTTCGTCGTCGAAACGGATGCTGTTGTAGCCGGCGGAGCAGGTGCCCGGCTCGGCCAGCAGTTCGTGCACCGCGCCCGCGAAATCCGCTTCGATCAGGCCTTCGCGCGCCATGTCCTGCGGCGCGATGCCGGTGATCAGGCAGGCTTCCGGATGCGGCAGGACGTCCGCTGCCGGCGCGCAATACAGCGTGGCGGGATTTCCAATCGGGCGCAGATCAGTGTCGGTACGCAGCGCGGCGAACTGCGCCGGCCGATCGCGCGCGGCATCGGTGCCGGTGGTTTCGTAGTCGTACCACAACATTGTCGGCGTAGGCATCGGGCGAGCCTACGGCACGCACGCGCGGCAGGCAATCGGCCCGGCGTACGGGATGTTGCTAGACTGGCGGGAAGGAGAATTCAATGACCGATTGCGTGGATGACAACCTGATCTGGATCGATCTCGAAATGACGGGTCTCAATCCCGACACCGATTCGATCATTGAAATCGCCACCGTGGTCACCGACCGCAACCTCCAGATACTCGCCGAAGGGCCGCAGTTCGCCATCCGTCACGAGGAAGCGCGGCTGCTGGCGATGGACGACTGGAACCGGCACCAGCACACCAAGTCGGGCTTGTGGGAGCGCGTGCTTGAATCCGGCACCGACCACGCGCACGCCGAAGCGGAAACCATTGCGTTCCTCGAACGCTGGGTGCCGGCCGGGAAGTCGCCGATGTGCGGCAATTCGATTTGCCAGGACCGGCGTTTCCTGTACCGGCAGATG
>DAIUEL010000192.1:0-5136 GCA_036845145.1 Rhodanobacteraceae bacterium | reverse complement strand
ACGATGCCGAACGCGGTCACGGCCAGCATCACCACGCACACCAGCACCAGCATCCAGACCATGCTGCGCGCGTTCGCGTAATACTTGTCGCGGATTTCGGTGAAGGTGCGGCCTTCGACGACCACCGACGGCGACAGCGCTTCCAGCTTCTGCACGCCATCGCGCAGGATGCGCGCGCGATCCTGCGGCGCGCTGCGCACCACGTAATCCTGGATACCGGCGGCCGGGCTGACCGGGAAGAACGCGGAGAGGAAGTGCCCCGTCTCGCCGCCATTCGCATCGGGGCGCAGCACGTCCGCCACGACGCCAACCACCGTGTAGCGATTGTTCTTGCCGATCCAGATCGGCTTGCCGAGTGCTTCGGCGTCCGGCCACAGGCGCCTGGCCAGGCTTTGCGTCACCAGCGCCACGTGCGCGCTCGGGAGGTAGTTGTTGCCCAGCTTGCTGTCGGCGTATTCGTCGTCGTTGAAAAAGCGTCCTTTCATCAGGCTCAGGCCGAGCGCATCGGGTCCATCTTTCGTGAAAAGGTATTCCGCGACATTGGGACTGTCCTTCGACAGCAGCTGGTCGGGCGACGTGCCCGCATTCATGTTCCAGCTGTTGTTGCCCAGCGGCAGCATGTTGACCGCCGCCGCCGCGGTGACGCCCGGTATTTCCCGCAGCGTGGCGAGATCGCGCGGGATGTCGACATTCGCAGTGTCGGGATTGATGCCCTGCACGCCGATGTCGACGATGCCCTGCTCGTCTATCGCGTTCGGCGAATGGATCTCGCCGATGCGCTGCCCGATCATGAATACCGCGTTGCACAACACCGCGCAGGCGAGCGCGATTTCCAGCACGATCAGCGCGGCCGGAATCCTGTGCTTCCGCAGTGCAGCGAAGATGGGTTGGATATCCATGAATGTCCCCTCAAACCGACTTCAACTGCGGCGCCGGCGCCACCACGCAGGCGCGCCACGCGGGCAACAAGCCCGCGATGAGGCTCGCGACCAAGGCGATCACGAAGGTAGCGATGAACATGGAAACGTCCAGATGCGCAAGGCTGGCGTATTCGGCGGGCTGCTTGCGAATCGCCCACAACCCGAGCTCCGCGAACACAAGGCCCAGCACGCCACCGGCGACACCGACCATCCCGGACTCGACCATGAATTGCGTGAACACCGCGCCGCGGGTCGCGCCGAGCGCACGGCGCA
The DNA here is from genome assembly GCA_036845145.1 of Rhodanobacteraceae bacterium. GTDB lineage: Bacteria > Pseudomonadota > Gammaproteobacteria > Xanthomonadales > Rhodanobacteraceae > 66-474. The sequence goes on along the minus strand of DAIUEL010000192.1, from coordinate 3,943 downwards.
CGCCGATCTCGCGTGAGCGGCGCAGGCATTTCGCCAGCAGCAGGCCGACGGTATTGACCACGCAGATCAGCAGGAACCCGAAAGCGAGGTTGGTCTGCATGCGCGCGTCGTTCGGCACCACCCGTTGCTGTGCAAGGAAACCCATGAGGTCGGGCAGCCCGACCCCGGGATGGTGGAATCGTCCAAGCGAAATCTGCTGGGCCGCATAGTTGGACAGGAACGTCTTGTAGACCTTGGCGTCCGACGCATTCGCCAGTTCCACCCACGTCGACACCCACACGCAGGGTGCGGTTTCCAGATGATCGATGTCGACATCCGAATCGAAACAGTTGACGGTCTGCGTGTTCACCTTGTCCGCGATCGCGGCCTGCAGCGGCATGAACAACGCGTCACCCTTGCCATACCCGCGGCCACCGAGGTTCACCGCGTAGAAGCGCGGCTGCGGCGCCCACGGTTTCAGCACGCCGACGATGCGGTAATCGTGGTCGTTGACGCGCAGGATTTTGCCGATGCTGTTGCTGCCGCCGAACAGCTTGTCGTTGAGGAACCCCGCAATGACGATGACGTGCGCACGGTTTTCGTCATCGTTCGCGCTCCAGCCGCTGCCGTACTGGAACGAAGCACCGAACATGGAAAAGAAATCAGACGTGGTGATGACGCCATCGCTGAAGAACGGATGCTGGCCCGGCACTTGCGGCGAGACCTTGCTGGACGCCAGCGCCATCACGGCCTGCCGCTTGGCCTTGCGCGCGTGCAGCAGGTTCATCGCGTCGGTGTAGGTCATAAGGTTGCCCCACCTCTGGAACACTTTCTCCTCCGGCGTGGTGCTCGCCGCGGTCAACGGATCGAGCTCCGGTGCGAACACCTGCGCGCTCTTTTGCGGCAGCGGATCGCCGGACAAGAGCTTCAGCACCGTGAGCGTGGTGATCGACGCGCCGATGCCGAGTCCGAGCGCCAGCACCATCAGCGCGGTGAGTACGCGGTTGCGCTTGAAGCTGCGCAATGCGAGGTCGAGGTAGTAGCGAAACATGCCTTATCGCTCCAGCGGGTCGCCCCACCCTTCAAGGGGAGGGCCGGGGTGGGGTTGGGTTGCGCGCATCTGCAGCACCTGCCAAATCGTCTCGCACACTTCTTCCATATTTTCGAACACCTGGTTATTTTGCCCTTTCATCGTGTCGTTTCCGAACAGCCAACCCATCCCTGCCCAACCTCCCCTTGAAGGGAGGGCTTCCAAGCTCACACGCTCCGCGTCGCCACCACCGGTGGCACCGCCGCGGCGCGCAGCGCCGGCACCAGTACCGCCAACTGCCCAAGCAACCACAGCGCGATCGCGCCGACCGGCAAGTACCACAAAGGAAGACGCGGCACTTCGAAAAATTTCATCAATCCCAGGTTGATGCCGATCGCCAGCGCGATGCCCAGCACGATCCCGAACGTGACGATCAGGAAATTTTCGGTCTGGAAGTAGCGCAGGATGTCCGCGCGCGTCGCGCCAAGCGCACGGCGGATGCCGATCTGCTTGCGCCGCTGCGCGACCCAGAAGCTCGCGAGTCCCACGATCCCGAACGCGGTGACGCCCAGCAGCGCAACGATCACGCCAACCAGCAACCCCGCCATCGCACGGTCGGTCTGGAAGAAGTGCCGGCGCAGTTCGCGGATGGTCTGGCTGTCTTCATGGTCGACCACTGCATCCGGCGCGATGCGGGCCATCGCGGCTTTCGCTTCCGTCATCACGCGATCGAGATCCCGCGGCTTGGCGCGGACCAGGTAGGTTCCTGCCAACTGCGGCCCCGGTTGCGCCGGCACAAACACCGTCCACTGCGCACCGTGCTCGCCCTCTTCGTCATATTGCTGGATGGCGAGGTTCGCGACCACGCCGATCACGCGGAAGTGGAACGGGCCGCTCCAGAATTCCTTGCCGAGTGGATCCTTGCCGGGCCACAGGTGCTCGGCGAGCGTGCGCGTGATCAATACCCGCGAGCTGGCGGGCACGAAGGTCTTGATCGGCTGGTAGTCGTCCGCCGTCGGCATGCGGCCGGCGACCAGTTGCAGGCCCAGCGCCTCGGGCGTGCCGGGATCGCCGATGTAGAGCTCCGGCACGCCGCGGAACTGCTTGCCGGCCTGGTCGAGCGTGATGCCCACCGCGCCGGCCTGCGGCCCGAACGGCACCGAGTTGATGACGTGCACCGATTCGACGCCCGGGACGGCGCGCAGCCCGGCCACCACGCGCGCATTGAGGTCGCTGGCCTGGCTGCCATCGAAGCCTTGCAGCGAGAGGAAGCCGAGCGAAGTTTCATCCACGCCGCTGTCGATGCGCATCGCCGACAGGCGTCCGGCGATCAGGTAGCAGGCGTTGCACAGCACCGCGCAGGCCAGCGCGATTTCCAGCGCGATCAGCGCAGTCGAGAGGCGATGCTTTTTCAAAGCGGAAAGGATGGGTTGGATCTGCATGGTCACCCTCGTGAAATTCGCGAGTCGTCATTCCGGCCAGGGAATGGCCTGGACCCAATCGCACGGATGGCATCAAATCTGGATTCCAGCCGACGCCGGGATGACGTCATCGTTGTACGCATCGCCGTCACAACGTTTTCAACTGCAGCGCCGGCGCGATGCGGCTCGCACGCAGCGCGGGCAACGCCCCCGCCAGCAGACTCACCACGACGGCCAGCACGAACGTGACCAGGAACATCGGCACGTCCATGTGCACCAGGTCGGAATACGGCGTCTGCTGGCGCCGCACCAGCCACAAGCCGACCAGCGTCAGCAGCCAGCCACCCGCGCCGCCGATGAAGCCGATCAAGCCCGCTTCGGTCAGACACTGCGCGAACACCGACCGCCGCGACGCACCCAACGCGCGGCGCACGCCAATCTCACCGGCGCGGCGCAGGAACTTCGCCAGCAGCAGCCCGACCGTGTTGAACAGGCAGATCGCGAGGAACGCGAACGCCAGCCATGCCTGCAGCTTCGCATTGCGCGGCACGACGTGATTGAAGTCCAGCCACTGCATCAGGTTGCGCAACCGCGTTTCGGTGTAGCCGATCCGGCCCAGCGCCTTCTGCCCGGTGGCGTAGCCGCCCACGAAATCCCGGTAGGCCGCGATCCTGGCGGAGCTGTCCAACTGCACCCACAGCGCGACCCAGTTGCAGGGCGAACTGACGAGATGGCCCGGCTTCGGCGGCGGCGACCAGCAGTTGAAGGGCTGGAAATTGCCGTCGTTGATTTCGAGGCCGGTGAAGAACGGCGTGAACACGTCCTGCGGTTTGGTGTAGTAATCCGCGGTGTCGCCATTCGCGAAGCGCCCGCCGCGCACGGCGTAGAACAGCGGCGAAGGCCGCCATGGTTTCAGCACACCGACGATCCGCGCATCGGCGTCGCCCAGCCGCAGGCTTTTGCCCACGCTGTCCCGGCCACCGAACAGCCTGTCGTTCAAATCCGACGAGATCACCGCGACGCGTGCGCGATTGGCATCATCCTGCGCACTCCACGCGCTGCCGTATTCGAACGGTACCTCGAACATCGGGAAGAAATCCGAAGTCGTCGAAAGCATCATCAGCATCAGCGGCGGGCGATTGGCGTCAGGCGAGCGCGCCTTGATCTGGCTGTCGACCAGCAATGCCTGGCGATCCGCGCGGTGCGCGTTCCAGAGGTCGACCGCGGATTGGTAATCCAGCATGTCGGGCGGTTCGCGGTGGCTGTAATCCGGCGTGGGGTCGCCGTCCACCTGCGCGTAGAAGATGCGCGCGCTCTTGCCCGGCAGCGGGTCGCCCGACAACAGATGCATCACCGTCAGCGTGGTCATCGACGCGCCGATGCCGATCGCAATGGCCAGCACCATCAGCACCGTCAGCAAGCGGTTGCGCTTGAGGCTGCGGATGGCAAGGTCGAGGTAGTAGCCGAACATTTACATGGATTCCACTTGGTCGTCGTCATTCCGGGGCCGCGC
>DAIUEL010000191.1:0-5155 GCA_036845145.1 Rhodanobacteraceae bacterium | reverse complement strand
GAACTGCGGCTCCTCGCCATCGAGCCGCAATGCGGTCAACTTGCCGCCCCATACGCACCCGGTGTCGATGGCGTAAACGCCAAGCCCCGCGAAGCGTCCGAGCGCGGACCAGTGCCCGCACACGATGCGGGTTTCGCGCGCGCGGACGCCCGGCACTTCGAACCACGGGTACAGCCCGGCGCGTTGCGAACCCGGCGCCCCCTTCGCATCGAAATCGATGCGGCCGTGCGCGTCGCAATAACGCATCCGGGTGAAGATGTTGATGGCTGCGCGCAGCCGGTCGTGGCCGTGCAGCTTCGATGACCAGCGCGCCGGACGATTGCCGAACATCCGTTGCAGCAGCGCGCGGTGGCCGTCACCGCGCAATGCCCGCTCGACCTCGTGCGCGATGTGCAACGCCTGCTTCAGTGTCCACGAAGGCGCGAGACCGGCGTGCACCAGCGTGAAACCCAGCTCGGCGTCGTGGTGCGCGAGGCGCTGGTGGCGCAGCCATTCCATCAGCGCGCCGGCGTCTTCGGCTTGCAGCACCCGGCGCAGGTCGGGGTTGGTGCGCGCGCGTGCTTCCGGTTCGCGTTCGGCAACCGCCAGCAGGCTCAGGTCATGGTTGCCAAGCGTGATGATGCAGTGTTCCCGCAGCGCGTGGACGAGCCGCAGCACTTCCAGCGATTCGCCGCCGCGGTTGACCAGGTCGCCGCAGAACCACAGGCGATCGGTCGAAGGATCGAAATGCAATCGCTCCAGCAGGCGCTGCAATTCCGGATAGCAACCTTGCACATCGCCAATCGCGTAGACGGCCATGCGCGGATCCGGCCGGCTCAGTGCAGGGTGCGCGGAACCGACAGCACGAATTCGGGAATCGGAGCCTCGAAGTCGGTGCCGTCGTCGGCGTGGAACAGGTAGGCGCCGCGCATGGTGCCGACCTGAGTTTCCAGCACCGCGCCGGAGGTGTAGCTGTAGCTTTCGCCCGGCTGCAGGCGCGGCTGTTCGCCCACCACGCCTTCGCCGCGCACTTCCTCGACCTTGCCATTGGCGTCGGTGATCACCCAGTGCCGGGTCTGCAGGCGCGCGGGCATCATGCCGAGGTTGCGCAGCGTGATCACGTAGGAGAACACGTAGCGGTTCGCTTCCGGCTTGGACTGGTCGGAAACATAGCGCGCCTCGACGTCGATCTCGACCGCGTGTGGTTCGGGTTCGCGAGACTTGCTGGGTTTGTCGGTGGTGGTGGGGCGCGTGCTCATTGGTCCGCATTGTCGGCGAGTTTCGGTGCGGCCTGCAAGCCGGCGGAATCCACTTGCCGTGCCAACGCGACGAAGCCTTGCGGGGACACGCTTTCAGCGCGTGCGCGTGGGTCGATGCCGGCGGTGCGGATGGCTTCGGAATCCAGCCATCCGCGCAAGGCGTTGGAGAGCGTCTTGCGGCGCTGGCCGAACGCGGCGCGCACCACGGCTTCGATCGCGTGCGCGAGGTGCGCATCCGGGCGTTGCGATATGGGCAGCGGCACGAGCCGGACCACGGCCGATTCGACCTTGGGCGGTGGCCGGAACGCGCCCGGCGAGACGCGCAGGAGTGGCTCCACCTGGCAGGCGAGCTGCAGCATCACCGACAACCGTCCGTAGACCTTGCCGCCGGGCTCGGCCGCCATGCGGTCGACGACTTCCTTCTGCAGCATGAAATGCATGTCGGCGATCGCATCGGCATGCGCGAGGCAGTGGAACAGGATCGGGCTGGAGACGTAGTAGGGCAGGTTGCCGGCGAGGCGCAGTTTGCCGCCGCGGGCGAGCGCGGTCAGGTCCACCTTCAGCACGTCGGCGTGGATGATCTCGAGTTCACCGAGCGCGGCGGCGCGTGCCCGCAGCGGTTCGATCAAGTCGGTGTCGAGTTCGATCGCGGTCATGCGGCCGGCAACGCGCAACAGCGGCAACGTGAGTGCGCCCTCGCCCGGGCCGATTTCGACGATGCGCTCGCCCGGCTGCGGCGAGAGGGCCGCGACGATGCGATCGATCACGCCGCGTTCGTGCAGGAAATGCTGGCCGTACTGTTTTTTGGGGCGTGACATGGAAACCGAGGGACGTCGACAACAACAAAAATGAAGCCTTTGACACGAATCAACGCGGATAACGGCGGATAAAGCGCGGAGCAAAAATTTGACTGGGGAAAAACAGGCAAAGGCGGATAAAGAAGGCAGCTTTGTCTTTATCTGATTTGATCCGCGTCAATCCGCGTCAAGGCTTTTTACGTTGTTTCGTGTAGCGAGATGCAGCGCCATCTCGGCTGCCGCGAACATGCTGGCCGGATCGGCGCGGCCGGTGCCGGCGAGGTCCAGCGCGGTGCCGTGGTCAACCGAGGTGCGGATGAAGGGCAACCCGAGCGTGATGTTGACGGTGCGGTCGAACGCTTCGGATTTCAGGACCGGAAGGGCTTGGTCGTGATACATCGCGAGCACCGCGTCATAGCATGCGCGAATGGCCGGAACGAATGCGGTGTCGGCGGGCAACGGTCCAATCAGTTGCATGCCTTCGCCGCGCAGCGCATCGAGCGTGGGAATGATCGTCTCGATTTCCTCGCGCCCCAGGTGTCCACCTTCGCCCGCGTGCGGATTCAAGCCCAGCACCGCGATGCGCGGGGCTGTGATGCCGAATTTCGCGATCAGTTCCGCGTGCACGATGCGCAACGTGCCGGCCAGCGATTCGCGCGTGACCGCAGCCGGAACCCTGGCGAGCGGCATGTGGGTCGTGGCCAGCGCCACGCGCAGTTCCGGCGAAGCCAGCATCATCACGACATCGCTGCCGGCGCGCTGCGCGAAGAACTCGGTGTGTCCGGAGAAAACCTCACCGGCGTCGTTGATCACCGATTTCTGCACCGGCGCGGTGATCACTCCGTCGAACTCGCCGCCAAGGCAGCCGTCGGCCGCTTGCGCCAGTGTATTCAAGACGTGGAATGCATTGCGGGGATCGAGTCGGCCCGGCATTTCCTCGGCGCGCAATGGCACGTCGAGCACGCGCACGCTTCCGGCCGCGCGCAACGTGCGCGGCCGACCGTCGTAAGGTTCCAGTTTCAGCGCGATGCCGCAGCGTCGCGCGGCGCGTTCCAGCAAACCGGCATCGCTGATCGCGATGAGGTCGGCGGCCATCGGTGTTGCCGCCAAGCGCGCGACGAGTTCGGGTCCGACCCCGGCGGGCTCACCGCCGGTGACGGCCAGTTTCGGAAGTTGCGTGGGCCGGTGCGAGCCGGCCGGGGCCGGCTCGGGCGTCATTGCGTGTCGTTGCTGGTGGCGGAGGATGCGCCGGCCAATTCCGGCACCCGGATGCTGATGTACGCCGACGATTCGGTGTCACGCAGGAATTGTTCGAACGCTTGCTGGCCCTTGCGCGCGGCGATCGCCTGGCGCGCCTGTTCCCGTTCCAGATCCTTGGTCTTGTCGGCCTGGCGCGTACCGAGCAGCTTGACGATATGCCACGAACCATCCGGGCTCTGGAATGGCTGCGTGATCTGGCCCGGCTGCATTTGGGCGATCAGCTTGCCGACTTCGCCGCCCCAGTCGCCCTGCATGAACCAGCCCATGTCGCCGCCTGCGTTGGCGGTGGTCGGATCGTCCGAATTCTGCTTGGCGAGCGTCGCGAAATCGGCGTGACCGTCGACGATTTCGCGGTAGAGCTTGTCGATCTTGTCGTGCGCGCCCTGTTGCGTCAGCACCGCGTTGGGTTTGATCATCAGATGCTGCCCGTGATATTCGGTGACGATCTGCTGCGTGTCGGGGGTGCGCTTGCCTTCCAGTTTCAGGATCGTGAAGCCGGCGGCGTCGCGCAGCGGTTGGGTGCTTTCCCCCGGCTGGAGCGAATTGACGATCTGCTGCACGGCTTGCGGCAGTTCATCGACGCGCCGCCAGCCGAGGTCGCCGCCGTTCAGCGCCTCGGGCGCACTGGAGTTGCTGACCGCCAGCGACGCGAAACTTTCGCCCTTCTTCAGTTCGGCCTCGACCTTGTCCGCCTTGGCCTGCGCGGCGGCGATCTGGTTGGCGTCGGCGCCTTCGGGCAGGCCGATCAGGATCCGCGCCAGGTGCACCTCGCCCTGCTTGAATGCGGGGCTGGCGATGAGGTTGTTGATCTCCGCATCCGAGACCTGCGCGGATTGCTGCATCACCTGCTGTTGCATGGCGCGTACCAGCAACTGGTTGCGCAGCTGCTGGCGGAACGATGCGTAGTCCACGCCATCCTGCTGCATCGCCGCCTGCATTTGCGGCACGCTCAACTTGTTCTGCTGCGCGATATTGGCCACCGCGGCGTCGACCTGGTCGTCGGACACGCGCACGCCGTTTTCCTGCGCTTTCTGCACCAGCAACTGGTTGACGATCAGGTGCTGCAGCACCTGCTTTTCCAACACGTCTTGCGGCGGCAGCTTGCCGCCGGAACCGGTGATCTGCTGGGCCACGGTTCCCATCGTCTGGTTGAGCTGGCTCTGCAGGATCACGCCGTCGTTCACCACTGCGATGATCCGGTCCAGCGGCTGGACCTGATTCGAGCTGTCGGCATCGGGCGAGAGCAATGAGGACGGTTGCGCGCTGGTCGGCGGCGGCGCGGTCGGGCTGAGCAGTTGTGCCGAAGCGGGCAGAGCCAAGGCGGCAGTGGTGAGCGTCAGGACGAGGCTGGCGAGGAACGATGATTTCATTTTCGTCTGTGTGACCGGTAAGGGCGGTTCGGAGGGCGGCTCCGGCGGAGGCTCCGGATTGGACAACGCCGGCTGCCGGAAAGTTGAGTCATGCCAGAAACAGATTGGTCGAAGCAGCTATGGTGAAGATCAGGTCGAGGACCGGCGCTTGCGCGATGGGGCATCACGGCCCGGCCAAGCGACCGGCCACGGAGGGCTTGGCCGGTGCCCGGCGCCATGGACGACTGCGTGCCAGAAGCATTTGCCGCCGCGCCAACCGCAGTTATTGATAGCCAAGAATAGCATTTTGCAGGAACGAGCCGGCCTTCTGGCCGTACGATCCGACGCCCTTGAACTGGATCTCGAACATGATGGCGTTGTTGGAATCGCCCTTGAAGTCGTAGACGTAGTGGCGGCTCAGGATGCGGATCGCCGTGCAGCAACTGTCCCATTCGATCCCGGCGAAGGCATCGATCGCACGCTTGTCGCGCAGCGAATAGGTGTAGCCGCC
>DAIUEL010000190.1:0-5184 GCA_036845145.1 Rhodanobacteraceae bacterium | reverse complement strand
AGATGCGCCGCGCGGGCCTGCTGCTGATGGAAGCGGAGATGCGCAACACCTTCGCGGACGACCTGGCCCACACCGCGCATCCGGTTTCGGAAAACTTCCGCACGCTGCTCGACTACGCGGCGCGCAAGTCTGCCGCCGATTACGCGCTGGCGGACCGCATTCTCGATTTCGCGGTGCTGAAGGCGCGGCGCGTGTTCTCGCGCGTGGACGTGCTGGTGTTGCCGACCACGCCGCAGGGCGCGTTCGCGATCGATGCGCCGATCCCCGCATCGCAAGCCGACCTCACCGCGTTCGCGAGTCTTTCCGCGTGTCCCGCGGTCAGCATTCCGATGGGTACGCTGCCGGACGGCATGCCGATCGGCATGCAGTTCGTGGGTGCGCCCGGTTCCGACCTGCGCCTTCTGGAACTCGCGGAAGTGTGCGCGTCGGCGCTGGACAGTGCGCCGGCCTATCCCGTCGCGGCTTGAGCGATCGTGTGTTGTAGGCGGGTGACAACCCGCCTTGTGTGGCCCCATCACTTGGCGGGATTCGCTGCACTACTCCGCGATCAATGCCGATCTTCTTCGGGTCGTCTGCGGCGTTCCGCGTTTGCGGTCCTGCATACGCAGTCCGGATATCGCTTCGCGATGCCGGGTGAAGGCGAGGGGATGACGCAGATTCATGGCGCGATCCTGTTCCGGATCGCGTAATCTTTGCAACATGCGCGTCTCCGCATCCATCGAAATTCCCGAATCGGAATTGACCGAGCGTTTCCTGCGCGCGGACGGTCCGGGCGGGCAGCACGTCAATCGCACCGAAAGCGCGGTGGAGCTGCGCTTCGACGTCGCGCATTCGCCGTCGCTGCCGGAACCGGTGCGTGCGCGGATGCTGGCGCGCCACGATCGCCGCTTGACCGACGACGGCGTGATGGTGATCCAGGCCCGGCGCTTCCGCGACCAGGCGCGCAATCGCGACGACGCGCGCGAGCGCCTGATCGAAATCATCCGCGCCGCGCTCGTGCCCCCGAAAAAACGCGTCGCAACCAGGCCGACGCGCGCCTCGAAGGAACGCCGTCTCGCCGGCAAGAAACAGCGCGGCAACGTGAAGCGCAACCGCGGCCGCGCCTGGAGCGAGGATTGAATACCGACGCGCCGCAACCGTCGCTGCCCGCGACCTTGCCGCCGGCGATGCCGCAGTTTCCCGGCCGCGCGTGGCGCAAACCGTTCCGCGCGGCGGTGCGCCTGGGCGGCTGGCGCCTCGAAGGCGAATTGCCCGATGTTGGCAAAGCGGTGCTGATCGTGGCGCCGCATTCGTCGTGGTGGGACGGCATCCACGGCCTGCTGTTCAAGGTCGCGATCGGCGCGGACATTTCGTTCATGGCCAAGCGCGAATTGTTCCGCTGGCCGTTGGGCGGATTGCTGCGCAAACTGGGCGGCGTGCCGATCGAACGCGGCGCGGCCAGGGACGTGGTCGCGCAGATGGTCGAGCGTTTCCACACCCGCGAACGCCTGTGGCTGGGCATCGAACCCGAAGGCACCCGCAAGGCCGTCGCGAAATGGAAGTCGGGTTTCTGGCACATCGCCCGGCAAGCCGGCGTGCCGATCCTGCCCGGATACTTCGACTACCCGCGCAAGGTGATCGGCCTCGGCCCGCTGTTTCATCCGACCGCCGACAAGGATGCCGACCTCGCCGCGTTGCGCGCGTTCTACAGACCTTTCCGGGGCAAGCATCGCGGCGTTTGATCCCGGAAGGCCTGCGGCTCGCTCGCCAGGGCTGTTGATCGCGTCGATTCCGCCTGGGAAACCTTCTCCCATCGTCCGATTGGGGTGTGTCGGCAGACCTCGCCCGCAGTGGCGCTTCGGAACAGCGTGATTCCTCGGTTCTCCCGCATGGCACGACGTGTGCAAGCAGCCTCCGTGCCATTCAGGTCGATGGCGGTCATCGCCTGCGCCGTCACCACGGCTGCGGTATGATCCCGCCTTGCATGAGAGGGGGTTGCCTTGTTCAGCGTGCAGTCGCAACGGATCGCCGGGTTTTCCAATTCGGCGGATGATGTGCCGGCAATGGGGCGTTTGCCGCGCCAGTTGTCGCAGCACGAGCGGGAACTGTTTGCCAGCGCCGGCCAACGCATCGAGCTGGACGCAGGCCGGGCCGTGTTCCGGCGCGGCGAATTCGGCCGCAGCATGTTCGTGATCGAATCCGGCCGCATCCTGCTGGAGTTCGCGGGCGACCTGCCCGACAAGCTGATCGGCCCCGACGAATACTTCGGCGAACTCGCGCTGTTCGTGGGCAACCATGCGCGCTCGGGCAGCGCACTGGCGGCCGAACCCAGCGTGCTGTACCTGATCGACCCCGACCGCTTCGAGAACCTGATGCGGCGCGAACCGCTGCAGATGGCGCAATTCATGCTGCGCTCGTTCACCTATCTCGTGGCCAGCGAGCAGCAGTTGATCGCCAACTACAAGCGCCGCAACGAAGACCTGATGCAGACGCTGGATTCGCTGCGCCAGACGCGCGACCAGTTGCAGCTCGCGCGCCGGCAGGTGTGCACCGACGACCTGACCGGGCTGTGCAATCGCCGTGGCCTTTACCAGTTCCTCGAAAATGCCGCCGAGGTGCGCGATCGCCATCGCCGCTTCGGCCTGCTGCTGGTCGACGTCGACCGCTTCAAGCAGATCAACGACCAGTCCGGGCATCTTTTGGGTGACGACGTGCTGCGCGCGATCGCGGCGGAAATCCAGGACGCCGCGGGCGCCACCGACCTTCCGTGCCGGCTTGGCGGCGACGAGTTCGCGCTTTTGACCCAGGTGAAGGACCAGAACGAGTTGACCGAACGCGCGCAACGCATCGTCGAAGGCGTGCGCCAGTTGCGCTTCGCCAAAAGCGCGCCGGACCTCGCGGTGTCCGTCAGCGTCGGCGGCGGCTTGTGCAGCGACGACAGCGAGTGGTCGGTCTGGTACAGCGAAGCGGATTGCGCGCTGTACCACGTCAAGGGTTCCGGCGGCGACGGCGTGCATGTGATGGGCTGATGAAAAAATATCCGCGCGCGCGGATATTTTTGTAGTTGTCGTTCCGGGTCCAAAGTCACTGGGATCCGGCTTTCGCCGGAATGGCGAAAAATCGGAACGACGAAAAAGTTTGTCGTCATCCCGGACGCCGCGAAGCAGCGATCCGGGGTCCGGGTTTCCCCTTCTCCCTCCGGGAGAAGGTGGCGCGAAGCGCCGGATGAGGGTCCGGGTTTCGCGTAAATCCGGTTGACAGCTCTTCCGAACCCTCACCCCCGCGCTACGCGCGCGGCCTACAGCCGCCTCTCCCGGTGGAAGAGGGGCCAAAGCAGGCACCCGCCAGGGCAATCCCATGACCGCCGAAATCCACCAGTTCGAAACCGCCCCCGGTCCCGGCCGCATGGCCACCCCGCAACTGCGCACCCTGGTGGTGTGCGACATCGCCGATTCCACCGCGCTGGTCGAGCGCATGGGCGACCAGAACGCCGCCAACATCATCCGCAAGCACGACCGCCTCGCGCGCGCGCTGGTGGAACAGCACCGCGGCCGCGAGATCGACAAGACCGACGGCTTCCTGTTGATGTTCGAACGCCCCATCCAAGCCGCCGCGTTCGCGCTGGATTACCAGCGCGGCCTGAAACACATGTCCGCGGCCGAAGGCGTGGTGGTGCGCGCGCGGGTCGGCATCCACATGGGCGACGTGGTGGTCTGGGAAAACGCGCCCGAAGACGTCGCGCGCGGCGCCAAGCCCACCGAGGTGGAGGGCCTGGTGAAACCCGTCGCGGCGCGCCTGGCGCAACTGGCGCGGCCGCAACAGATCCTCATGTCGTCCGCCGCCGCCGGCATCGCGCACCGCGCCGAGGGCGAACTGGGCGCGAAGGCCGCCGAGCGCGTGCACTGGAAAACCCACGGCCGCTACCGCTTCAAGGGCCTGCCCGAAGCCATCGAAGTGGTGGAAGTGGGCGAGGACGAAGTCGCGCCGCTGCATGCGCCGAAATCCGTGCGCACCGCCAAGCGCATCCTGCCGTGGTGGCGGCGCCCGCTGACGCTGGTGGCCGAAGCCGCGATGCTGCTGATCGCCGTCGGCGTCACCACGTGGTTCCTGCTGCAAAGCCCGCCCACGCTGGCGTTCGCCGCGCGCGACTGGGTGGTGGTCGGCAACCTGCACAACCTCACCGGCGACAAGCTGTTCGACCAGTCGGTCGATTCCGCGCTGCGCATCAGCCTCGACCAGTCGCAGTACGTCAACGTGCTGCCGGAACTCTCGGTGCAGCAGACCCTGCAACGCATGGAATTGAACCCCGACAAGACCGACGTCACCCGCGCGATCGGCTCGCAGGTCGCGCTGCGCGAAGGTGCGCGCGCCCTGATCCTGCCCACCGTTGCCGACGTCGGCGGCCGCGTGCGCGTCACCGCCGAAGTGATCGATCCCAACACCCAGGCCACCGTGTACTCGGTGTCCGCCGACGGCATCGGCGCGCAATCCGTGCTGCCCTCGCTGGACAGCGTCAGCAAGCAGTTGCGCGGCAAGCTGGGCGAAGCGCTGGCGATGGTGTCCAGGCAATCGCAGCCGCTGGCGCAGGTGGCGACGCCGGATTTGAATGCGTTGAAGGCGTATTCGCTGGGCGAGAAGGCTTACAACAATGCCGATTTGAAAGGCGCCGAGGCGTATTTCAGCGAAGCGTTGCGGATCGATCCGCATTTCGCTTTGGCGCACATCATGCTCGCCAAGATTTTCCAAACAGAGAATTTGCCTAGCGAAGCATTGGAACACATTCGCGCAGCGCAGGCCGACAATAAACGACTCTCTGCACGCGACCGGTTGTACGTCGATGCGTGGGCGGCAAGTTATGTGGCGCCCAAACAGTCTTTGGAGAAATGGAAACTGTTGGTATCCGTCTACCCGGATTACTACCCGGGGATTGGGTCCTACGCGTATTTTCTTTGGCAGTACGCCAACCGGTTTGATGAAGCTATCCCATATCTCAAGCAATCGGCATCACCCAAGAACCCGCACCGTGCGACCAGCGAATACCTCCTGGGCGCGTTATATATCGAGGCGGGGCAATACAAGGACGCGCTCCAAGCGTTCTCGGAGTCAACTGCTAACGGTGCGCACCTTCAGAACGCTTACTACGCTAGTGCCTACGCCGCCCAGCGTAAATTCAAGGACGCAGCAGCGGTACTAAATCGTGGCAAG
>DAIUEL010000189.1:1515-5266 GCA_036845145.1 Rhodanobacteraceae bacterium | reverse complement strand
AGCATCCAGCGCCAACCCTCGACATAGCTGAAGCCGGTATCGGACAGGAACGCCACGAAGATGCCGATGGTGATCATCAACTGATAGGTCGAAATCATCGCGCCGCGCCGGTCGCGCGGCGCGATCTCGGCGAGGTACAGCGGCGCGGTGAACGCCGCGATGCCGATCGCCAGCCCCAGCACGCAACGCGCGCCGATCAAGGCCGCCGGCGACCAGGCGGACGCGCAGATCAACGAGCCGATCACGAACAAGCTGGCGCTGAACACCAGCGAGCGCTTGCGCCCGAAATGTTTCGACAGCCAAGCCGCGAGCGCCGCGCCGACCGCTGCGCCCCACATCATGCTGCTCACGATGTATTCGAGCATGGCGTCGTTGATCGCGAACTCGCGCTGGATGAATTGCTGCGCGCCGGAAATCACCCCCACGTCGAGGCCGAACATCAAGCCCGCCAGGGCGGCGAGCGTGGCGACGAAGGCGGCGTGCCGGCGGGCATGGCCGACGTCGGTTATCGCAATGGCGTTCATCGGATTTTCCCCTTGCAGTCGCGTTGCAAAAAAGACGTCGATGTTCGTGGGTGTGGAAGCGATGGCGTCCTAGTGCGTCGCACCGGCGGCCTGTCTGGCCGGCGCCGCCTCGCAACCGCCGTCGGCGGCGATGAGGGCGCGCATCTTCAGGTACACGCCGTTGGTCCAGCCGAAGCCGATCACGTTGGTCTTGTAGCCTGCGGTGATCTTCACGTCCGCGTTGCCCAGCACCATGTTGTATTTCTCGCGGATGGTGCCGTCCTTCGCGAGACTGCGGTCGACGGTGCCGGTGAACGCGCACGAGATGCGTCGCGCGTCGGCATCGAAGCCGTAATCCTGCAGGCCCTTCACCGCGATCCAGTTGGTGGGCGCCCAGCCGAACGGCGCATCCCACTGCGCGCCGGTGTCGCGCGTGCTCATCGCGAGGCCGCCGCGGTGTTCGAACAGCTTCAGTTGCTTCGTCAGCGCCATGGCTTGTTGTTTCGATGCCGCACCCGCCCACAGCGGATAGAACATCGTCAGGTACGGATCGGTCGATGCCTTGCCTGCGACGAAGTCGTAATCCATGTAGCGACCCTGATCCGGATGCCACAGGTACTTGTCGATCGCGGCGCGGCGTGATTCGGCGGCGCGCGCCCAGCGCGCGGCATCGGCGGTGTTGCCAAGCTCCTTCGCGAACGCTTCGAGATCGCGCTCGTAGCGGTACAGCAGGCTGTTGAGGCCCACGCCCGCGTAGTGATGGGTGGAACCGCCCCACGGCCCGAAATGGAAATCGGTATCGAAGCCGGACTCGCGCATCGCGCGGTCGCCCAGATAGTAGTCGGCGGTGAGGCGGTAGCCGTCAAGCCAATCGCCCGCGCAGACTTTCGATTTCGTGACGTCGCAACTCGTCGTCTTCAGCGTTTGGATTTGGGCCTCGTCGGGATGCTGCGGCGCCTTGATGAGATACCCGGGATTCTGCGACGGGTGCGCCAGCAGCCAGCGGATCACGCCCACGTAGTAGTCGCTGTTCTGCGCCTCGATAACCGGACCGTCACCGAAATCGAAATACCGCGACAGCCCGGTATCACCGGCGAGATGTTGCTTGCGGGTCCAGATTTCGTAATTGCGCACCGCCAGCGGATAGGCGTGTTGCAACCAGGCGCGCTTCGCGGCGGCATCGGCGAAACTGGCCGGATCGTCCAGCACCGCGACCATCATCGCGCTCAGCAGCGGCGGCTGCGAACGGGTGAGGTAATAGGTCCGGTTGGCGTTCAAGACAGCGCCGTAGTGCTCGACTTCGTAGAGCGCGTTGTCGACCATGTCGAGCGCGAGCTTCTGATGGCGATCGGCGACCAGTCCCAGCACGATGAAGTAACTGTCCCAGCCGTACATTTCGTTGAACATGCCGCCTGGCACGACGTACGGGTGCGGGACATAAAGCAGGCCCTGCGTAGGCAGCGTGGTGGGATCGAAATCCCCGATCTGCTTGATGGGCGCGGGCAGGTTTGCGATGCGCACGCCGCAGCGCTTCGCACTCTTTTCGAGAGACGCGGGGGCCGTCACGCCCGCGGGCAGATACACGACCGAATGCGAAGGCACCTTCGGATCGATCAGCGCCCGGCATTCGTCCGCCGAACGCGTAAGGGTGCCCCAGGCGTGGGCGATGTAGCCGCGCGTCTTGGCGGGATCGGGCGTGGCCGCGCTGACGGCGGTGGCGAACAGCGCGAAGGCGAAGACGACGAAAAGCGAACGAACTTTCATGGCAGGTTCCTCTCGATCGTGCGTGCGTGCATCGGTGCCGGCCGGCTGGCCGATGCGTCCGTGCCACGATGCATCCGGCGATGCATCGCATGTTGCTGCAGGCTAACGGCGTTTGCGTTGACGCGATTTCGGTCGCGGCGGCGCGGTCGAGCCGCGGACCACGAGTTCCGGGTTGAAACCCTCGTTGTCGATGGGCTCGCCCCTGATGCGTGCAATCAGCATGCGGGTGGCGCGCTCCACGATGATGTCGGCGCGCTGCCGCGCGGTGGTGAGCGGCGGCCACGAGTGGCGCGAGAACGGACTGTCCTCGAATCCGGCGATCGATACGTCGTAGGGCACGCTCAGGCCGGTCGATTGCGCGGCGGCCAGTGCGCCCGCGGCGATCTCGTCGTTGCATCCGAAGATGGCGGTGGGCGGCTCGGCAAGGTCGAGCAGGCGACGTGCGCCGCGAAAGCCGTCGTCGAACACGTAATCGCCTTCGATCATCAGCTCGTCACGAAGCGGAACGCCGTAATCCTGCAGCGCGGCCTTGTAGCCCTTGAGGCGCTCGGCGCTCGCGTGATGGTGTTTCCCACCTTGCAGAAACCCGATTCGCACATGGCCCAACTGCAGCAGGTGCGTGGTGATCGCGTAGGCGGCATCGCGATCGTCGACGTACACGCATGGAAAATCGTCGCGGGGATCGCGCGCCGCGGAAATGATGCGCACGAAAGGAATGTGGTAGCCGACCAGCTTGCGCAACGCCTTGGTGCGTTCCGACACCGGCGTCGTCAGTACCAGTCCGGACAGGCGCGAACGATGCACGAAATCGCGCAAGTCCTCGGCCAGCGTCGGCACCGTGGAGTCGCAGGGCCGGATCTGCAGGCCGAAGTGCATGTCGTCGCACGCGACGAGTGCACCTTGCTGCATCGCGATGATGTAGTACGCGTTGGGATTGTCGAAAACCAGGCCGACCGTGTATGCGTGCGCGCCGCTGAGGCCGCGCGCCAGCAAGTTCGGCCGGTAATCGAGAGCTTCGATCGCGCGCAGCACGCGTTCGCGGGTTTCCGGCCGCACCGACCGCTCGCCGTTGGCGACGCGCGAAACCGTTTTCGCGGAAACGCCTGCGTGTTTGGCGACATCATCGAGGGTTGCGGAGCCCACCTGTCGATCCTCTTCGCGAGACTCGTGCGTCCGGGTCATCGATCGTGACAGCGCTGTCATGCCGCCTGCGGGACCACAGTGTGGCACAGGTTCGGATTTTGGCAACCACGCCTGCTCCGTGGACTCGGACGGCTGCGGTGCAACGCGCAAGACCCGCATCACAATTGCGAATCGACATTTTTTTCCAGCACCATAGGCACGATGCCGTCCGCGCGTGGACCGCTTGCCGTGATGCACCGCACAATTGACAGCGCTGTCTTTACGCGCGCAGACTCCGGCCGCGTCCTCGGGGAATGATCGGTATGAATGCAGATACCGCTGTCGTTCGTTGGAGCCGGCAA
>DAIUEL010000189.1:0-1415 GCA_036845145.1 Rhodanobacteraceae bacterium | reverse complement strand
AATCATGAAGAACGACAAATTGATCCGACTGGCGTTGACCAGCGCCATCCTTGCGGTGCTGTCGCCCATCGCATTGGCGGCCAGTCCCGGCGCGGCCGATGCAACGGGCCAGGCCGCGGGCAACGCTGCCGCGCAAACCACGGCACCCACCCCCGCCCAGCGAAACAGGCAAGGCAAAACCACGACCCTGCAGGCGGTGGTGGTGACGGCCAGTCCAACCGGGGTCAAGAAACTGGACGCCAGCTACAACATCGTGTCCGCGAATCGCGAGGAAATCCGCGAAGCGAACCCGCTCAGCGTGGCCGATCTCCTGAAGATCTCGCCCGGCATCTGGCCGGAATCCACCGGCGGCCAGACCGGCGCCAACATCGAGATCGCGGGCTTTCCCGGCGGCGGCGACGCGCCGTTCTTCACCAACATGGTCAACAGCACGCCGCTGTACGGCATGCCATCGTTGTCGTTCATGGATTCGAGTTCGCTGCTGCGCCTGGACGACACCATCCAGCGCGTGGAAATCGTTCAGGGTGGACCGGGCGTGGTGTTCGGGCCGGGCCAGATGGGCGCGACCGCCAACTTCATCCTGCGCCAGGGCACCGCCGAACCATCGGGCGACATCGGCATCACTTACGGCGACGAGGGCATGGTGCGCCTCGATGGCTTTTACGGATTCAAGGTCGCCGATGGCTGGTATGCCAGCATCGGCGGCTTCTGGCGCAAGTCCGACGGCGTCCGCGATCCGCGTGATTTCCCATCCGACAAGGGTGGCCAGTTGACCGCGACCTTGAGCCACGACATGGACAACGGTTCGTTCATGCTGTGGGCGCGCAGGCTGGACGACAAGAACCAGTTCATCGTGCCGATCCCGATGATCCAGGGCTCGGGCGACAACTTCCAAGGTTTTCCGGGCTTCGATCCCTTGACCGGCACCTACGCCAGTGGTGCGATCCAGCACGTGCAGGTGCCCAACCCGCTCGGTTACCTCGAGAACGCGGACCTTGCCAACGGCCGCGGCGCGCAGATGAATTTCTTCGGCGGCAGTTACGACGCCACTTTCGGCGACTGGACGATTTCGGACCACTTCATCTTCAACAGTGGCGACGTGCCCACCAACGCGCTGTTCTCGGGTCCGAACCCGAAGCCACTCGGCTATTACCTGTACGGTTGCAACATCGCGCAGCCGGCCGGTTTCTGCAACCCCGACGGCACCGCGGTGGATGGCGACAACCTGGGCTACCCGGCCAGCCGGGCCGTGACAGCGACGCTGCCCGATGGCACGGTGGTGCCGCTCGACCAGAGCGTGATCCACCAGGGTTGGTGGTACATCCAGAAGCGCCTCAAGAGCTTCAACAACGATTTCCGCATCAGCAAGGAAATCTTCGACGGCAACACGGTCACGGCCGGCGTCTATCTCGCCC
>DAIUEL010000188.1:4152-5268 GCA_036845145.1 Rhodanobacteraceae bacterium | reverse complement strand
CTTTGGGCAAGGTCGGTGATGGAGGCGTCCGACCCTCCGAGCTGCTCCAGCACGCCCCGTCGGGTGACATCGGACAGCGCGGCGAAGGTTATGTCGAGGCGGGCTTGATAGTGAACCATATGGTTCACTGTAAAACACCACACCGGTGATTTGCAAGCGGAGGACCCGCGAGCGCCGATCGCACGTGGCTCCTCCGCCGCTCCAAATCCAAACTGCGTCTGCTTCACGTGGGCAAAGTTCCGAACCGCGGCCCCATGTCGCGTCGCGCTCTTCACTCTTGCAGATCGCGATCGAGTGGCGCCCACGTGCCGCGGGAACGGGTGGACCGCTCCGTCCATCCAATGGGCAACGGAGACAAAGCTCCGGCGCGCGGTTGCAGGCGATCGGGATTCGAAGCGTGATGGCAAGGATCAGGACGGCGTTGGTACTCAGTGGCGGTGGCAGCCTCGGCGCGGTCCAGGTCGGCATGCTGCACGCACTCAGCCGGGCGGGTTTCTCGCCGGAGGTCGTGATCGGCGCTTCGGTGGGGGCATTGAATGGCGCCTTTTTCGCTTGCGACCCCACCCCATCAGGTGTCGATCGGCTGGCGAACCTCTGGCGAAGCCTCCGTCGCAAGGACATCTTTCCGCTCAGCTTGCTGGCGGGCCTGACGGCCCTCCTGCTCGGGCGCGATCACCTGATCGAACCTTCCGGATTGCGTGCGATCGCGCGCCAGTCGCTCGGGATCCCGCGCATCGAACAAGCGCGTATTCCGTTGCATATCGTGGCTACCGACGTCCTGAGCGGCGAAGAAGTGCTGCTCTCCTCAGGTGACATCGAGAATGCGCTGATGGCAAGTACCGCGATACCGGTGGTGTTCCCCTGGGTGGAAGCAGGTGGCCGTTATCTGGTCGATGGCGCCGTCAGCAACAACACCCCCATCGCCGCGGCAGTCGCGTGCGGGGCCGGACACATTCTGGTACTCCCCACCGGCACCAGTTGCGCCATGCAGGAACCTCCGCGGAGCATGCCGGCACTGGCGCTGCACGCGCTGAACCTGCAGAACATGCGGCAGCTCGACCGGGACGTGGGCCGGTACGCCGGGCAGGCGCGCATCACCATCGTCCCGCCGCTGTG
>DAIUEL010000188.1:0-4052 GCA_036845145.1 Rhodanobacteraceae bacterium | reverse complement strand
TGCCGATCCCGGACGGCACGCCGGATGGCGAGCTGGTGCGGCGCGCCGCGAGCGGCGAGGAAGCGGCATTTGCCGCCATCATGCAGCGCCACAACCAGTTGCTGTTCCGCACGGCGCGCAGCATCGTGAAATCGGATGCGGAAGCGGAGGAGGCACTGCAGGAGGCGTACTTGCGCGCGTGGCGCGCGCTAAGCCGCTTTCGCGAGGATGCCAAGCTTTCCACTTGGCTCGTGCGGATCGTGATCAACGAGGCCTTGGGACGCCTTCGTACTCGCGCTTCGGTCATACCGCTGGATGCCGCCATGAACATGATTGAACATGAAACAGGCACCTCACTCGGAGATGCCGGGGACGGTTCACCTGACAGCATGGCCATGCGTGCGCAACTGCGCGCATTGATCGAAGCGCGCGTCGATCGCCTGCCCGAAAGCTTTCGCATCGTATTCATGCTGCGTGCCGTCGAGGAGATGAGCGTCAGGGAAGTCGCCGAGGCGCTGGGAATCCCCGAGGCTACCGTGCGCACCCGCTTCCATCGGGCGCGCGCACTGATGCGCGAGAGCCTTGCCAGCGAGATCGACGTGGCCATGGCCGACGCCTTTGCGTTCGATGGCAAACGCTGCGACCGCATCGTTGCGGGCGTACTGGCCAGAATGGGCACAGCAGGCCCACCTGCCGGAACCGGCGCAACCCGTCCATGAGCGTGCAGCGGGCCGCCGCCGATCGTGCATCGGTCGGCCGCAGGCTTGCGGATGCAACGTCTGGCGTCGAGCGATAAAGACCTGCCGGACGCCATCGAGCACAGGGCGGTGGTCTGTTTTCCGGAAACATTGAATCGGCCGACGGATGGGTTCCAGATATCGAGCGACCGGGACAAGTGCCCGCGCATTGGACGCTCGGTGGCCTTGCAAATTTATTGAGCCCGACGTTGACAGGCCTGACGCAGGTCATCTTTGTCGAGCCCGAGGCGCACGGACCTCGGTGCCATCGTCGACTACATCGCACCGGAGAACGCTAGCGCGCATCGCCCTTCGGAAACTTCACGCGCGCCGGTTCGGCATTCAGTCGCTCCAGCATCTTCACGATCAGGCGGCTCTTCACCCTGCCGGCCTGCTTGGGATCGACGAGGTACCTGACCGTCGCGTCCAGCCACGTATTCGCGTTGACACGGAAGTGCACCGACGGCCGCTCGCGCACTTCCACTTCATCGACCGGGGTGCGCGCCAGGAGCGCGCGATATTTCCTGATTTCCGTGCGCATGGATTCGCCCACTTCTTCCTCGGCCGCGTGCTGCATGGTTTCACTGACAAACGACAAATCGCTGTCGTAGGCGACCTGGAACGTGATCTCGTTCCACACATAGGGAAACAGTGCCCATGAGGAATTGATCACCGCGGTGGTCAGCACGCGCGAATTGGGAAACTTGATCACGCGTCCGCTCGGATGATGCTTGCTGTTGATCATCGGGCCGCCGATTTCCCACAGCGTGGTGTCGAGATAGGTGACGTCGATGACATCGCCGCTGGAGTCGTCGATGGTGATGCGATCGCCCACCCAGTAGGGGCGCTTGATCAGGATGTAGATCCAGCCGATGAAGCTCGCAAGCGTCGTCTGCAGTGAGAAGCCGAGGACAATCGAGATCACCCCCAGCGAGGTGAGTGCGGCGTACCAGTTGGCGAACAGCACCGTCAGTGCGATCACCAGCACCAGCCCGAAAAGCGCCAGCTTGCCGATCCGACGCACGTTGTAACGCAGTGCGGCGTCGGGAATCCTGCACAATCGTTGGTCGATCAGCCGGTAGACGATCAGGAGCAGCGTCACCGCTCCGACGCCAAGCGAAAACCTTTCCAGGAAAATCAGCACCCGCTCCGGAGCATGCGGCAATGCCTGCAGGCGCAGCGCCGTGTAAGCGCCGGCTGCCAGAATCAGCACAATCGCGCTGAGCCACCAGAATTCGAGCGAATGCGCGGCGGGTTCTTCGGCCGCCTGGGCCTCGCTTCGCAGATTCTCCTGCTGCTTGTCCATGGGGTGCCGCTCCTGCAGGGTCCGGCGAGGGTAACCACGCGTCGCAAGCGAGCGCAGTCGCCCGACGACCTCTTGCCCAAGCGAATGCCGCAAGCCGATCGACCTTGCCGAACATTCTGGCATCGGTGACGCTGCACGGCCGGTGAATTCCGGGCGACGATTGGGCCAAGCACGACGCAAGTCGTCGTGGCGTCATCAAGTTACTGGACGCCGCTTCGCCGGACTATTGCTGCCCGACGCGCACCGTCAGGCTTTGCGCGGCGGTGCCGACCGGCCCGCGACCGTCACTGAGGATGGACAGCGTTTCGCCGAGCCCGGTCGGACCGAAGTTCACGCGGGTATCGAAGCCGACCCATCCGGCTTCGGGCTGGCGAATGAAATGCACGGTGAGATCCACGTTGGCGAAGAACACGCTGCCGGGGTGTTCGCGAACGACCAGCCCGTTCGCGGTGTCGACCAGTTTCAGGAAACCCGCGACAGGCGGGTCGCGTTCTCCGGCCACCAGCGGATAGCGCGTGCGGATCCAGCTGCGCCCGCGGCCCGGCCGGACATCCGGGTCCTGGTGCGCCTCCAGCGAGCCAATGAAACCGCCGTTCCAGATCGACGAAAACGCCAGCGGTCGCATCGCTTCGGGTGGCGGCATCATCGCCCATTCGACGCCCTGCACTTGCGTGGTGTCCGAAGCCACAAGACGCCAGACGCGCGCACGGATGCTGGTCCGGTCGCCATGCCGCATGCTGGCCTCGATCAGTTCGATCGACCGGCCCGGCCGCACCACCTCGACGTCGATGGTGAATTCACCGGAATGAATCACGCCCAGCACGTCGAAGGACGCACGCGATATCAATTTGTTGCTCGGCAGGCGGCGTTCCACTTCCGCCAACACCAGGCCGGATGCCGGGGCCAGGTGTTGTTCGCCGGGTTGCCAGGCGCCCTGCGCATGCAGGGTCGAGGCGAACCGGCGCTCCCCGAGGCGCACGTAAAACGCGTCGGGGTACGCCTCGCCAGCGTGGCCGAGGTGGAGATTCGCGGCATCGGGCATTTGCCCAGTCTACCGCGTGGCGTACCTGCCCCCACTCGCCGCGCGAACGACAATCCGACCGCGATTTCTCATGCACCGATGTTCCGCAACCGCTCGCCATCCATCAGCTTGCTTTCGATCTGTTCGAGGCTGACGCCCTTGGTTTCGGGCACCAGCGCCCAGGTGAACAACAGGAACGCCGCATTGAACGCCGCGTACAACCAGAAGGTCTGCGCGTGACCGAATCGGTTGAGCAAGGTGAGGAAGGTGGCGCCAACGATCGCCGTGAATACCCAGTTGGTGACCGTCGACACGCCGATACCGAAGTCGCGGCCCTTGAGCGGCTGGATTTCCGAACACAGCGTCCACACCAGCGGGCCCGCGGAAAACGCGAAGCCGACCACGAACACCAGCAGCATCGCCACGGCCAGCAGGCGTTCGCCTTGCGTGCCCATGCCGAGATGCATCAGCCAACCCACGACGGCCAGGCCAACCGCCATTACCACGAACCCGGCGTACAGAATTGGCTTGCGACCGATGCGGTCGACCAGGCCGATCGCGATGAAGGTGGCCAGCACGTTGGTGAGGCCCACGATCGCGGTGAACCACATCTGCATGCTGGTGGCGTAACCCATGTCGGCGAAAATGCGCGGCGCGTAATACATCACCACGTTGATGCCGGTGAGTTGCTGCACCACCTGCAGCGCGACGCCGAGCCCCACCGACCGGCGGAAATTGCGGTTCTGCAGAAACAGTCGCCAGCCCTGCTGCGGGGTGCGCAACTGTTCGCGGATTTCGGCCACCTCCCGTTGCACGGCCGCCGGATCGCCGCGCAGCTTCTGCAGCACCGCGTCGGCGTCGGCATCGCGTTGCCGCAACACCAACCAGCGCGGGCTTTCCGGCAGGCCGAGCACACCCAGCAGGAACAGCGCGCCAGGCAGCGCGATGATGCCGAGCATCCAGCGCCAACCCTCGACATAGCTGAAGCCGGTATCGGACAGGAACGCCA
>DAIUEL010000187.1:0-5294 GCA_036845145.1 Rhodanobacteraceae bacterium | reverse complement strand
GCGCCCGAACCGCGTCCGGGTCCCACCGGGATGTCGCGCGACTTGGCCCAGCGGATGAAGTCGGACACGATCAGGAAGTAGCCGGCGAAACCCATTTTGCCGATCACGTCCAGTTCGAGTTCGAGGCGCGACGCGTAGTCCTCGCGCGTATGACCCTCGGCCACGCCGCTTTCGGCAAGGCGTTGCTCCAAGCCTTCGCGCGACTGGTTGCCAATCCACGATTCCAGCGTTTCTTCCGCGGGCACCGGAAATGCCGGCAGGTAGTACGTGCCGAACGACAGTTCGAGGTTGCAGCGCTTGGCGAGCTCGACGGTGTTGTCAAGCACTTCGGGGAGATCGGCAAACAGTTCCGCCATCGCGTCTGCGGGTTTCAGCCACTGCTCGGTCGAATAGTCGTGCGGGCGGCGCGGATCGGAAAGCTGATAACCCTGCTGGATGCACACGCGCGCCTCGTGCGCTTCGAAGTCGTCGGCATCGAGATAGCGCACGTCATTGGTGGCCAGCACCGGCAGGTCAAGTTGCGCGGCGAGTTGCAGCGCGTGCGCGTTGAAGTTTTCCTCGCCCTCGCGCGCGGTGCGGGCAATTTCGAGATACAGGCCGTCGTCGAAGTGATGCCGCAGGAAATCGAGATTCGCGTGGGCATCGTGGTCGCGTTGCGCGATCAACAAGCGGCCGCAGGCGCTGTCGCGGCCCGCGATCGCGAACAGTCCGTTCACGGCGCCGCCCAGCCAGTCGGGTTGCAACTGCGCGCGCCCGGCGTGCTGGCCTTCCAGCCAGCCGCGCGAGACCAGGCGCGTCAGGCTGAGGTAGCCCGC
Source organism: Rhodanobacteraceae bacterium (assembly GCA_036845145.1). GTDB lineage: Bacteria > Pseudomonadota > Gammaproteobacteria > Xanthomonadales > Rhodanobacteraceae > 66-474. The sequence goes on along the minus strand of DAIUEL010000187.1, from coordinate 4,479 downwards.
GTGGTCGCGGCACAGCAGCGTGAGACGGTCGGGGCGCGCCGGATCGTCGGCATTGGCGATCCACACGTCGCAACCGACGATCGGCTTGATGCCCGCCTTTTCCGCGGCGCGGTAGAACTTGATCTGCGCGAACAGGTTGGAGTCGTCGGTCAGCGCCAGCGCCGGCAGGCCCAATTCCACCGCGCGGCTGACCAGGTTGGCCTGCTTCGCCTTGGCCGGATCGCCGTACTCGGGCTTCTCCGGAATGCGGATGGTGGAGTCGCGCAGTGAGTATTCGCTGTGCGTGCGCAGGTGGACGTAGCGGATCGGCATGACGAGGTTCGTGGTATCCGTGCAAGCGTATTGTCGCCACGCGGGTGCGGCAAGCTTGACAGCGGTCCCCATGCAAACCGCCTTGTAGGCTGGGCTGACCCCGGGCTTGATCCGGGGAAGCCCACGAGCGAGATCAATGGAAAATGTTGGGCTTCACCGGATGAAGCCCGGTTCAGCCCGACCTACACAAGCCTCGTAGTTGGGCTGAACGCAGTGGAGCCCAACGTGAAACGTTTGGTTTTCCGGGAACGGGACCGGCTCAGCCCGACCTACACAAGCGCAGGCGAAGGAACCGTGCACACGGCCCGCACCGGGGCGAAGCTGCGCCTGTGCTCGGGGCAGGGTCCGAGGCGCTGCAAGGCCGCGACGTGGTCCCTGGTCGGGTATCCCTTGTGTTGCGCGAATCCGTAGCCGGGCCAGCGCGCATCCATCTCGCGCATCATCCGGTCACGGGTGACCTTGGCGATGATCGACGCGGCACTGATGGCCGGCGCGATCGCGTCGCCGTCCACCACCGCACGCGCGGGGCAGGGCAGCATGCGGGGGAGGCGATCGCCATCGATCAGCGCGAATGCCGGCGCGCGCGCGAGGCGTTCCAGCGCGCGCACCATGCCGGCCATGCGCGCATGGTAGATGTTGATGCGGTCGATCTCCTCGACCTCCACGGCAACCACACTCCATGCGTGCGCGCGGGCGGTGATGCGTTCGTACAGTTTTTCGCGGACGGCCGCGGACAGGACCTTGGAGTCGTCGAGTCCGTTGATGCGCCGTGCGGGATCGAGGATCACCGCCGCGACCACCACGGGTCCGGCCAAGGGCGCGCAGCCCGCCTCGTCCACGCCCGCGAGGTCGACGACATCCGGCCAGCGCCGCAGCCGGTGTCGCGGCAGCGTCGCGAAAATGCCGGCGCCGTCAATCGGCAAGGTCATGCAGATCCCCGAAGACGTAGGCGCGGTACGAGTCGCGCAGCGCGGCGTTGCGGCAGTCGAGATCGTGGCCGTCGCAGCGGTCGCGCAACAGCGTGTTGGCGATGAAGAACGGATTGCGCGGCAGGTTTGCGGCGTCCAGCAGCAGCGATCCGAGATAGCTGATGTCGAGCACTGGATAATCTTCGCGCCGGACCGGCAGATTGAAGCCCTTCAACATGTAATAGGTGACGTACTGGGGATCGGGTACCGCCGGCGGCACCGTCTTGGCGAGGGTGTTGATCGCGCCGTCGAACGAAGGCTGGTGGTCGCCGAAATGCAACAGTAGCACCGGTCGGCCGTCGTGGCGCAGGAATTTCTCCAGCTTGGTCATCGCCGCGTCGGACATCGACAGGCGCTGCAGGTAATTGGCGAGATTGAGATTCAACCAGTCGTCCAGCGTCGCGTTGCCGGGCGCGAGCTTGCCCGTGAACAGCGGTTTGTCGTATGGCGCAGGCAACCCGGAGAGCGGCGTCATGTGCGGGCCATGCTGGTGCAGCGTCAGCATGAACACGAACAACGGCTTGCCGTGGGCCTTCGCCCGCTCCGTTTCGAAGACGTGCTCGAACGCGTGGAACACTTCGGCGTCGGTCGCGCCCCAGCCCAGTTTCAGCTCGCGGCCACCGTAGAACGCATCGAAGCCGTAGTCGGCATAGGCATCACGGCCGTTCATGAAGTCGCCGTCGGTGGGATAGATGCCCACGGTGCGATAACCGTCGGCATCCAGCAGGCGCGGAAGCGTGTAACGGATACGCGGGGCGAGATTGAACGGCGCGTAGATGCCGGCCGGCCCGAACAGCGTGTGCGGCAATCCGGAAAGGAAGGCGAATTCGGATGTCCAGGTGCCTCCGCCCCACGTGTGCACGTTCATCCAGCCGTGCGCGATGGTGTCGGCATCGGCATGGAACATGCGCGCGTCGCACAGTTTCGACGTGCACGCGGTCAGCATGCGTGGATCGAACGTGCTCTCCTCCAGCACCGCGATGATGTCCGGCCGGCGCGCGGTATTCGTCCCCGCTTCGACGAGATTGCGCCAGTTGTCACGCGTGGCGTCGTCGGGCTGGAAACGCGGCGCGCTCACGTGTGCGTTGGGAATCGACACGATAAAGTCCGACACGAAGCTCTTGTCGATCATCGCTTCCCATACGCCTTTTTCGTATACCTGCGCGAATGGCCCGCGTGGATACAGAATCACGGCGAGGAATGCAATGGCCGCGACAATGCCGAGTGCACGTTTGCCGCGGGACCGGCTCGCGATTCGGGGGTCGCCCCGCCACAGCAGCACCAGCAGCAACGGCACCAGTATGATCGTTACCGCGATCGCTCCGATGATGAATGGATAGCGCAGCAGCGTCTCGGCAATTTCGGCGTTGAAGTAGTAGACAAGATCGGGCGCCAGCAACGGCGTCGACAGGTAACGGAATTTCAGGTTGGCCGCGATCACCAACAGCAGCATCGGGAGGCAGCCGACGACCGCGCTGAAAGTCGGGCGTCGACTGGCGGCGATCGCGAGCAGGATCGATCCGCCGAGGATGCACGCCGCGAATGCGCTTTCGCGCGCTGTCTGTTCGCCCAGCGGGCCCAGCCATGCCGTCGCGATTACGACGAGCAGCGCGACGGCGAGGCGCCACCCGTTGCAGCGGCGCCAGAAACGCGAAGCCTGACTTGCGACGCTCATGGTTGCTTCGGCTTCGTCGCATGTGGGATGAGCAATTGTCCGATTGCGCGGGCCGCGCTTGCGGCGGCGCCGCCGCCGGTGTGCAGTGAAAGGTGCATGCGTTCGAACTCGTGCACCAGTTCGTCGCGTCGCTCGGTGTCGCGGAACAGGTCGAGAACCGCGTCGGCGAGGCGTTCGGGCGTGCAGTCGCCTTGCATCAGCTCGGGCACGAGCGCCCGGTCGGCGAGGACGTTGGGCAGCGAATATACATTCGTCTTCAACATGCCGAGTCCCTTGACGACGGCGTGCGTGAACGGTGCGATGCGATAGCCGACCACCATCGGGCGCTTCGCGAGCATGGCTTCCAGCGCGGCGGTGCCGGACGCGAGTAATACCACGTCGGCTGCCACCATGGCGTGGTGCGCCTGGCCTTCGAGCAGGATGGGATTCGGGGTCCGGGATCCCTGGCTCCTGGCCCATGACCCCGCTGAATTCAGAATCGTTTCAAGTTCCCGTCGGCATGCTTCGTTCGCCGCGGGGATCACGATTTGCAGCCCGGGAATTGCTGCCGCCACGCGCTGCGTGGCGTCGAGGAAGGTTCGGCCCAGCCGCCGGATTTCCGAGAGACGGCTGCCGGGCAACACGGCGAGGGCCGGAGCTTCTGCGGCGAGACCGATTTCCTTGCGCGCGGCATCGCGGTCCGGGTCGAGCGCGAACCGGTCCGCCAGTGGGTGGCCGACGAAGCGGGCATCGACTCCGTATTTTGCGTAGATCGCGGGTTCCATCGGAAACAGGCACAGCACGCGATCGGCGGACTCGCCGATCTTTCGCGCGCGATTTTCGCGCCACGCCCAGATCGACGGGCTGACGTAGTGCACGGTTCGGGTGCCCGCCCGCTTGAGCCGCTTTTCCAGGCCCAGGTTGAAATCCGGTGCATCGATGCCGATGAACACGTCCGGCTTCAGCACCGCCAGCCGTTCCGCGAGCGATTTCCGCAGCCGCAACAGGCGGGGCAGGTGACGCAACACTTCCGCCAGGCCCATCACCGAGAGTTCGGCGATATCGTGCCAGGCGTCGAAGCCGACTGCGCGCATGCGCGGACCGCCCACGCCCACGAAGCGCGCGTCCGGGAAGCGCGCGCGCAAGGCCTCGATCAGGTCGGCGCCGAGTTGGTCGCCGGAGTCCTCGCCCGCGACCAGCGCGAACAACGGTCCGGATGCCGGATCCGCCCGGTGAACCGCCCCCCATTCGTGCTGCGCGGACATTACCGCACCAGCGACCGTTCGCTGCGGTCGATGAAATCACGGAACGCGCGCACGTCTTCGCTGGCGCTCGCCTGCTCGACGAGCGCGGCGCGGGCTTCCTCCAGCGTCTTGTGCGACATGTAAAGCGTGCGGTAGGCGCGCTTGATGGCGGCGATGCGTTGCGTGTCGAAGCCGCGGCGCTTCAGGCCTTCGGCGTTCACGCCGCGCGGCACCGCGAACTGGCCGGCGACGTAGATGAAGGGTGGCACGTCGCGGTTGATCGCCGAAAACATCGCGGCGA
>DAIUEL010000186.1:0-5365 GCA_036845145.1 Rhodanobacteraceae bacterium | reverse complement strand
TGGTCGGGGCAGAGGGATTCGAACCCCCGACATCCAGCTCCCAAAGCTGGCGCTCTACCAGACTGAGCTATACCCCGATGGACCGCAGGCAAACGATGCCGCGGCAGACAGGCAATGGTACGTTCGCCCGATTGCGCGGGTCAACGCACCCTCATCGCACGATCAAGTTCCGGAAACGAAGAAGCCGACGGGAATATCCGTCGGCTTCTCGTTGAATGGCGCGCCCGGAGAGATTCGAACTCCCGACCACCAAGTTCGTAGCCTGGTACTCTATCCAGCTGAGCTACGGGCGCATTGGAACATAAAGCGAGCCGCGAATTATCCGTTGTCGCAGCAGACGCGTCAACGATTGAATGGCGGAGAGAGAGGGATTCGAACCCTCGATCAGGCTTTTGACCCGATACTCCCTTAGCAGGGGAGCCCCTTCGGCCTCTCGGGCATCTCTCCGAATCCAAATTCTTTCAAATCAACCATCCGTGGTGTGCCTCCCAGTCGGCATCCATGCCTCCTCCTCACCGCTCGCACGCGATGCCACCGGCATCGCGTAAGCGCTCGCGTCTCGACCTCTCGGGCATCTTCCGAATCCAAATTCTTTCAAATCAACCATCATCGGTGCTCCCAGTCGGCACCTGATGACGGTTCCGCTCGCGCGCACAACGAACGACCGGCAAAACCGGTCGATCAGGATAAAGGCATCTCCGCTTGTGGTAAAGCCGTGCGACGTTCCGGCATCAGCCGTGGGTCGCTTCGTGCCGGGCAGGCTCGTCGGACTCGACCGGCGCACCAGCACCCGCCTCGTGTTCCTGCTTGATGCGCTGGTATATCTCTTCGCGATGTACCGCGACATCCTTCGGCGCCGTGATACCGATGCGTACCTGGTTGCCCTTCACGCCCAGCACCGTAACGGTTACATGATCGCCGATCATCAGGGTTTCCCCAACCCGGCGGGTCAAAATCAACATGACAGAACTCCATTCACTCGGATCCATTGGACCCGAAAACCGCGACGCGCGTTCCCCTCCGGATCGCGAATCGCAGCAAAGACGGGACGATCGCGAACCGACGCAAACGCATCGCGATGTTCAGGTTCCTCCATCACCCGCAATAGACCGTTGCGGAGGCGATCAAACGCCCCGCGACTATATATGAACGGGCCAAGCCCGGCAATGAAACCAGCGTGACTTCCGGCACGGTATGGGCACCAGGCCTGTTGGCCCCAAACGGCACATGCCATGGCGACAATGGCTCTAATGCAACGCTTGCGCCACCCAGCCCGCCAAGCCTTGCAGCGCCTGATCCAGCACGGGTGAATCGTTGCCGCCGCCCTGCGCCATGTCGGGCCGGCCGCCACCCTTGCCTCCGATCTGTTTGGCCACGTGCGCCACGATCTCGCCGGCCTTGATCTTGCCCAGGGCCGAGCCGTGCACGCCGCCGACCAGCGCCGCCTTGCCATCGCTGCCCGACGCGAGCAGGACCACGCAATCGCCCAGTTTCTGCTTCAGCGTATCGACCGCATCGCGCAGGGCTTTGGCATCCATCCCGTCCACGCGCGCGGCGACCAGCTTGATGCCGCCGACATCGACGGCATGCGCGGCTAGGTCGCCGGTGGCCGAACTGGCCGCCTTGGCCTTCAGGGCATCCAGTTCGCGCTCCAGCTTCTTCTGTTTGTCGAGAAGCTGGCGCAGCTTGTCGGCCACGTCGCCCGCGCTGGACGACAATATGCCCGCGACTTCACCGAGCCGATGCTCTTCTTCCGCCACGTATGTCATCGCACCCGCGCCGGTCAGCGCCTCGATGCGACGAATGCCGGCGGCGACGCCGGATTCGGAGACGATCTTGAACAGGCCGATATCGCCGGTGCGCGTGACGTGCGTGCCGCCACACAGCTCGGTCGAGAAATCGCCCATCCGCAGCACGCGTACCTCGTCGCCGTATTTTTCGCCGAACAAAGCCATCGCGCCGGTAGCGATCGCATCGTCGTAACCCATGTGGCGGATTTCGGCGGCGTCGTTGCGGCGGATCTGTTCGTTCACGCGGTCCTCGATGCGACGCAACTCGTCCGGCTTCACCGGCTGGAAATGCGAAAAATCGAACCGCAACCGGTCGGGCGCGACCAGCGAGCCCTTCTGCGTGACGTGCTCGCCCAAGGTTTCGCGCAGGGCGGCGTGCAGCAGGTGGGTAGCCGAGTGGTTCAGCACCGTCGCCTGCCGACGCGCGGCATCCACACGCGCGGATACCATTTCGCCCACGCACAGCGGCGCGCTGCCCTGCCATTCGCCGACGTGGCCGTGGAACTGTCCGCCGAACTTTTGCGTATCCTCGACGATGAAGCGACCGGCCGCGTGTTCCAGCGCGCCAGCATCGCCGACCTGCCCGCCCGACTCCGCATAGAACGGCGTGCGGTCCAGGATGACCGCGGCCGATGCTCCGGGTGCGAGTTGTTCGACCGCGTGACCATCGCACAAGATCGCCCGCACCTTGCAATCCTTCGCTTCGAGGGTCTCGTAGCCAAGAAATTGCGTCGGCGCAAGCCTGCTTGCGATCTCGGCCGGCAACCGGGTCTTGCTTTCGAATCTGCTGGCCGCGCGCGCGCGTTCGCGCTGCGCCTCCATCGCCCGCTCGAAACCCGCCATGTCCACCGCCATGCCGCGTTCTCGCGCGATGTCGGCGGTCAGGTCCACAGGAAAACCATAGGTGTCGTACAGCCGAAACGCGTCCTCGCCCGGGATGGTCGTGCCCGACTGGGATGCCACCTCGTCGAACACTCTCATCCCGTGTTCAAGCGTCTCGCCGAAACGGTGCTCCTCGGCGCGCAGCGCTTCTTCGACGAATGCCTGCTTTCCCGCGAGCTCCGGGTAGGCGTCGCCCATCTCGGCGACCAGCGGCGCGACCATCTTCCAGAGGAATTCACCGCGCACGCCGAGCATCCAGCCGTGGCGCAACGCGCGGCGGATGATCCGGCGCAACACGTAGCCGCGGCCCTCGTTGGAAGGCAACACGCCATCCACGATCAAAAATGCACAGGCGCGGATGTGATCGGCGATCACGCGCAGCGATTTGTTTTCGTGATCGCTGCAGCCGGTGAGTTCTTGCGCGGCGGAGATCAGCCGCTGGAACAGGTCGATCTCGTAATTGGAGTGCACGCCCTGCAGCACTGCGGCCAACCGTTCCAGACCCATTCCGGTGTCCACGCACGGCGCGGGCAGTGGCGAAAGCGTGCCGTCCTCGGCGCGGTCGAATTGCATGAACACCAGGTTCCAGATTTCGATGTAGCGATCGCCGTCTTCATCGGGCGATCCGGGCGGCCCGCCGGCCACATCGGCGCCGTGGTCGTAGAAGATTTCGCTGCATGGGCCACACGGCCCGGTGTCCGCCATCTGCCAGAAATTGTCGGACGCAAACGGCGCGCCCTTGTTGTCGCCGATCCGGACGATGCGCTCTGCAGGCACGCCAACGTCATCCTTCCAGATGCCATACGCCTCATCGTCCGTGTGGTAGACGGTCACCCACAATTTTTCGGGCGGCAGTCCGAAGGTGCGGGTCAACAATTCCCATGCCCACTCGATCGCTTCTTTCTTGAAGTAGTCGCCGAACGACCAGTTGCCCAGCATTTCGAAAAAGGTGTGATGGCGCGCGGTGTAGCCGACTGCATCGAGATCGTTGTGCTTGCCGCCGGCACGCAGGCAGCGCTGCACGTCGGCCGCGCGCACGTACGGCAGTTTCTCGCTGCCGAGGAACACGTGCTTGAATTGCACCATCCCCGAGTTGGTGAACAGGAGCGTCGGATCATTGGCCGGCACCAGCGGCGCGGAGGGCACGATGGTATGGCCACGTTCCTTGAAGAATTCAAGAAAGCGCGCGCGAATTTCGGCAGTTTTCATGCGGTTGCGTCGAAAAGCTCAGGTGATGGCGAGGCAAGGCGGCGCAACCGGCCAACCCGCCAAAACCATGGCGGAACTTTAATCGCCGGAATCGCCAACCTCGGAATGGGTGACGATTCTAACTGTGGCGGCGGTGAAACCGCGACGCAAGAGGAAGGCCGCGCGCTTGCCGCACTCGGCATGGTCGGCGGCAGGTCGCGTGCCGTACTTCTTGCGTAGTTGCGCAGCGGCCAGGGCGTTCCAATCGGCTTCCGCGGCATCGAGCAGCGCGCGGATCGCGGCGTCGGCCAGGCCATGCGAACGCAATTCGGCCCGGATACGCGCGGGCCCGTAGCCCTGCCCCACCCGCGCGCGCACGATCATTGCGCCGAAGCGGGCGTCGTCCTGATATTCCTGGTCGCGCAGTTTTCTCAAGGCCGATTCGGATTCGGCCTCGTCGCAACCGGCATGCTCCAGCCGCACACGCAATTCGCGTTGCGAATACTCACGACGCGCCAGCATGCCGAGCGCACGATCGTAGGCATCGCGATCACTTGTGCCCTTGTCCGGATTTCGCCCGCGTCCCGTTCGCATCGCCGCACGTCAGGGGATGTGTTCGACGTCCGACGGCATCACGACCCAACCGTGCATTCTCGACTCGTAGACGGAAACGCGCGGAGGCGGAAAGTCCGGCTCGGCGAACGCACCCACCGGGATCGTCAAAAATTTGTCGAGTCCCTCGGTTTCGTAGTACACGATGGCCCCGCAAGTAGGGCAGAAGTGAAACGTGGCTCGTCCGCCCTCATCGCCGACGCGGACGTACTCCGTTGACTTGCCCGAGATCGTAATGTTTTCGCGCGGAAACCTCGCTTGCTCACCAAAAACACTCCCGGTACGGCGCTGGCAGGCGAGGCAATGGCAAACCGAAATCCGAACGGGATCACCAGTCACGCGTGCGGTGAGCTGACCGCAGGTGCAGGACGCCAGGCGATTCGGCATGACCGTTTCCTCGCGCGCCCGGCAACCCTATGCCTCGATTTCCTCGGCGTCTTCCGTCGCGGCGACGCCGCTGCCACCCACGCCCACCAGCAACTTGGCGCGCAGGGCGGTGTCGAGTTCCTTGGCGGCGGCCGGGTTGTCCTTGAACCACTGGCGCGCGTTTTCCTTGCCCTGCCCGATCCGCTCGCCGCCGTAGCTGTACCATGCGCCGGATTTCTCGACCAGGTTGTTGGTGACGCCCAGTTCGATCAATTCGCCCTCGTACGAGGTGCCTTCTCCGTACAGGATCTCGAATTCGGTCTGCCGGAACGGCGGCGCGACCTTGTTCTTCACCACTTTGACGCGGGTCTGCGAACCGATCACTTCCTCGCCCTTTTTGACCGCGCCGATGCGGCGGATGTCGAGGCGCACGGAGGCGTAGAACTTCAGCGCGTTGCCGCCGGTGGTGGTTTCCGGGTTGCCGAACATCACGCCGATCTTCATGCGGATCTGGTTGATGAAGATCA
>DAIUEL010000185.1:0-5518 GCA_036845145.1 Rhodanobacteraceae bacterium | reverse complement strand
CCCGTCCAATGGGATGCATGGCTGGCATCCGTATCGGCATTTCGGGATGGCGCTACCCGCCGTGGCGCGGGGTGTTCTATCCGAAGAACCTGGTGCAGCGCGACGAGTTGCATTACGCGTCGCGGCATTTCCCCACGATCGAATTGAACGGCTCGTTCTATTCGCTGCAGCGGCCGGAAAGCTATGCGCGCTGGCGCGAGCAGACACCGCGCGGTTTCGTGTTCGCGATCAAGGGCCCGCGTTTCGTCACCCATGTGCTGCGGCTGCGCGATGTCGAAGTGCCGCTGGCGAATTTCTTCGCCTCCGGCGTGTTCGCGCTGCGCGAAAAGCTGGGGCCGATGCTGTGGCAGTTCCCCGCCAACTTCAAATACGCGCATGACGTGTTCGCGCGATTCTTCGACCTCCTTCCGCGCGATACCCAAGCCGCCTCGAAACTGGCGCGGCGGCGCGATTCCCACGTGAAAGGCCGCGCGCGGCTCGCGATCGATCGCAACCGCCGGCTGCGCCACGCCATCGAGGTGCGCCATCCGGGTTTCCTGGTCCCGTCGTTCGTCGCACTGTTGCGCCAACATGACATCGCGCTGGTGGTGGCGGACACCGCAGGCAAGTGGCCATACGTGGAGGAGCTCACCGCGAGTTTCGTGTATCTGCGGCTGCATGGCGACAAGGAGTTGTACGCCAGCGGCTACACCGACGCGGCGCTGGACCGCTGGGCCGCGCGCATCCGTGCCTGGCGGCGCGGCTCACAGCCACGGGATGCGGCGCGCGTCGCGGGTGCGCTGGCTCCCAGGGCACGCAAGTCACGCGACGTGTACTGCTACTTCGACAACGATGCCAAGGTGCACGCGCCATTCGACGCGATGAAGCTGGCGGAGAAGCTGGCGTCGTGAGTGGCGCGCACAGCGCGGATAATGCGACGGATTACGATCGTGGTTGCCGCAAGAACTCGATGGGAATGGCCGCTGCACCGCGGGCACCCGGCCGGCGTCGTGGTATGAACGCGGCAGCGCCCCACGCATGCAGTTCGATCACTTCCCACGTCGCGGGAATCTTCCCGTCGTGGCGCATGTGCTCGTAGGCCTGCAGCATGCGTGTGAAGCGTGACTTGCCGGTAAGGCCTTTCACGCGTTGCGCGTCGGCGTTGGTAACGCCGAGTCCCTTCAGCTCGTGCAACAGGTCGCGCGGCGCGTCGTAGCGGGTGATGATGCGGTCGACGTCCAGCACCGGTTCGCGCAGGCCGGCCGCGAACGCGGCATCGCCCAGATCGTGGATGTCGAGGAAGGTGCTGACACGCGGATTCGCGTCATCGGCTTCGGCCCATGCGGCACGCAATTCCTTCAGCGTGTCCGGCCCGAGGCTGGACGCTGCGAGGAAGCCGCCCGGTTTCAGCACGCGCGCGAATTCCTCGAACAACGGTTGCGGCGGCCCGCACCATTGCACGCACAGGTTGGCGTGCAGCACGTCCACGCTCTGGTCCGGCAGCGGCAGCGCGCGCGCATCGGCGCACACGCGCGCGAACGGCTTCAGCAGCCCCGCGTGACGGCGCGCGGCGCGCAACATCGGCAGCGCGATGTCCATCGCGATCACGCGCGCCTTGCGCCAGCGCTTGCGCAAGGCCGCGGTGCCGCGTCCCGTTCCGCTGCCGATGTCGACCACCAGCTCCGGGGTGCCTTCGTAGTAGTCCAGCCGCTCCAGCAGGCGCGCCTGGACTTCGCGTTGAAGGGCGTCATGGCGTTCATAGCCGCGTGCGGCGCGGCCGAAGGCGTGTCGCACCTGCAGCGGATCAAGTTCGAAGGTATTCATGCGTGGATGGTTTCCAGCAGTGGCTGCAGTGCCGCCACGACTGCGTCGGTGTGCCCGATGAAGGGCGCGTGGCCGCCACCCGGGACGCAGGTGAATGCCCCGGCGCACTGCGCCGCGCTCCACTGCATCGCCTGCCACGGGATCAGGCGATCGCGGCGTCCGGCGATCCAGGCGCTGGGCGGCGACAGTTCCGGAAGACGCGTGCGCAAATCGGTATGCTCCAGCACGTCCAGGCCCTCCACCAGTGCCCGCACGTCGGGACGATGTTTGCTGAAAGTATCGGCGCGCAACTTGCGCAGGTCCGCCTGCGCACAATCGCTGCCCAATGCCTCCAGTGCGAGGAAGCGTTCCAGCGTGCCCTCGTAGTCAGTGCCGAGATCGTGGCCGAAGTTCTGGAGGATTTCCGGCGATACCGCGTGTGCCCAGCCTTGGCCACGCACGAAGTGGGGCGACGCGCACAGCATCGCGAGCGCCTGCACCTGTTGCGGAAGATCCAGCGCGGCCTCCAGCGCATACAGGCCGCCCAGCGACCAGCCAAGCCAGAGCGCGGGCGGCACGCGCGCCGCGATCGCTTTCGCGCAGGCGGCGGGTTGCAGGGAAACCTTGCAGTCGCGGGAACGTCCATGCCCCGGCAGATCGACGACATGCAACGTGCACCGATCGCGCAGCGCCTCGATCAAAGGCGCGAATACGCCCCCGTGCATCGCCCAGCCATGCAGCAGTACGAGATGCGTGTCGCCGCGGCCTTCGGTGTGGATGTAGAGCTTGTCTCCCTCTCCCTCGACGGCTTGTTGGTCACGGGAGAGGATCGGGCTGAGGGGGTCGGCGTTCATGCGCGCGGTGTCGTGCTGGGGAGCGGGTTTTGCGCCGTCGCTTCTTCAGTGTGGACGGGGGTCCGGGTTACACCTTCGGCGCCCTCGGGATGACGAACAAGGGTCGACTCCAGCGCATCCAGCAGCCGATCGACATCCGCTTCCGAATGCGCCGCCGAAAGCGTCACCCGCAACCGCGCCTTGCCCGCCGGTACGGTCGGCGGACGAATTGCGGTGATCAGCAAGCCGTTCTGCTCCAGCACACGCGATGCCTGCACCGCGCGTTCGGCATCGCCCACGACGATCGGCTGGATCGCCGTCGAGGATTCCAGCAGCGGCAACCCCAGTTGCGTGGCGCCCTGGCGGAAGCGCGCGATCAGGGCGTGCAATTTTTCACGTCGTCCATCTTCTTCGCGCGCGATGCGAATCGCCGCGCAGGCGGCCGCGGCCAAGGGAGGTGGCATCGCGGTGGTGTACACGAAGGTGCGCGCGAACTGGGTGAGGCCTTCGATCAGCGCCTGGCTGCCGGCCACGAATGCGCCCATGCAGCCGAGCGCCTTGCCCAGCGTCGCCATCAGCACCGGAACCTGTTCCTGCGGCAACCCGGCTTCGTCGACGCTGCCTGCGCCATGCGCGCCGAGCACGCCGAGCCCGTGCGCGTCGTCCACCATCAGCGTGGCGCCTTCCTGCTTGCACAATACCGCGAGTTCGCGCAGCGGCGCCGCGTCGCCGTCCATGCTGAAAACGCCATCGGTGGCGAGCAGTGCGGGCGAGCCCGGCACGCTAGCAAGTTGCCGCGCCGCGGCTTCGGCGTCGTTGTGCGGGTAGCGCTTCAACGTCGCGCCCGCGAGCTGTGCGGCATCCAGCAAGCTCGCGTGATTCAGCTTGTCCTGCACGCAAACGCCGTCGCGGTCGAGCAACGCCTGCACCGCGCCCAGGTTGGCCAGCCAGCCGGAAGAGAACAGCATGGCCGCTTCACGACCCGTCCACGTGCACAAGGCTTCTTCGAGCTGCGCGTGCTCGCGCCGGTGGCCGCAGACCAGATGCGCGGCCGTGGCGCCGACGCCGCATTCGCTGGCCGCATGCTGCAGTGCGCGAACGATGCGCGGGTCTTGTGCAAGCCCGAGATAATCGTTGCTGCAGAAATTGACCAGTTGACGGCCAGCGACATCGACGCGCACGCCGTACGCGCCATCCAGCGTGCGCGCGTGGCGCAGCAAACCCGCACGTTCGCGTTCGGCGACGCGCGCCGCCAACGATTGCAACAGATCGGCGCGCACGGTTCAGGCCGCGTGGGCACACGATTCCAGGATGTCGGCATGCACTGTGCCGGACTCGTCCGTTCCGACATCGACCTGCATCGCGTGCAGGTCGAGGCGACGGAACAACGCGTGATCGTGCTCGACGTCCGGATTGCCGGTCGTCAGCAGTTTTTCGCCCATGAAGATCGAACCCGCGCCGGCGAAGAAACACAGCGCCTGCATCTCGTCGCTCATCTGCTGGCGGCCAGCCGACAGGCGCACGATGGACTTTGGCATCACGATCCGCGCCACCGCAATCGTGCGCACGAATTCGAACGGGTCGATCTTGTCGGCATCGGCGAGCGGGGTGCCCGGCACCGGCACCAACTGATTGATCGGCACCGATTGCGGATGCTCCGGGAGATTCGCCAGCGCCTGCAGCAAACCTGCGCGTTGCGCACGCGTTTCACCCATGCCGACGATGCCGCCGCAGCAGGTCTTGAGGCCCGCCGCGCGGATGTCCTGCAGCGTGTCCAGTCGGTCGGCGAATTCGCGGGTGTGGATGATCTCGCCGTAGTAATCGGGCGAGGTGTCGATGTTGTGGTTGTAGTAGTCGAGCCCGGCGTCTTTGAGTTGCTGCGCGTGGCCTTCACCCAGCAGGCCCAGCGTCGCGCAGGTTTCCATGCCCAGCGCCTTCACTTCGCGGATCATTGCGGCGACCTTCGGAATGTCGCGATCCTTCGGGCCGCGCCACGCGGCGCCCATGCAGAAGCGCGAGGCGCCGGCGGCCTTGGCCGCGCGCGCGCGTTCCAGCACCGCATCGACGTCCATCAACTTCTGCGCCTCGACGCCGGTGTGGTAGCGCTGTGCCTGCGGGCAGTATGCGCAGTCTTCCGGGCAGCCGCCGGTCTTGATCGACAGCAGCGTGGAAACCTGCACTGCATTCGAATCGTGGTTGGCCGCGTGCACGGCGTGGGCGCGCGCCAACAGATCCATGAACGGAAGATCGAACAGGGCTTCGATTTCGGCCAATTTCCAGTCGTGCCTGACCGGCGTGTCGGGATTCATTCCGTCCATTGGGGTGCTCCGCGTTACAGTGATCGCAAAGTTTCATGGGCGGGGGAGATGTCTGTCAACTTGAAAACCGGCCGTTTGGTTGACGGGGCCGTGGGTGCACTGCTGCCCTCGCACTGCCTGTTGTGCGGCGCGCGCGGGCAGGGCGCGTTGAGCCTTTGCACTGCCTGCGAAGCGGAGGCGCCACGCAACCTGAAGTGCTGCGCGCGTTGCGCCTTGCCGCTGGATGCACCAGCGTCCTTGTGCGGACGCTGCATCAGACGGGCGCCACCGTGGGATCGGGCGTGGGTGCCGTTCCGATACGAATGGCCGCTGGCGCAACTGGAATCGCGTTTCAAGTTTGGCGGTGATCTTGCGGCCGGGCGTACGCTCTCGCTGCTTTGGCTGGCGTCGCAGCCGCCGGGCGAGGTGCCCAAGGCCCTCGTGCCGGTGCCGCTGCATCGCACGCGGCTGCGCCGGCGCGGTTACAACCAGGCGCTGGAACTGGCCAAGCCGCTGGCGAAACATTTCGCCGTACCCTTGCTGCACGATGCGTTGCGCAGGACGCGTGCCACCGACGCGCAAACCGAACTCACCGCGGTGCAGCGC
>DAIUEL010000184.1:0-5577 GCA_036845145.1 Rhodanobacteraceae bacterium | reverse complement strand
GGAACAGGAACTCGAACGTGCCTGCGCCGCGGTAGCCGATGCGGATGCAGGCATCGGTACAAACCTTGCCGATCTCCGCGCGCAATTCCGGCGTGATGCCGGGGGCGGGCGCCTCCTCGACGACCTTCTGGTGGCGGCGCTGCATCGAGCAATCGCGTTCGCACAGATGCACCGCGTGCCCCTGACCGTCGGCCAGCACCTGGATTTCCACGTGGCGCGGGTTTTCCAGGAATTTCTCCATGTACACCATGTCATTGCCGAACGCGGCGCGCGCTTCCGCACGCGTGGTCGCGATCGCGTTGCCAAGGTGCGCCTCGGTATGCACGTCGCGCATGCCGCGTCCGCCGCCGCCGCCCGCGGCCTTGATCAGCACCGGATAGCCGATTTCACGCGCAATCTTGAGGCTGCGTTCGACATCGTCATCGAGCGGGCCGCCCGATCCGGGGACGCATGGTACGCCGGCCGCCTTCATGGCCTTAATGGCTTCGACCTTGTCGCCCATGAGGCGGATGGTTTCCGCGCGCGGGCCGACGAAAATGAATCCGGATTGCTCCACCTGTTCGGCGAAGTCGGCGTTCTCGGAAAGGAAGCCGTAGCCCGGATGGATCGCGGATGCGTCCGTGACTTCGGCCGCGGCGATGATCGCCGGAATGTTCAAATAACTTTGCGCGGACGGCGCCGGGCCGATGCAGATGGCTTCGTCGGCCATGCCGACGTGTTTCAGGTTCCGGTCGGCAGTCGAATGCACAGCCACCGTCTTGATGCCCATGGTCTGGCAGGCGCGCAGCACGCGCAGCGCGATTTCGCCGCGGTTCGCGATCAACACTTTATCCAGCATGGCGCTCAACCAATCACGAACAGCGGTTCATCGAATTCCACCGCCTGACCATTTTCGGCGGCGATCGCGAGCACGGTGCCGGCGACCTCGGCTTCGATCTGGTTGAACATCTTCATGGCCTCGATCACGCCCAGCGGATCGCCGACCTTGACCTGCTGGCCCACCTTCACGAACGGTTCGGCACCTGGCGACGACGCGGCGTAGAAGGTGCCGACCATCGGCGAACGCACCACGGTGCCCGGCGGCAGGCCGGGTTCGGTCGTGGCCGGCGTGGCGGTCGCAGCCGGCGCCGCCACGGGCGCGGCCATCATGGGCGCCGGTGCGGCGACCATCTGCGGCGCGACCGCGCCGGCGGTCGGGAAGCGCGACAGGCGGACGACTTCTTCGCCCTCCTTGATCTCGAGTTCCGAGAGATTGGATTCTTCCAGCAGTTCGATCAGTTTTTTGACTTTTCTGAGATCCATGACGGTCTCGCTGTGTTCGGATGGGGGGTCAGGCGCCGGCCAGCCGCTTGATCGCAGCGTCCAGCGCATAGCGGTAACTATCGGCGCCGAAGCCGGCGACGATGCCGGCGGCGAGGTCGGAGAAATACGATTGGCGGCGGAACGGTTCGCGCGCGTGCGGGTTCGACAGGTGCACCTCAATGAAGGGAAGTGCGACGGCCGCCAACGCATCGCGCAGCGCCACCGAAGTGTGGGTGAACGCGGCCGGGTTGATCAGGATGAAAGCCGTGGCGTCGCGCCTGGCCGCCTGCACCCGCTCGACAAGTTCGTGCTCGGCGTTCGACTGGCAACTGGTCAACTCGTGGCCGGCGGCCTCGGCCTGCCGGATCAGCGCGGCGTCGATGTCGGCGAGCGTGGTGCGGCCATACACCTCCGGCTCGCGATCGCCGAGCAGGCTGAGGTTGGGGCCATGGAGAACCAAAATCTTCGCCACGCTCTGAGCGTACCTGAGGCCGAACGGGAGCGGCGAAGTCTGAACTGTCGTTCACCTTTTGTCCAGCGAATCGCCGGAGTTGGCCGCAGTTGCAGGCGTGTTTCAGGGCTTGGCGGCGTTGGCTTCCTTCAGCCAATCGTCGAGCAATGCTTCGTCGACCGGGCCCAGCTTGGTTTCCAGAATGCGCCCGTCGCGGCCGATCAGTACGCTGTAGGGCAGCAAGCCCGCGGTATCGCCGAAGACCGTGGTCGGCACGGGATCGGCATCGATGCCGATCAGGATGGGATAATTGACGGACGTGCGCTTCATGAAGGCTTCGGCCGAAGGCGCCTGTTCCATCGCGATCCCGACCACTTGCGCGCCATCCGCCGCATGCTCGCGCTGGAACTTCGCGAGCATCGGCATTTCCTTGAGGCACGGCACGCACCAGCTCGCCCAGAAGTTCAGCACCACCACCTTGCCGTGCCATCTGGCCAGCGTGGTGGTCTGGCCGGCCACGTCCGGCAACGCGTAGCCGCTCACCGCATCGCCCACAGCGAAGGTTTTCACGCCCGCCGGTGCGGGCGGCTGGTCGGGCATTCGGTTCGCCCATCCGTTCTGCAGCCACCAACCACCCGCCGCGGCAGCACAGGCCAGCACCAGGATCAGGATCGTGCGACGGTCCATCATTGCGCGGCCGGCCCCGTGTCGGCATGGATCAGCGCGTTGCGGACCAGCGACGCAGTCAGCACGGTCGGCAATGCGCGGCCCTCGCCGCCGCCGCGTGGATACACCACGTACAGCGGTACGCCGGGCGAATGGAACGATTTCAGGTATGCCCCGATTTCGGGGTCGACGTCGGTCCAGTCACCCTTCATGTATACCGCGCCGGTTCGGGCGAGCAGGTCCTTGAAACCTTGCGTGTCCAGCACCGCGTATTCGTTGGCCTTGCAGGTGACGCACCAGTCGGCGCCGATGTCCACGAACACCGGCGTGCCCGTTTCGCGGAGCGACTGCAGTTTGGTCGGGCTGAAGGCGATCACGTCGCCGTTCGACGAGGCCGTCTGCGAAATCGGCGCGACCCGCGTGACGCCATACAGCGACCCCGCAGCCGCGATCGCCAGCACCAGCGTGAAGACGTGGCCGAGCGTGCGGTCCGGCTGCCGGCGCGCGTGCCACCACAACGCGGCCGCCAGCAGCACCATCGCGATCAGTACCAGCGCCACGGCGTCCGCGCCGCGCTGGTGCGCCAATACCCATACCAGCCACACGGCCGACAGATACATCGGAAACGCAAGAATCTGTTTCAGCGTTTCCATCCAGCGGCCGGGTTTCGGCAGCCAGCGCGCCAGCGCGGGGACGAGGCCGATCAGTGTCAGCGGCAAGGCGAGGCCGATGCCCAGCACCAGCATCACCAGCAATTCGTGCGCGGCAGGCGCGACGAACGCATAGGCGAGCGCCACGCCCATGAATGGCGCGGTGCACGGGCTTGCCACGATCACCGCCAGCACGCCCGTAAAGAAGTGTCCGGCCGCGCCGCCGCGACGGGTGAGGCCGGTGCCAATATTCCCTAGACCCGCGCCGAACTGCACCACGCCCGACATAGACAACCCCACCGCGAACAGCACGCACGCC
Source organism: Rhodanobacteraceae bacterium (assembly GCA_036845145.1). Lineage (GTDB taxonomy): Bacteria > Pseudomonadota > Gammaproteobacteria > Xanthomonadales > Rhodanobacteraceae > 66-474. The sequence goes on along the minus strand of DAIUEL010000184.1, from coordinate 2,189 downwards.
AGCACCGCCACGATCACCGGCTGCTGCAACTGCGTGCCCCAGCCGACCGCGTGACCGGCACCCCGCAGACCGAGGATCGCCAAACCGATCGCGAGAAAGGTCGCGATCACGCCTGCGGCATAGGCCAACGCATGTGCCCGCGCGCGCTGGCGCGATTCGCCGCTTTCCAGCACGCCCACTGCCTTGATCGCGAGCACCGGCAGCACGCACGGCATCAGGTTCAGGATCAGCCCACCGACGAACGCCAGCAGCAGGGCGAACGCCAAGCCGGTGCCAATCGGGCTGGCCGCTTGCGCGGTTGGCTGATCGCCGGTTGCTGCGGGTACATCCGGTGCGGTCGTCAATGACGAGGTGAGGGGATTGCGCGGCGCGCCGCCGTCGACCGCCCCGCCTTCGGCCGTGCCGAGCGGCCCGCCACCGGACGTGGGCAGGGTGAACGTCTCGACATTCGGCGGGTAGCAGATCTTGGGCTCGACTTCGTGGCAGCCTTGGTACTCCACTTCCACCTTCAGCCTCGCCGGCATGGCGCCCGCCGCCGAGTACGGCAGCGAAGCATCGACCGCGTCGTGGTAAATCTCCACGTCGCCGAGGTAGGGGTCGTGCTCTTTGGTGCCGGGCGGCGTTTGCAGCGCACCGACGGTCACGCCGGGCGTCAGGATCTTCGCGTGGATGCGTCCGCGGTAGAGGTAGTAGTGCGGCGCGATGTCGAAATGCAACGCAATCGTGCCCGGCTTCGCGACGACGGGCTTCAGCGCGAACGCCTCCGTCACCGGCAGCAGGCCTTCGCCGGGGCTGTTGGTTTGGGCGTGCGCGCCCGTGGCGACGAACAACGCCGCCGCGAAACCCATCAGGCGTATAAAAAGCTGTCGGGAAAGCATCGGGATGACCAAAAACAGGGGCGGAGCCATATGGACCGGCCCACGCCAAGTTTCATTGTCGCAGGCCCCCGCCCGCGCTGCCACTCACGGTGCCGCCGTTTCGCGCGCCAGCCATTCCAGATAGGTCGGCAATCCATCGGCAATTTCGAACGCGACCAACTCCGGCACCTCGTACGGGTGCAGCTCCACCAGCCGGTCGCGCAGCGCGTCGAAGCGTTCGCGGGTGGTCTTGATCAGCAGCAAGACCTCCGCGTCCTCGTGGATTTCACCCTGCCAGCGGTAGGTGGAATTCATGCCCGGCAGCCGGTTCACGCAAGCCGCCACCCGCTCCTCGACCAGCGCGCGGGCGATTCGGGCTGCGGTTTCCGCATCGGGGCAGGTGGAGAGGCAGAGCAAGGGCATGGCGGTGATTCGGGCCTGACGTTCGAAATTGTGGCGGGTAGGAGCGCAAACTGGTAGGGCGGGAGGAGCCCGGACTCGGTCCGGGCGTATCCCGCCATGCTCCCGGCGGGATACGCCGCTGCGCGGCTTCTCCCGCCCTACGGAGTTGCGGGCTCTTGAAACCGGGGTTTCCGGACCTACAATTAGCACTCGTCGTTGTTGAGTGCTAACAACGCCAACCCCTTTTCCAACCCCAACGCAGCTGGAGTCATCATGAAGCTTCGTCCATTGCACGACCGCGTCATCGTCAAGCGCCTCGAGGCGGAAACCAAGTCCGCCGGCGGCATCGTCATCCCCGACACCGCGACCGAAAAGCCGATCAAGGGCGAAGTGGTCGCCGTGGGCACCGGCAAGATCCAGGAAGACGGCAAGGTCCGCCCGATGGCGGTCAAGGCCGGCGACAAGGTGCTGTTCGGCAAGTATTCCGGCACCGAGGTCAAGGTCGATGGCGAGGAACTGCTCGTCATGCGCGAAGACGATCTGGTCGCCGTGCTCGAAGGCTGATAAAGCCGATCACTCCTTAAAGCCGTCATTCCGGCGCAAGCCGGAATCCACTTCGATCAGCAGATGGATACCGGCTTGCGCCGGCATGACGATCCAAAGCAAAGATTCAAGGAACCAATCCCATGGCAGCCAAAGAAATCCGTTTCTCCGAAGACGCGCGCAGCCGCATGGTGCGCGGCGTCAACGCCCTGGCCAACGCGGTCAAGGCGACCCTCGGCCCCAAGGGCCGCAACGTCGTGCTCGAGAAGAGCTTCGGCGCCCCGACCATCACCAAGGACGGCGTGTCCGTGGCGAAGGAAGTGGAGCTCGCCGACAAGTTCGAGAACATGGGCGCGCAGATGGTGAAGGAAGTCGCCTCCAAGACTT
>DAIUEL010000183.1:0-5630 GCA_036845145.1 Rhodanobacteraceae bacterium | reverse complement strand
TCGTTGGCGCGCTTGATCTTGAATGCCATGGCAACCTCCGTTGTGTGATGGCTGCACATCACGGCATCATACGCGTTTGTCCCGAAGGGTTCACGATGACACGTCGCCTGATCGTCCGCCGCTCGCCCATCCACGGCAACGGCGTGTATGCCGCCGTCGATATTCCCGCGCACACCGTGCTGATCCAGTACAAGGGCCGCCTGATCACCCATGCGCAGGCCGACCGCCTGTACGACGATGGCGCCGACACCGGCCATACCTTCCTGTTCACGTTGAACGACAAGTACATCGTCGATGCCAACGTGGGCGGCAACAGCGCGCGCTGGATCAATCATTCCTGCGCACCGAACTGCCGCGCGTACATCGAGGAGGTCGACGGCGCACGCAAGGACAAGGTGATCATCGAGACCCGGCGCGCGATCAAGGCAGGCGAGGAACTCACCTACAACTACGGGATCGTGCTGGACGTGCCGCACACGCCGAAGATGAAAAAACTCTGGGCCTGCCGCTGCGGCGCCAAGCGCTGCACGGGTACGATCCTGCAGCCCAAAAGCAGCGCCCATTAGCCGGGGGCGTTGCAGCGCGCCGCGCCGGTCTCGTGCGTTGCTGTCGATCGGCTGAATCGGCGCGCCGGATTTGCGGGACGCTTCCGTTGCCGACACACGGGATTAACGGCGCGCTGCGTACCCTGCGTATTCCCATGATGGCAAAGGGTTCGGGAGCAAAGCATGAGCAAGGACAAGCTGAAAGGTTGCAAGGTCGCGATTCTGGCAACAGATGGATTCGAGCAATCGGAGTTGATGAAACCTAAGCAGCTTCTGGAGGAAGCCGGCGCCACCACAGCGGTGGTTTCGCCCGGCGACGCGCAGCAGATCAAGGGCTGGAACCACGGCGAGTGGGGCGAGCAGGTTAAAGTCGACGTGCCGCTGGCGAAGGCGCGCGCCGCCGATTACGACGCGCTGGTGTTGCCCGGTGGCGTGATCAATCCCGACAAGCTGCGCCTGCACGACAATGCCATCGATTTCGTGCGCGAATTCGGTCGCACCGGGCGTCCGGTGGCCGCGATCTGCCACGGCCCGTGGACCCTCATCAACGCGGGCCTGGTCAGGGAAAAGCACCTGACCTCGTGGCCTTCATTGCGCGCCGACCTTGAAAATGCCGGCGCGCACTGGGAAGACAGCGAAGTCGTCGAGAGCGGCAACCTGATCACCAGCCGCAAGCCCGACGACATTCCGGCATTCACCAGCACTCTGATTCGCGCACTCGAAGAGCGTCAGGCCGAAGCGGCCTGATCGCGGAGATTGGTGTTGAGCCGCGCTTCGCCCGGCGAAGCCCAACGTTTTTCCGCGCGACACGCATGTTGGGCTTCCGCCGATGAAGCTGGCGTCAGCCCAACCTGCAAAAAACGCCCGGCGTAGCGCCGGGCGTTTCGATGTGCATGCCATGGAAGCCCCTTGGAGGGAGCGCAGCAGGCTGTGGTTGAAAGTCCTGCACATGGACGTGCAGGACGGTGCCAGGGAAGGCAACTACGCCGCCGCGCGCTTGGCCTCCAACTGCTGGCGCGGACCCTTCTGCAGTGCCTCGCGCACGTGCGAGACCAGCAGGTCCACCTCGGCTTCGTTCATCATGAAGTGCGGGGTGAAGCGCAGCGAATTGGCGCCACCGTGGATCACGTTGATGCCGCGTTCGCGCATGTACTCCTCGATGGAATCCGAGCCGAAGCACTTGAACTGCGGCGCCAGTTCGCACGAGAACAGCAGGCCGGTGCCCTGCACCTTGGTGATCAGGCCGCCCAGTTCGTCCTTGAGCGCGTTCAGCTTCTGCACCGCCTGCACGCCGCGCTCGCGGATGTTGGCGCGCAGTTCCGGCGTGATCTCGGCCAGCACCGCGCAGGCGATGTCGAGTGCACGCGGGTTGCCGGTCATGGTGTTCCCGTAGATGCCCTTCTTGTACAGGCCAGCGGCGCGTTCGTTCAAGGCCACCACCGACAGCGGGAACTGTCCGGCGTTGAGCGCCTTGGAATAGGTTTCCATGTCGGGCGCCGGCAGGTTTTCGAAGCCGGGGTAATCCACGATCGACAACACGCCGTGGGCGCGCAGGCCAGCCTGGATCGAATCGACCAGCAGCAACGAACCGTGAGACTGGGTCAACTCGCGTGCGGCGGCGTAGAACTCCTTGGTCACCGCCCGGCCGGGGTCGCCTTCGCCCATCACGGGTTCGAGGAACATCGCCTCGACGAACCAGCCGTTCTTTTCGGCTTCCTCGAACGCACGCTGCAGCGCAGCCACGTCGTACGGCTGGATCGCTATGACCGAATGCTCGTCGCGGAAGCTCGCGAGGTTCGACAGGTACGCCTTGCGCGAGGAATCCGAATACAGCGCGGGGCGCTCGGTGCGGCCGTGGAACGCGCCCTTCACGACGAGCCGCTTGATCGTGCGGCCGGCGTATTTCGCGCCCGGATCGGTCTGGAGCTTGGCATTGACGTCGGCGATCCGCGCGGCCAGCGTCACCGATTCGGAACCCGAATTGAGGCACATGAACTTCGCGAACGGATGCTTGCCGGCCCGGTGGCCGATTTCCTTGCGCAACGCGTCCGCGAACGCATGTTGCGCCAGCGACGGCGTCATCACGTTGGCCATCACCTGCGGTTTGGCGAGCGCCTTCAGCACGGCCGGCGGGTTGTGGCCGAAGCCGAGCATGCCGTAGCCGCCGCAGTCGTAAAGCACCGCGCCCTTCAGCGTGACGATCCACGCGCCGCGCGCGGCCAGCGGCACGAACGGGCACACCGCGTCGTCAGGATAGAAATTCACGAAGCCCGATTGCAGCGCATGCAGCTGCGCGTCCTCGTCCAGCCCCAGCACCTCGGGGCTTTGCGACTTCAATTGTGCGAACGCCGCGTGGGCGTCGGCGATCGCGCCCGCGAGATCGGCGTCGTGTGCGGCGAAGCGCTCGATGGTGGCATCGTCCAGCCCGTGGGTGCGGACCTTGCCGCCTTGTTCACGCAGTTCGCGCAGCATGTCGATCGATTTCATGGGAGCCTCCAACGCAGGGGCGGCACCGCGGCGTCGCCCGTAAGTGTTTAACACAAAAAAGAAAACGTCCCGGGATTCTATCAGGCGGCCGGTTCCGGCGTAACCCCGTCGCAACCCGCATGACGCCTGTCAGAAGCGATCGATGACGCCCCGGGGCTGACGGGTTTCCATGGTTGCGGCATGCTGATGCGAGGCTGGAGCGCACGGGAAATCGCCATGCCGGCGTTGATCGCACATTCGCATTTTCATTTGGCCGTCTTCTACGTCGCGTTGTTCGTGTGCTTCGCGCCGGAGTGGTACGGCAGCCTGTTCCGCAGGGTGGAAAAGGGCGCCACCATCCGGGACCGCGGATCGCACGTGGGGCTGTTACTCGCGCTCTTTGCCGGCTTCTTCGCGGCGTTCGGGTTCGTGTTTGGTGCGCCGGCCACGACGATCACGTGGCATCAGCACGCCCTGTTCTGGATCGGCATCGTGGTGATGCTGGCCGGGCTGGCGCTTCGCTGGTACGCGATCCGCAGCCTCGGGAAGTTCTTCACACGGACGGTCGCGACCCGCGCCGGGCAATACGTGGTGGAAAGCGGACCGTACCGGCTGATCCGGCATCCGTCCTACACCGGCGGTCTGCTGATGTTCCTCGGCACCGGTATTGCGATGACCAACTGGGCCGCGCTGCTCGCGATCATGGCCGGAGCGGTCATCGGCTACGGGTATCGGGTGCGCATCGAGGAACGCGCGTTGTGCGCGGATCTTGGACAACCGTATCGCGACTACATGCTTCGCACCAAGCGGTTCATTCCGCATGTATGGTGACGGCGGTGCGAACGCGTACCATGGCGCCATGAGGTTGCCGGAATGAAGATCGCGATTGCGCCCGATTCGCTGTTGCGCGAGTCGACCGCCGAAGCGCGCGGCTGGTACGCCCTCGTGGGCCCATGGATCTGGCTGGTCTGGCTGGTGTGGGTGTTCGGGCCGGCGTTTTTCATCGCGCGCGGCTTCCCGCACTGGCTGCTGGCGACGTTTGTGAGCCTGCCGATTTTCCTGGCCTTGTACGTGGCGGCCTATTTGTCGCCACGCCGGTGCGCCGCATGGTTCGCAATCGCGCTCGCCGTGCTGTGCGGGGCGGCCACGCCGTTGAACCCGTTCACCCAGACCTATCTCATCTACGCCTGTGCGCTGGCCGCGGCATGGAGCAACCCGCGCCGCTCGGGCGTGCTGGTACTTGCACTGCTGGTGGCCTACAGCATCGAGTGGTTTTACCTCGGATTCCCGTGGGAATCGCTGGTCAACGCGTGGATCCTGTGCCCCATCATCTCCGGGTTGATCGTGGCCGGGCGCATTGAGCGCCGGCACCGCGCCGACCTGCGCCTGTCGATGGACGAAGTCCGCCGCCTTGCCGCCAGCGCCGAGCGCGAACGCATCGGCCGTGACCTGCACGATCTGCTCGGCCACACGTTGTCGATGGTGGCATTGAAATCGGAACTGGCCGGCCGCTTGATCCATCGCGACCCGAACGCCGCACATCGCGAAATGGCCGACGTCGCGCGGGTGTCGCGCGAAGCCTTGTCGCAGGTGCGCAGCGCGGTCAGTGGCATCCGCGCCGCGGCAATGGCGGCGGAACTTGCGTCCGCGCGGCTGTTGCTGGAAGCCGCCGGCGTGCAGATGGAGTACTGGCATGATCCGCGGGACCTGCCCGGTGAAGTGGAAACCTGCTTGGCGCTGGTGTTGCGCGAGGCCGTCACCAACATCCAGCGGCATGCGCGCGCCAATCGCGTCGAGGTCACCGTGATCGTCGGCGCCGAACGCGTGGTGATGCGCATCCGCGACGATGGCCGCGGCGGCGTCGACGAGCGCGGCAATGGGCTTACCGGCATGCGCGAACGGATCGCCGCGCATGGCGGCGAACTGTGGATCGAATCACCGCGGGGCAAGGGCACCGGGATCGAGATCCGGTTGCCATTGCCGCAGGCGCCAGTGGATCGCGCGACGGCGCAGAAGGTCGTGCCGATCACCGCCGCGCCGCTGGCACAGCCCGCGGGCAGCCGCGCATGATGCGGGTGCTGTTGGCGGAGGATCAGGCGATGGTGCGCGGCGCGCTGGCGGCGCTGCTGGCGCTGGAGCCCGACATCGAAGTGCTGGGTTCGGCCGCGGACGGCGAAGCTGCCTGGCGAGACGTCGAACGCCTCAAACCCGACATCCTGATTTCCGACATCGAAATGCCGGGACTCACCGGACTCGAACTGGCGCAGCGCATCCAGCGCCACGAGCTGCCCGTCAAGGTGGTGATCGTGACCACCTTCGCGCGTTCCGGTTACCTGCGCCGCGCCCTGGATGCCGGAGTGTCGGGGTACCTGTTGAAGGACGCGCCGGCGGAAAAACTCGCCGACAGCCTGCGCCTCGTGCATCGCGGCGGCCGTGCGATCGATCCGGAACTGGCACTGGAAGCCTGGACCGAAGCCGATCCACTCAACGATCGCGAACGCCAGGTATTGCGTCTGGCGGGCGAAGGCCAGAGCGCGGGCGAGATCGCGCACAAGCTCAATCTTTCGCACGGCACCGTGCGCAATTACCTGTCCGAGGCGATCGGCAAGCTGGGCGTCG
>DAIUEL010000182.1:0-5649 GCA_036845145.1 Rhodanobacteraceae bacterium | reverse complement strand
GTCTTCTTGCCCTTGATCACCAGCGTGTGGCCGGCGTTGTGGCCGCCCTGGAAACGCACCACCGCGCCGATGTCCTGCGTCAGCAGGTCGACGATCTTGCCCTTGCCTTCGTCGCCCCATTGGGCGCCGAGGATTACGACTGACTGTCCCATTGTTTTCTCGCTTCGTTGTTCCGTTCGATTGGTGCGACGTCGCCGACTAGATTCGCCATCCATGGCTCACCAAGTCGGCCGGCCTGTGGCATCCCGCCTCCGGCGCTCACGCCTGCGCGGGCTGCCACTGGCAGTCCGCAAGCGCAGCCGCTCGCCCCCACTGGGCACCAGGAATGGCTACGCTTTGTTCCATGACGTTCTCGCTTCGTTGTTCCGTTCGGTTGAGGCGACGACTGGTGGCCAGGCTCGACAGGCCGGCGGCTGTTGATCAGGGCTTCGTCGGCGCACCGTTGCCCGAAGCGCCCGCGTCGACCGCCTGCATGAAAGAAGATCCCTTGTCCAGCACCACGATGGCGCCGCCGCCGCTGAAGCTCTTGCGCCAGGTGTCGAGGCTGCTCCAGTAACGGAAGAACTGCGGGTCTTTGGCCGAGGCGACGGCATAGATTTTCGCCGCCTGCGCGTCGCCTTCGCCGCGCACCGCCGCCGCGGACTGGTTGGCGGCCGCGAGCACCTGCTGGTCGTTGGCGTCGCCCCCGGCGCGGATGGCGGCCGCCGCGGCCTCGCCTTCGGCGCGCACGGTGCCCGCCGCGGCCTGCGCTTCGGTGGTCATGCGCTTGTATACGGACGCGAGCGCATCGTCCGGCGGCAACACGCGGCCGATCGCGACATCCAGCACGTCGATGCCGAGTTTCTGGCGAACCTGCGCGCCGACTTTGCCTCGCAACTTCGCGCCGATCGCCGCGTCGGCGGACAGCAGGCCCGGCAGGTCGATGTTCGCGACGTCCTTGCGCAACGCGTCGCGGATCAGCGGTTCCATCAATTGGATGGCCTGCAGTTCGTCGCCGGACGTCGCCTTGTAATACAAGGTGGGATCGACGATCTGCCAACGCACGTAGAACCCCACGCGCACGAGCTGGCCGTCGCGCGTCTTGCAATCGCCGGGCTCGGCTTGCGTGGTGATTTCGCGGGTGTCGTACACCGAAATGTCCTGCACGAACGGCAGCTTGATATGCAACCCGGGGCCGATGCCCGCGACCTGCACGTCGCCGAAGCGCGACAGCGCCGCGGCGTGGCCTTCGCCCACGACGTAGATGCCGTTGATGCCGAGCAGCGCCAGCACGATGATCACGATGGGAATGGCGTATTTCATCAATCCACCGCCTGCACGTCGGGGCCGGATGTCACCGGTACCGCGGCCGACGCCGGCGGCGCGGGTGCAACCGAAGGCGACGCGCCGCTGGCCGCGCTGGCGGGCGCACCGTTCACTTCGGAATGCTGCGCGGGGAATTGCACGATCACGTCACCGGAGCCTGTATTCACCACCACGCGGTTGCGGGTCAACACCGCCTGCATGGTGTCCAGCCACAGGCGATGCCGCATCACCTGCGGCGCCGCCTGGTACTGCGGCAGTATGCGATCGAAACGCGCGATCGCCGCGTTGGCGTCGGCGACGGCCTGGTGCCGGTATGCCTCGGCATCGGACTTGATCGACGCCGCTTCGTTCTTGACGTCGACCCTGCGGCGCGCGACGTCGGCATCGGCGCTGGTCTTCATGGTCTTGACATCGTCGTGCGCCTTCGCGATCGCATCGAAGGCCGGCTTCACGTCCGAAGGCACGCCGATGCTCTGGACATCGACGTCCGTGACCGCGGCGCCGAGCTTGTCTTTTGCGTCGGGCAGCGACGCGTGCAGGCGCGCGAGGACGTCCGCGCCGAGCTTGTCGGGGTCGACCGGTCCCGCAGCGCACGGCAGGCCGAGGTTTTCGATCAGGCATTGCATGTTGTGCGTGCCGGTCGCCGCGCGCACGGCGGAGGTCGCCGCGTTGCGGACGACTTCCTCGGCATCGCGGGTGGCGTACAGGAATGCACGCGCATTGGTGACCTTGTAATGCACGTCGTAGTCGACCAGCACCAGTTGCCCGTCGCCGGTGAGCACGCGCGCCTCGTCGTTCACGGTGCGGACGCGATCCATGTCGACCTTCTGCACGTTGTCGATGGGCGGCGGCAGATGGAAGTGCACGCCCGGCTGCAGCACGCGCTGGAAATGCCCGAACCGCAACAGCACGCCGACCTGCTGCCCGCCGATCGACGTCCACCCTCCGATCACGAACCACAGCACGACCAGCACCGCGATCAATGCCAGCGCGCCCAGGGGGCCGCGACCGAACGGCCCGAGCGAACGTCGCGCCTTGCGGAACCACGCATCCAGATCGGGGCCGCTACCGCCTTGGCCGCCACCCTGCCCCCACGGCTCACGGCCCCTCGGTTCGCGCGGTTTTTCGCCGGGTTCCTTCCAGGGCATCTCGGTGCAGCCTCGGGTTGCGGAAATGGCGCGCCACGATCAGGCGCAAACGCTGCATTCTACCAGAGCGCGAAAGCGCTTCTTTCGAAGATGGAATCGGAGCCGCTGTCGTGAAAGTCAGGGCAGGACGCCCGTCCTGGTGTCTGCTGAGCGTAGTATCCGATCACTCGAGCACATCACGGTGCAGCGATCGGAACGATCGCACAGCTACGCCGCATCGAGCCAATCACGGAAAAGCCGTGCGTCGTCGCCACGCACGTCGCCCGCCAGCGGCAGCAACAGGTCGCGCGGCGCGTCGATGTCGAGGCGCCAGCCGTGTTCGTCATAGCGTTCGGACTTGACTGCGCCGAGTTCGATCAGGCGCGCGCGCAGGCGCCCGGCACGCGGCGGCAACCGCAGTTCCGCGTGCACGCGCGCTCCGGCAAGCCGTTCGCCGATGGCCTGCCGAAGCAGGTCGAGGCCGTCGCCACTTGCCGCGGACAGCCAAACCGCCGTCGGCGCCCCTGCCGCATCCAGGTCGATGCGCGGTGCGACCCGGCGGAAAGGCAAGTCATGGGCCGCCGGCTCGTGATGTTCGTCCGCAGGACTGCCGGCGTTCAACAGGTCGATCTTGTTGAACACCATCAACTGCGGCACCTCGCCCGCGCCGATTTCTTCCAGCACGCCGTCGACCACATCGATCAGCAGATCGCGCTCGGGATCGGCGGCGTCGGTGACGTGCAACAACAGGTCGGCGTCGCGTGCTTCGGACAACGTGGCGCGGAACGCCGCCACGAGATCGTGCGGCAATTCGCGGATGAAGCCGACCGTATCGGCCAGCACCGCGGGACCGGCGTCCAGATCCTCCAGCCGGCGCACGGTCGGGTCGAGCGTCGCAAACAGCTGGTTGGCGGCGTAGACGGAACCGCGGGTGACCGCGTTGAACAACGTGGACTTGCCGGCGTTGGTGTAACCCACCAGCGCCACGCGCGGCAGCGTGTTGCGAAGACGCGCGCGGCGCTGCTGGCCGCGCTGCACGCCGACCTTGTCGATGCGCTTCTGCAATTGCTCGACGCGCTTCTGCAACAACCGGCGGTCGGTTTCGAGCTGGGTTTCGCCGGGGCCCCGCAAGCCGATCGAACCGCCGCGCTGGCGTTCCAGGTGGGTCCAGCCGCGCACCAATCGCGTGGCCATGTGCTTCAACTGCGCGAGTTCGACTTCCAGCTTGCCTTCGTGCGATTGCGCGCGCTGCGCGAAGATGTCGAGGATCAACGCGGCGCGGTCGATCACCCGCGCGGAGAGGTGCTTTTCGAGGTTGCGTTCCTGGACGGGCGTCAACGCGTGGTCGACCAGCACCAGGTCGGCAGCGAGTTCGCGCACCTTCGCCTGCACTTCGTCGGCCTTGCCGGTGCCGATGTAGAACTTCGGGTTGGGCGCATCCACGCGGGCGCGCACGCTGCCCAGGATCTCCGCACCGGCGGACCTGGCGAGTTCGGTAAATTCCTGCGCACGGCGTGCTGCCTCGGCCTTGCCGGTATACGGCAACACCAGCAGCGCACGCTCGCCTCGCTTCTCTCGTTCGAACAGGGAAATCAGTCCTGCGCCGGGCTGTCGGCGTCGTCCGTCTTCGAGTCTTCCGCCCCGACCTTGACGGCGCGGCTCGGCACCACCGTCGAGATGGCGTGTTTGTACACCATCTGGCTGACCTGGTTGCGCAGCAGCACCACGAACTGATCGAAAGACTCGATCACCCCCTGCAACTTGATGCCGTTCACCAGGTAAATCGCGACCGGAATGCGCTCCCGGCGCAATGCGTTCAAAAACGGATCCTGCAGCGATTGGCTCTTCGACATTGTTATGGCCTTTCGATCCGGTGGCTTCTCCGGCGCCTTCGGATGGTAACGCAAATCGTCGCGGATTGGGCCGTTTTTACCCCTTCCCGACACCCAGAAATACTGCCAGCGCAGTGTCGGCGCACTTCCCGCAGCCCGGTCGATCCGGGTCAACTACGCGGGCGTCCAGCTCGCTTCGCAACCAGGTGGTCTGGCGCTTGGCCAGTTGCCGGGTCGCATGGATCGCGCGCTCGCGAAACGCCGCCGCCGAACACGCGCCATCGAGGTACGCCCAGGCTTGCCGATAACCCACGGCACGGATGGCGGGCAAATCGGGATGCAAATCACCCCGCGCACGCAGGCGTTCGACTTCCTCCAGAAATCCCGCCGCCAACATGGCATCGAAACGCGCGGCAATGCGCGCGCGCAACGCCTCGCGATCAGCAGGAATCAAGGCCAGTTTCAGTAGCCGGTACGGCAGGCGCCTGGCGTCCCGCACACGCGCGTGCAACGCGGTGAGCGTGTCGCCCGAAAGCTCGATCGCTTCCAGCGCACGCTGGATGCGCTGGGCGTCATGGGAACGGATCCGCGCGGCAGCCGCGGGATCGAGTTTCGAGAGGCGCGCGTGCAACGCCGGCCAGCCTTCGCGTTCGGCTTCCGCGCGCAGGCGTTCGCGCAGCCCGGCGTCGGCCGACGGCATCGCCGAAAGCCCACGTTCCAGGGCCCGGAAATACAAGCCGGTACCACCGACCAGCAAGGGCGCGTGGCCACGCGCCGTGATCGCCTGCATCGCGGCCAGTGCGTCTTCGCGGAACATCGCCGCGGAATACGGCTCGGACGGATCGCGGATGTCGATCAAGGCGTGCGGATGGCGCCGCAGGGTTTCGGCGTCGGGCTTGGCGGCGCCGACGTCCAGCCCACGATACACCAGTGCCGAATCCACGCTGACGAGTTCGACCGGAAAGCGCGTGGCCAGCGCGCACGCCAGCGCAGTCTTGCCCGTCGCGGTCGGGCCCATCAGGAAAATCGCAGACGGGCGCGGGTCGGTGGCGTCGGCATGGCGTGACATGCCCGGATTGTACGGGCCGTCGCACAGCATCGACCTCATGGCGGCGTCTTATAATGGGCCGATTCAATCCCCGGAAAGACAACCGACATGCCGAACATGATGAGGGCGCTGGTCAAGCGCGACGCCGCGAAAGGCATCTGGATGGAGGAGGTGCCGGTGCCGGAATTCGGCCACAACGACGTGCTGATCGAAGTGGAGAAGACCGCGATCTGCGGCACCGACCTGCACATCTTCAATTGGGACCAATGGGCGCAGCGCGTAATCAAGCCCGGCCTCGTGATCGGCCACGAGTTCGTGGGCAGGATCGTCGCGGCGG
>DAIUEL010000181.1:0-5720 GCA_036845145.1 Rhodanobacteraceae bacterium | reverse complement strand
CCCCGGGATGACGGCAAAAATCAGGCCCAGACAGTCAGCGGAAAACGTTGCGCCAAACCAATCATTGCATGGCGTGTCCGAATTTGCGCTGCAGGAAATCGACGGTCGCGGCGTCGGCTTTCAGCCACGAGGCGTGGCGAAGGAAGCCGTGGATCTCGTTGGGAATCACCATTTCCTCGAACGGCACGCCGTGTTTCTTCAGGCGCGGCACCACGTCGGTCATCTGGAAGAAGTGCACGTTGTGGTCGTCGTCGCCCTGGATCAGCAGCACCGGTGATTTCCATTTCGCGATGTCGGCATCGGGAGAGGATTCCCACGCCACCTTCAGCGCCTGCTTGTAGTCGCCCTGTTCGTAGCGTCCGTTCGGATTGTGGGCGAACCACCAGCCGATAGCGCGCGACCAATCGTGCAGGCCATGCATGTCCACGCCGGCCTTGAAGATGTCTGAATCGCGCGCCAGCGCGAGCGCGGTGAGATAGCCGCCGTAGGAGCCGCCCCAGATGCCGATGCGCGCGGGGTCGACGCCGTGCATGCGTTGCAGGTACTTCGCACCGGCGACGACGTCCTGGTATTCGGATGCGCCGGCTGGTCCCGCGTGCGGCGGATTGTGGAACGCGTGTCCGTAGCCGATGCCGAGCCGGTAGTTCACCGACAGCACCGTGAAGCCGTGCGCGGCGAGGTACTGGTTCACCGCGTAACTGTTGGTGTAGTAATCCATGTAGTGCCAGCCCAGCAGCATCTGCCGCGGCGGCCCGCCGTGCACGAAGATCATGCCGGGCTGGTTGGCGCCGGCATCGGCGCGGCGAAAGAGCTGGCCCCGGATTTTCGTGCCGTCGGCGGCCTTGAACGCGACGGCCTGCGGGATCACCAGTTGCGCGGTCGGGAAATCCTTCGGGATCAGGTTGGTTTGCAGCGCCTCCTGTTGACTGCCGTCGGCGTGCATCACGGAAACCAGCGGCGGCCGTTGCGCGCCCGCATCGATGAAAGCCACGGCGTTCGCGCCGACGACGGTGGGCGACCACTGCGAGGCGGTCCCCGAAGTCAAGGCGACCGGTTGCGCACGGTCGACGGGCACACGGAACAAATGCCGGCGGTCGTCGTCGTTTTTCGTGGATCCGGTGTTGGCGCTGTAGACGATCGAGCGACCGTCGGGTGCCATTGCGACATCTTCCACCATGAACTTGCCGGGCGTCAGCAGCAGCGGCTCTTGATTTTCCCTTCCCACGCTTGCGGGCGAAGGGGCCGAAGGCGGACGGGGGGAAGCATCGATCGAATACAGGTGCGGCCAGCCATCGATGTCGCTCAGGAACACCAGTTTCGCGCCGTGATCGGCCCAGTGCAGGTTCGCGCCGCCCGCCGTTTGCGGGTACGAACCGACCAGGGTGTCGGGGCTTTGCCACACCACGTGCGCTTCACCGGCGCGCGCATCGGCAACCCGGATCGACCACGGCTGCGGCGTCTGCTGGAGGATCGGTTGCGGCGGGCCGCCGTTGCCCGGTTGGCGCGTGAACGCGATCTGCGCGCCGTCGGGCGACCAGCGCGGATCACCATCCACGCTGGTCGAAGGCGATACGTACAGGATGGGTATGTGGTCATCGGCGAACACGCCAATGAACGCGTGGTCGTCACGACGCGACACGAACGCCAGGCGCTTGCCGTCGGGTGACCAATGCAGGTCGCCATCTTTGCCGTGATCGAAGAACAGGCGCTTCGGTTTGGTCTGGTCGTTCGCCGACAGTGGCGCAGTCCAGACCTGGTCGTCCTTGATGTAGGCCAGCTTGCCGTTCGACGAAATCGCCGGCGCATCGCCTTCGGTGAGTTCGTGCGAGATGCCGCTTTGCAGATCCACCGCCCAGATCATCACCTTCGGTTCGACCGGGCTGGATGCGGGGTCGATCGCCGCTTTCACCGGCCAGTTCGCGTCGTGGTCGCCGCCGCGCACGAACACCAGCGCGTCGCCCGATGGCGAAAACGTGAGCTGCGTGATCTCCTGGCCGTCGTCCTGCGTGAAGCGCGTGACCTGATGCGGCTGGAAACCCGGCGCCCTCGCCACCCAGACATTGCGCGCGCCGTTCTGGTCGATCACCCAGGCGATGCGATCCCCGTGTTCCGACGATGTCAGGTCGACCGGGAATGGATACGACAACACCTGTTCCAGCGTGAAACCGGTTTGCGGTGATGCTGCCGCGGCGGACGGCGACAACGCGATGCCCGCGACGAACAACGCGGCCAGCATGAATCCGTGCAATCGATACATGGCGTATCCCGTGATCGGCAAGTTTCAATGATTCGCACGTCATGCGTCGCCTGTCCAGTGCCGACCGTCACGGCGCGCGCGGCATATGACGGCACCGGCGTGCGAATGGGCACGCGCCGCGTTACGGGTGCCTCACCGCGGGACACGTCGCGCGTTGGCTGGATCGAGGCTGATCCGATCGCAGTCGAGCGCCAGCGCTAGCTGGCCGCAGACCAGGGAGGCCGAATCCAGCGCGGTCGCGTGCCACGCGCATCGAACATGGCCTTGCCGCGATCGCTGATCCACAGATCCGCGACCGCGATCAACGCGTCATCCTCGCAAATCATCGGGCAGCGAACGCGCAGCCACGGTGGCACACGCGCTTGCTGAAACAGGTCGCGCAGTTCGCGGGTGTGGGGATCGCCGGCGGGCTTGATCCGTTCGCCGCCGTGACGAAAGCGCACGGTCAGCGGCGGGTCGAGCGGCGCATGGGTTGCTTGCGTTGATGCCGGACCGATCGCTTCGAGCCGCAGCTCGCCGCAGCCCTGCGGCAATGCGAGTGGCGAGCCGTTCCATTGCGCCTGCCAACCTGCCGCCGGCAACTCCAGCGTCGGCGTCGCGTGCAGCCGGCCGTCCCAGATGCGAACCTCCGTGCCAAGCCACGCGACCAGGGGCGTGGTGTGTTCCGAAGCATTCGCGGCTTGCTTGGCCAATTCGGCGCGCGGTGCGTCGGGTGGCGCAGAAAGGCCTCGCGCGTGCAACCACGCATCCAGCACCGATGCGCGCAACGCCTCGGGCAGCGCCAGCCAGCCGGCAACGTCAAGCGTATCCGCGTCGCGTCGCAATCCCGCCAGGGCGGATTGGGCGGAAGCGTCGATGTAGTCGGCGGCCGTGCGGCAGAGCTGTGCCGCGTGCAGAATGGAGGTATCGGCGTGCGGCCACTGCGCCGCGATGCGCGGCAGGATTTCTCGCCGCACTACGTTGCGGGCGAAGCGCGGATCGGCATTGGCGGGATCGTCGATACAGGGCAAGGCGTTGTCCGCCAGATACCCGCGCAAGCTCGCGCGGGTCGTTTCCAGCAGCGGTCGCCATAGCTGCCCGCGCGCGAACGGACGCACTGCGCGCATGCCGCCCAGGCCTTCCGGCCCCGCACCGCGCAGCAGCTTCAGCAAGACGGTTTCGATCTGGTCGTCGCGATGATGACCCAGCACCAGCCATTCGCCTTCATCGAGGTTCGCGGCGAACGCGGCGTAGCGCGCGCGGCGTGCCGCGGCTTCGATGCCTTCGCCACGCGCGTCGTCTACCTGCACCCGAACCATGGCCAGCGGCACGGCAAGCGATTCGCAGAAATCCGCGCAGCGTTTCGCCCATCCAGCGCTGTCGGCGTGCAAGCCATGATCGACGTGCAACGCCCGCAGCCCACGTTCGCGCGCTTCCGGCAGTTTCGCCAGCGCGTGCAGCAGTGCGGTCGAGTCGGGGCCGCCACTGAAGGCGACGCACAGGGCGGGCGGTGCGTTCGCCTCCATCCGCGCACGCAGGTCATCCGTCCACACGGTTCAGCCCTTGCCGGATTTCGCGCGGTTGCGGACGTGGATGGTCTTGGCGCGGCCCTCTCCGGCGCTGCGCCGCTCGATGTCGAACAGCGTGGTCGCGGTGATCAGGTCGCTCAATTTGCCGTAGCCGTAACTGCGCGCGTCGAAGTCGGGGCGCTGTTTGTTGATGATCGAACCGACCGCGCCGAGGCCGGCCCAGCCCTCGTCGTCCGACGCGGCCTCCACCGCGTTGCGAAGCAGGTTGACCAGCGATGAATCCTGCTTCAACTGCGCTGCCGTGCGGGGCTTTTCGGATGTGGGCTCGTCGGGTTTGCCGGAGAGATTCTCGACGTACACGAACTTGTCGCACGCGGCGACGAACGGCTCCGGTGTCTTGCGTTCGCCGAAACCGTACACGATCAAGCCGGATTCGCGCAGCCGTCCGGCCAGTCGCGTAAAGTCGCTGTCGCTGGAAACGATGCAGAATCCGTCGAAGCGCCCCGAATACAGCAGGTCCATGGCGTCGATGATCAGCGCGGAATCCGTGGAATTCTTGCCGCGCGTGTAGCCGAACTGCTGCATCGGCTGGATCGACTGCTTCAGCAGCGCGTCCTTCCAGCTCTTGAGATGGTTGTCGGTCCAGTCGCCGTAGGCGCGCTTGACGTGCGCCGTGCCGTACTTGGCGATTTCCGCCAGCAGCGCGGGGAACAGCGACGGCTGCGCGTTGTCGGCATCGATCAATACGGCAAGTTTGGCGGCAGATTCGTTGGCCATCGGCGGCTCCATCGCATCGGGACGCCACGATGGTAGCGCGCCGGAGCCCGCCGTGAGTCGACGCGGCGGCGCAGCAAATTGAGGATCAACGCTCACCGCTGCTGGTCATTCCGGAGCGGACCACAGGCCCGAATCCGGAATCGGTCGGGGAATTTTTGCGCGCTGGTATCGGCAGGGTCACCGATGCGCGCAGTTGCCGTGTCCGGTCCCGCGCACCGCGGCACCACTCAATCCTGATACGAGCCGTATTGACGGAGTTTCCGGTAACGCTGCTCCAGCAATTCCTCCACCGGCAGCGCCTGCAGTTCATCGAGTTGGTTCAGCAGCACGGCTTTCAGGCGGATCGCCATGGAGCGCGGATTGCGGTGCGCGCCGCCGGTCGGTTCTCGGATGATCTTGTCGATCAGGCCGAGTTCCCTGAGGCGCGGCGCGGTCAGGCCCAGCGCTTCCGCGGCGTCCTTGGCACGGCCGGCATTCTTCCACAGGATCGACGCGCAACCCTCGGGCGAGATCACGGAATAGGTCGAGTACTGCAACATGTTGACGCGATCGCCGATGCCGATCGCCAGCGCGCCGCCCGAACCGCCTTCGCCGATCACGGTGCACACGATCGGCACCTTCAGCTCGGCCATCTCTTCGAGGTTGCGGGCAATCGCTTCGCTTTGGCCGCGTTCCTCGGCGCCAACGCCGGGATAGGCACCGGGCGTGTCGATGAAGGTGAGGATCGGCAGGCCGAAGCGTTCGGCCATCTGCATCAGGCGCAATGCCTTGCGGTAGCCTTCCGGGCGCGGCATGCCGAAATTGCGGCGCACTTTCGATTTGATGTCGCGGCCCTTCTGGTGGCCGATCACCATCACCGGCCGCCCGATCACGCGCGCCGGCCCGCCCACGATGGCGGCATCGTCGGCGTACATCCGGTCACCCGCGAGTTCGTGGAATTCGTCGCAGATCACTGCGATGTAATCGCTGGTGTAGGGGCGTCCGGGGTGGCGCGACAGTTGCGTGATTTGCCAAGGGGAAAGATCGCGGAAGATCTCGGCGGTCTTGCTGCGCAGTTTCGAGCGCAGCTTGCCGACCTCGTCGTCCACGTCGATGGCGTTGTCGCGACCGGCCGCGGTCAACTCGCGCAGCTTGTCTTCCAGCTCGGCAATCGGCTGCTCGAAATCGAGGAAATTGGG
>DAIUEL010000180.1:4327-5753 GCA_036845145.1 Rhodanobacteraceae bacterium | reverse complement strand
CGCCGGCATAGCTCAGTTGGTAGAGCAACCGCCTTGTAAGCGGTAGGTCGTCTGTTCGAGTCAGACTGTCGGCACCAATGGCCGCAGGGCGAGGCACAAATGGGCGTGGAATCGGATCCCCGCGAAGCGGAATTCCAAGCGCAGATCGAGGCGCTGCGTCGGCATTTCATCCAGGAACTTCCCGGACGGCGCGCCGCGCTGGCGTCCGCGTGGAGCGCATGCGTGGATGCCGGCGACGAGGCGCCGTGGCTGCGCCTGCGCGACGTGGCGCACCGGTTGTCCGGCTCGGCGCCGTGTTACGGACTCGATGCGGTGGGCGATGCCGCGCGCGAGCTGGACCGCTTGCTTTCGGGGCGCGCACCGTGCCGTGAACGGGGTGCCGCCATGGTCGCGGTCGCTTCACTCACCGCCGTCCTCGACGCGGCCATTCGCGACGCCTGACACGGGTGGTTCCGCACGCGCCTGCGGGCTATGCTTTTCGGTCTCCCACAATCATCGGGTGACGGCGCGTGGCCAGCACAAAGAAATCGGTTTCCCTGTTCGGCGTTCCCACCGACATCGGCGCGGGTTCGCGCGGTGCCTCGATGGGCCCGGAGGCCCTGCGCGTGGCGGGCCTGCCGCGGGCACTCGCCGATCGCGGGCTGGACGTGGTCGATCGCGGCAATCTCGCCGGGCCGATCAATCCCTGGCAACCGCCGCAAGCCGGCTACCGGCATTTCGCGGAAGTCATCGCCTGGAATCGCACAGTGCTGGAAGCGGAAACGGCGGAACTCGAGGCCGGTCGCATGCCGGTCATGCTGGGCGGCGACCACTGCCTCGCGATCGGATCGATCAGCGCCGTGGCGCGCCATTGCCGCAACAAGGGTCGCAAGCTGCGGGTGTTGTGGCTGGACGCGCACGCCGACTTCAATACCGCGCAGATCACGCCGTCGGGCAACATCCACGGAATGCCGGTGGCCTGCCTGTGCGGCTTCGGTCCGCGCGAATTGACCGAAATGACCGGTGCGACGCCCGTGATCGGCGCGGATGCGGTGCGCCAGATCGGCATCCGCTCGGTCGATCCGAATGAAAAGAAACTGGTGCACGACGCCGGCCTCGAAATTTTCGACATGCGCTATATCGACGAGCATGGCATGCGGCGCGTGATGGAGGAAGCGCTGGACGGCCTGGACGGCGACACCCACCTGCACGTCAGCTTCGACGTGGATTTCCTCGATCCCTCGATTGCGCCGGCGGTCGGCACCACGGTGCCGGGCGGGCCGACTTACCGCGAAGCCCAGCTGTGCATGGAGATGATCGCCGATACCGGCCTGGCGGCCTCCCTGGACATCGTGGAACTGAACCCGGCGCTGGACGAGCACAACCGCACCGCCGAACTGGTGGTGGACCTGATCGAAAGCCTGTTCGGAAAATCCACCCTGATGCG
>DAIUEL010000180.1:0-4227 GCA_036845145.1 Rhodanobacteraceae bacterium | reverse complement strand
CGTTCGCTGGAGCAGCGATCATGGGCGATCGCACGATAATTGAGACGCGCGTCAACAAACCGCGGGTCCGGCGGTCAACAACTGTGACGCTGGCACGCCTTGCACGGGGGCGAGCACGCCTCTTGCACTTCCGGGGTGGGCGCCGCCCGGTGCGGGCGCGAAAACACGTCGAGGGACGTTGTGGCAAGACACAGGGGAAAATTCGGCGTACTGGAAGCCATACCCGGCGGGCATGCTTCACTGCGCTGGTTCGGGTGGCTGGGCATCGGCCTGCTGGTGGCGCCGGCAGGCGTGCTGGCCGTGCTCGCGACCACCGGCAGCGACGTCATTCAGACCGGAAACGTGGCGCTGCTGCTGCGCATCGCGGGCCTGTGCGCGTTGGCGGGCTCGGGCGTGCTGCTGGTGTGGACGCTGGGCAGCCTGCGTCGCCTGGCCGAACTGACGCAAGTGCTGTGCGAGCAAGACGAAAGCCCGGTATTCATCAAGGATGCCGGCCAGCGCTACCGCTTCGTCAACGATGCGGCGGCGGCGCTGATCGGGCGACGGCCCATGGACCTGCTGGGTCGGCGCGACAGCGATCTGCAGCCCGGTTCCGACGCGTTGGCATGGGAAGAAAACGATCGCGTGTGCCTCGATCGCGACCTGCCCACGATGTTCCGCGAAGTGCAGGCGACCTCCTCGGGCGAACGCAGCTTCCTGGTTTCCAAGCGTCCGCTGCACGACAGCCGCGGGCGCGTGTCGGGACTGCTCGGCGCCGCGCGCGACATCACCGACGAACTCGAATTGCAGAAACTGACGCGCCGCCGCGCGGATGAAACACGGGTGTGGTTCGACCTTAATCCGCTGCCGGTGGTGGTGTTTGCGAGCTCCGACCTGCGGATCCTGAGCGCCAACGCCGCGGCCGAGCAGTGCTACGGCTATCCGCGCCAGCGCTTCCAGCAACTGCACGTTTCCGACCTGTTCCTGCCGGCGGAGGCCGAGCGCCTCCGCACGTACCTGCGCGACGCCAGCCGCGCCGTGCCGCCCGGCAGCGTCGCCTGGCAGCATCGCCGCGCCAATGGCGACATTTTCGATGTGCTCACCGACATCGGCAATCTGCCGCACGCCGAAATTCCCGCGCGGATGATGCTGGTGCGCGACCTGTCGGGCGAACACGCCTCGCGCCAGGCGTTGCGCGAGTGCGCCGGGCGCTACGACGATCTGGTGGAATCCGGCCTCGCGCTGGTCTGGATGCACGATCTGGACGGCCGACTGCTGCGCGTCAACGCGTTGATGGCGCAGGCGCTTGGCTACACCCGCGAGGAGATGATCGGGCGTCCGCTGGCCGAATTCGTCGGCGACGAGGGCGACGGCAACTGGAACGACTACGCCGAGCGCATACGCAGCCTGCATCGCGACGGCGGCGTGCTGCATTTCAAGGCGCGCAACGGCGAGCGGCGGGTGCTGCGATACCAGTTCATCTGCTATCCCGATGCCGAGCCCACGCCTTACGTGCTGGGCACTGCGCAGGACGTGACCTTGCGGCACCGCTACGAGCTGCGCCTGCGCGACCAGAACCAGCGCGACACCCTGACCGGTTGCCGCACGCGCCGATTCCTGGAGTTGTTCGCGATGCAGGCCACGCACGGCCAGGTGTGGGGATGCGTGGTGGTGGACATCGATTATTTCCGCCAATTGAATGCCAGCGAGGGACGCGAGCGCGGCGATCAAGTGCTGCGCGAGATGGCGCGGTTGCTCGGTACCACCGCCGGGGCCGGCGACGTGGTGGTGCGCCTCGGCGGCGACGAATTCGCGATCGTGATGCCGCACACGACCGACCACGGCGTGCGCGAGCTGGCCGAACGCCTGTCGATGGCGTCGCGCGACGGCATGCCGGCGGTGTTCTCGATCGGCTGGGCGCTGCGCGAAGCCGACGAACCGCTGGAATCCACCTTGCGTCGTGCCGACAAGATGCTGTTGCTTGGCCGGGGGCAGGACCGCGGCCCGGGCTGACGACGCGCGCCGCAGGTCCGGTAGGTCTGGCTGACGCCGACTTCATCGGCGGAAGCCCAACGTACGCGGCTTATTGCGCCGCAGCATCGCGGCGCTTAGCATTCCCGGTTTGCCCTACCGGAAGGTGGGCGCAACGGGCAGCGGGCAATGCGTAGCCATTATTGCGGTCTGATCGGGGAAGCCGAAGTCGGCCAATCCGTCACCTTGTGCGGCTGGGCCGATGCGCGCCGCGACCATGGCGGCGTGGTGTTCGTCGACCTGCGCGACCACGAGGGGATCGTCCAGATCGTGGCTGACCCCGATCGCGCCGAGGTGTTCGCGATCGCGTCGAAGACCGGCTATGAAGATTGCCTGCGCGTCACCGGCACGGTGCGGGTGCGTTCGAACATGAACGAGAAGATCCCGACCGGCCACTACGAAGTGGTCGCCGAATCGATCGAGTTGTTGAACGCCGCACGCGACCTGCCGTTCGCGTTGCACGAAAACCCCAACGAGGAAATGCGGCTGAAGTACCGCTACCTCGACCTGCGCCGCCCCGAGATGCAGAAAGTGATGCGCACGCGCATCAAGCTGGTGCAGGCGCTGCGCCGCTGGCTGGATGCGCGCGGCTTCCAGGACATCGAAACACCGATTCTCACCAAGGCGACGCCGGAAGGCGCGCGCGATTACCTGGTGCCATCGCGCGTGCACGCGGGGCAGTTTTACGCGCTTCCGCAATCGCCGCAGTTGTTCAAGCAGCTTCTGATGATCGCGGGCTTCGATCGCTACTACCAGATCGCGCGCTGCTTCCGCGACGAGGACCTGCGCGCCGACCGCCAGCCGGAATTCACCCAGCTCGACATGGAGTTCGCGTTCGTCGAGGAGCGCGACGTGCAGGATACGGTCGAGGCCTTGATTCGCGACGTGTTCCGCGCGGTTGGCGGCATCGAATTGGCCGATCCGTTTCCGCGCATGACGTGGGCAGAGGCGATGACGCGCTACGGTTCCGACAAGCCGGATTTGCGCATCGAGTCGGAACTGGTCGACATTGCCGATGCGGTGAGGCATATGGAATTCAAGGTGTTCTCGGGACCGGCGAACGATCCCGACGGACGCGTCGCGGCGCTGAGGGTTGCAGGTGGCGCCGGGCTTTCGCGCAAGCAACTCGATGATTACGCCATGCACGCGGCCAGGTTCGGCGCCAAGGGCCTGGCGTGGCTGAAGGTCACCGACGCCGCGAAAGGATTGGATGGCATCAATTCGCCGGTTGCGAAGTTCCTGGATGAGGCGACGCTTGCGACGATTCTGCAAAAGACCGGCGCGGGCGACGGTGACGTCCTGTTGTTCGGCGCCGGCAAGTGGACGACGGTCAGCGCCTTCATGGGCGCGCTGCGGCTGAAGGTCGCGCAGGATCGCGGCCTGGTCGTGCAGGGCTGGAAGCCGTTGTGGGTCACCGACTTCCCGATGTTCGAATACGACGAAGGCGAACAGCGCTACGTCGCGCTGCATCACCCGTTCACTGCGCCGAAGGTCGACGACGCCGAAGCACTCAGCGCCGATCCCGCGCACGCGGTCAGCCGCGGTTACGACATGGTGCTGAATGGCGCCGAGATCGGCGGCGGTTCGATCCGCATCCATCGTCCCGACATGCAAAGCGCAGTGTTCCGCCTGCTCGGCATCGGCGAGGTCGAGGCGCGCGCCAAGTTCGGGTTCCTGCTGGACGCATTGAAGATGGGCGCGCCACCGCACGGCGGGATCGCGTTCGGCATCGACCGTCTGGCCATGCTGATCGGCGGCACCGACGCGATCCGCGACGTGATTGCGTTTCCGAAGACCACCAGCGCGCAGGATCTGATGACCGATGCGCCCAGCCCGATCGACGCGAAGCAGCTTGCCGAGCTGCATGTGCAAGTGTCTCGCGAGGACTGAGCTTTTGAGCCCCCTTGAGTCAAGGTGCGGTTTTGCCGTCGCGCGGCGACGGCAAAACAGGGTTGTGGAGAGATGATGCCCCATGGGGGCTGGTGCATGGACGTGGCACACCGAGAAGCGTTTCCCTAGACTTTCACCCTTTCAACGTTCATGGAGCCGCCCCCATGGGTCGAGGTCCTTCCATCGCCGGCCGCAAGAACGCGCAGGACGCCAAGCGCGGCCAGGTGTTCACCAAGCTGGTGCGCGAAATCATGGTCGCCGCACGCGCGGGAGGCGGCGACGTCAACGGCAATGCGCAATTGCGCAGCGCGGTGGACAAGGCCATCG
>DAIUEL010000179.1:0-5802 GCA_036845145.1 Rhodanobacteraceae bacterium | reverse complement strand
CCACTCCAGGTACTTGTCCACGAAATCGCCGAGGAATTTCGCGACGCTTTCGTCCGTCACGCTGCCGTCTTCCGCGAACACGCCTTCCTTGTAACGCACGAATGCTTCAGGTTGCTGCAGCAACGGAATGTCCAGGAATACGCAGATGTTGCGCAGGTGCTGTTGCGCCAGCGCGGTCGACATCGCGCCGGCGGACGTGCCGATCACCGCACCCGGCTTGCCGGAAAACGCGCTGTAACCGTACGGCCGCGAGGCGATGTCGATGGCGTTCTTCAGCACCCCGGGGACCGAACGGTTGTATTCCGGCGTCACGAACAGCACGCTTTCGCATGCATTGATGTCGTCCTTCAGCCGCCTGCAAACCGGCGGATAGTCGCCGTCGAAGTCCTGGTTGTAGAGCGGCTGGTCGTCGATGCGGATGTGGCGGAACACCGCACGGTCGCCCGCGGTCTTCTCCAGCGCACGCGCCAGTTGCTTGTTGAATGAATCCTTGCGCAGGCTGCCGACCAGCACCGCGACGACGGGACGTTCCTTGCTCATCTCAGTTCCTCTACAGTCAAAAACAATCGCGCGCCGCGCGAACCGGCGTACGTTCCGGAAGATCCGCTCCGCTCAAGGTTTCACGAACTTCAGTGTCATCCGGTCCGATTCACCGATCGCTTTCATCTTCGCGTGTTCGCTGTCCGGGCCGGCCAGATCCGGCGGCAATCGGTGCACGTTGATGTCTTCCGGATCCTTCGGGTTGGCATTGATTTCCGAAGCGCCCGCCAGGCGGAAACCGGCGCGCAACCCCGCTTCGATCATGTAATCCTCCGGGATGCGGTGCAACTTTTTCGAGCTTTCCTGCGCATCGGCAAACGGCCTGGCGCGATGATCGGTGACACCGAACACTCCACCCGGTTTCAAAACTTTGTACGCGGCCTTGAACACCGCATCAAGCGACTGTGGACTCTGGTTCAGCCAGTCGTGCGTGTTCCGGAACGTCAGCACCATGTCGGCGGAACCGTCGGGCCCGAGCTCGACGCGGTCCGGCGGCCAGAACGGGATGGTTTTCGCGTGGCCGTACACCTTGGGATCGGCCTTCAATTTCTCCCCGAACTTGCCCGGCGTATTGTCGCGCGACGGTGGGGTCGCCTCGATCAAGTGCCCCCGTGCATACAGGAACGGCGCCAGGATTTCGGTGTACCAGCCGCCGCCCGGTGCAAGTTCCACCACGGTCATGCCGGGCTTCATGCCGAAAAATTCCAGCGTCTGGATCGGGTGCCGGTACTGGTCGCGCGCCTTGTTGGCGGGCGATCGCCACGATCCTGCCACGGCTTCCTGGAGCATCGTTGCCGCATCGCCTTGTGCAATCGGCCCCGAATTCTCCGCGGCGAAACCGGCGCCCGCGAATGCCAGGGCCGCGACCAGGATGCAACCGCCCACAGCCTTGCCGCACTTCGCGATCATGGATGCGTCCTTCTGTGTAAACTTCCGAATCTAGTGCGGGTGGCGTAATGCCGTCGTGAATGCAGCAACCGAAAAAAAGGAAGCCGGCGCAGCTTCTGCATGCTGGGCTGATCCGGACTGGTTCCAGGAGGAGCCAACAGTCGCCGAAACAGGCGGCGGGTATGCGAGCGCATCCTTTGGCGGCTATGCGCGCTCCCAATGCCGAACGAGCAGGCGCAACGATTCGCGGCCTTGCCAGTCGTTGACCGTCAACCCGAATGCCAATCGCAGCGGGCCGCCGATCGTCGGCTCATGGCCGGCGCTGAACCACACGGCTTCATGCTCGCGCCCGTCGCGCGGGTCGCGCAGGCGCAAGCGCCGATGCACTCCCTCCGTGCCCATCGGCTTGCACGCGACGCACTCGAACAGGTTGTCGAACACGGGCGCCGGAAACCCCTGTCCCCACGGACCGGCGACGCGCAGTTGCCGCGCCAGCTCGATCTCGAATTCTTCCGGTGACAGTTCCCCGTCGCTCGCCAATACGGGCCGCAAGGCTTCCGGCGCGATGCGCTCGCGCACCACCGCGTCGAATGTTTCGGCGAACCGGGCGTAGTTCGCGAGCTTGAGGGTCAAGCCCGCAGCCATGGCGTGGCCGCCGAAACGAACGATCAGGTCGGGACAACGTGCGTCGACTTCGGCCAGCGCATCGCGGATGTGGAAGCCCGGCACCGAGCGCGCCGAGCCGCGCAGTTCGTCACCCTCACCCGCCGGGGCGAACGCCACCACCGGGCGATGCCACCGTTCCTTGACCTTGGCGGCGACCAGCCCCACCACGCCGTGGTGCCATGTCGGATCGAACAGCGACACGCCGACCGACTCGCCCGTTTGCACATCGGCAAGCCGCGCCAACGCTTCCTCGACCATCGAGGCCTGCAGATCACGACGTTGCGCGTTGATGTCGTGCAGGATGCCGGCCAGTTCGCGGGCGCGCGTGGCGTCGTCGGACAACAGGCATTCGACGCCTATCGTCATGTCTTCGAGCCGGCCGGCCGCGTTGAGGCGCGGCGCGATCGCATAGGCAAGATCGTCGGCTATGGCGCAGCGTGGATCGCGCGACGCCACCTCGAACAACGCAGCGATGCCGGCACACGCCTTGCCCGTGCGCATCCGGCGCAGGCCGCCTTCGATTAGCGCGCGGTTGTTGGCATCCAGTGGGACCAGGTCGGCGACCGTGCCCAGCGCCACCAGATCCAGCAGCGGGGCGAGGTCGACTTCATTGCGCTTGCCCAACCGCGCCCGCAACGCCAGCAGCAGGTAAAACATCACGCCAACGCCGCACAGCGCTTTGCTCGAAAAGGCATCGCCGGGAAGGTTGGGATTCACGATCGCGTCGGCGTCGGGAAGCGCTGCGCCGGGCAGGTGATGATCGGTGACGATGGTGCCGCAGCCACGCGCTTTCGCGGCCGCGATACCCGTGATCGAGGAGATGCCGTTGTCCACCGTGATGATCAGGTCCGGCGTCGGTTGCAATGTCGCGACCAGCGCAGGCGTCAAGCCGTAACCATGGATCGCGCGATCGGGTACCGCGTAGCCCACACGACGCGCGCCCAACATGCGCAAGCCGCGCACCGCCACGGCACACCCGGTCGCGCCGTCGCAGTCATAGTCGCCCGCAACCAGGATGCGCGCGTCCTCGGCGATCGCGGTCACGAGCAGGTCGACCGCATGCGCGATATTGCCCAGTCCGTCGGGTGCCAAAAGTCCGGCAAGGCGATGACCGAGTTCGCCGGGACCCGCAATGCCGCGCGCGGCGTACACGCGTCGCAGCACCGGATGCACCGATGCCGGCCAATCGGAAGATGGCGTCGCCGGCGCGCGGCGCACGATCCGCAGCGACGGGTGCGCTGCGTTCATCCCTGGCGCCAGAAGCGCAGCCGGTGCGCGTGTCGCATCCGGTAGCATTCGCCGCCCGCGAACGACAACGCGATGGTATCGAACCGGCGCGTGCGCAACCAGCGCTCGAAGGTCGTCAGCCATTCCGTGGCCGATTCGCGATCGCCCAACCGTTGCAGGTCGAGCAGCACCTCACCGCGAACATCGGCAGTTTCGAGCGCGACGGGCAGCGGTTCCACGCGAACCGCGCCGGCCAGCTTCGCCAGGCCTCGCACGACGTCGTCGGCGCTGGCGACCATCGCGAGAGCGGTATCCACGGAATCGGGCAGCGCCCCCGCGCCCCAGAACCACAATGCATTCGCCGGCAGCTTGCGCGCGGCCGCGCGAGCGGCATTGACCGGATGCGAGTGCAATGCGACCTGGGCTTCGTTGAACAGGCGACGCCAAGCGCGCGCAGCATCGCCCTCCGGCAGCACGTCGATCAAGCTGGCGCCGAGTGCGTCGTCGGGACTGGTAAAGACCGCAGGCGGGATGCCGTCGGCCAGCCGCACGCACCATTCCGCGGGCGTGTCCGCCTGCAACGCGCCGGTCTCCGAAAGCAATGAACGCAGCGTCGCGGCGAGTGCTTCGGCCTCCGCTTCGGACAGATCACCCATCGGGCATGCCATCAGCCGTGCCCCGGTCGCTTCGCTGCGCACATACGCGGGATCGGCGCACAACCAGTTTCCACCGCCCGCGTCGCCGGCGTGACAGTGATGGCGCAAGGCGGCCGCGGGGATCCCGGCTCCCGCGAAACGGAAATGGTCGCGCAATACCCCCACGCGTCCGTTCTGCACATCCGCCAAGCGATCGCCACGCGCAAGCCAATGGTGGAATGCGGGGTGCGCGTCCGCATGCGCGATCGGCGGCATCAGGACGTGCAAGGTACTCATGCCGCGTCCGCTTCCATCGCTTCGTAGCACGCCAGCCACTCGGTTTCGAGCGCCGCCTTTTCCTCGCGCAGCGCGTTTTGTTGGCGTCCGATCCCGGCGAGCACCGCGGTCGGCCCCTCGTAGATCGCGGGATCGGCCAGACGCTCCTGCAAGCCGGCCAGCGCGGCGTCGATCTTCGCCACGCGCGCCTCGAGTTTTTCGAGTTGCTTGCGCTGAACCCGCTGGCGCTCGCGTTCGGCGGCGGCTTCGCGGCGCCGTTCGCGCGGATCGGTCGTTGACGCTTTTGCATCGCCGCGTTCGGCCGACTCGCTGCCGCGCGTGCGCAACCAACGCGCGTAGTCGTCGAGATCGCCGTCGAACGGTTCGACCACGCCGTCGGCCACGCGCCAGAAGCTGTCGCACACCAGCCCCAGCAAATGGCGATCGTGCGCGACCAGCACCAGCGCGCCCGGGAAGTCGTTCAACGCATCGGCGAGCGCGCCGCGCATGTCGAGATCGAGATGGTTGGTCGGTTCGTCCAGCACCAGCAGGTTGGGCTTGCCCCAGGCAATCAGCGCCAGCGCGAGCCGCGCGCGCTCGCCGCCCGAGAAACCGTCCACGGGTTCGAAGGCGCGTTCACCCCCGAAATGCCATTTGCCGAGCCACTCGCGCAAGCTCTGCGGCGACATTCCGGGCGCGAGGTCGCGCAGGTGATCGAACGGCGTGTCCCCCGCGCGCAGATTCTCCACCGTGTGCTGCGCGAAATAGCCGATCGACAAATCCTTGTGCGCGGTACGCTCGCCCGCCAACCGGGGCAAATCGCCGACCAGTGTTTTCACCAGCGTGGATTTGCCCGCGCCGTTGGGGCCGAGCAGACCGATCCGGTCACCGGCCTGGACGCTGAAGCGTACGTCGGACAGGATCTTGAGTGCCTCTCCCCCCGTGGGAGGCGTCGCGTGGTGCCGAGCGCGTAGCGCCGGGGTGCTGGAGGTTTGCGCACACGTTATCCTCGACGCTTCGACCGCGCCCTCACCCGCCCTTCGGGCGCCCTCTCCCGACGGGAGATGGGAAAAGGCATATCCTGCATCGACGTGCTCCAGTTTCAGCATTGCCTGCGGCAGGCGTTCGGGTTGGGGGAAGCTGAATTCGAAGGCACGCTCGACCCGCACCGCTTCGGTGCCGGAAAGTTTTTCCAGACGCTTGATGCGTGATTGCGCCTGGCGCGCCTTGGTGGCCTTCGCCCGGAAGCGATCGATGAACGACTGCAGGTGCACACGCTCGGTTTGTTCCTTCGCGAACGCCGCTTGCTGCTGGTGCAGGCGCTCGGCGCGCTGGCGCTCGAAGTCGCTGTAGTTGCCGGCATAGAGCCGCGCTGCGCCCTGCTCCAGGTGCAGCACGTGATCGACGGTGCCGTCGAGGAATTCACGATCGTGCGAAATCACCATCAAGGCGCGTGGGTAGCGCCGCAGCCACTGTTCCAACCACAGCACGGCATCGAGGTCGAGATGGTTGGTCGGTTCGTCCAGCAGCAACAGATCCGACGGCGCCATCAGCGCGCGCGCGAGGTTCA
>DAIUEL010000178.1:0-5838 GCA_036845145.1 Rhodanobacteraceae bacterium | reverse complement strand
GCGCGGGATTCCTCGATGGCTGGCGCGGTTTCCTGTTCGCGTGCATGGAAGCCGATTACGTGCGCGAAAAGTTCGCGCGGCTGTGGCTGCTGCAGCACGCGGACGCTGGGTCGTAGTCGCGGAATGGGATGGCGACTGGCAAAATGACGGGTCACGTCGCGCCGGCCATGGCGCCGCGAACGGCAGGATTCCACGAAGCGAGGCACCATGAAAACCGCATTGATCACCGGGGTGTCCGGGCAGGACGGCGCCTATCTGACCAGGCTGTTGCTGGAAAAGGGCTACAAGGTGTACGGCGCGTACCGGCGCACCAGTTCGGTGAACTTCTGGCGGATGCAGGATCTCGGTGTTGCCGGGCACCCGAACCTGGAATTGGTCGAATACGATTTGACCGATCCCGGTTGCAGCCTGCGCCTGATCGAGAAGGCCCAGCCGGACGAGGTCTACAACCTCGCCGCGCAAAGCTTCGTCGGGGTATCGTTCGAGCAACCGATCACGACCGCCGAGATCACCGGCCTCGGGGCGTTGCACCTGCTGGATGCAATCCGCACGGTAAAGCCGGACACGCGCTTCTATCAGGCATCCACTTCGGAGATGTTCGGCAAGGCGCAGGCGGTGCCGCAGAACGAGCACACGATGTTCTGGCCGCGCAGTCCCTATGGCGTAGCCAAGCTGTTCGCGCACTGGAGCACCGTGAACTACCGCGAATCCTTCGGGATCTTCGGCGCCAGCGGGATCCTGTTCAACCACGAATCGCCGCTGCGCGGACGCGAGTTCGTGACCCGCAAGATCACCGACGCGGTGGCGCGGATCAAACTCGGGAAACAGGAACGGCTGGAACTCGGCAACCTGGACGCCAAGCGCGACTGGGGTTATGCCGCGGAATACGTCGAAGGCATGTGGCGAATGCTGCAGGCCGACAAGCCGGACACCTTCGTGCTGGCGACCGGGCGTACCGAAACCGTGCGCGACTTCGCGGCGCTGGCCTTCAAGGCCGCGGGCATCGGCATCGAGTGGCGCGGCAAGGAGCAGGCCGAAACCGGTATCCGCACCGACACCGGCAAGGAAGTCGTCGGGATCAACCCGAAGTTCTATCGTCCTGCGGAAGTCGAAATGCTGATCGGCGATGCCGCGCACGCGCGCGACGTGCTGGGTTGGCAGGCGAAGACTTCGCTCGAAGAGCTGTGCCGGATGATGGTGGAAGCCGATCTCAAGCGAGTCGAACGTGGCGTCTCGTTCTGAGGGAAGGGGGTCACAAGCATCCGCATGATCACGGATTTCATCTGATGACCCACGTCCACCACCCCCATCCGGCCCGTGCCGCGCGTGGCTCGGATCACCCCCTTGATCCACGGGGGAAGCCGCGCGCGCTGCTGACGGGTTGTCACGGGTTCACCGGCCGCTACGTCGCGGCCGAACTCGAAGCGGCCGGCTACGAAGTCGTCGGGTTGGCGCACGATGGCGATCCTCCGCGCGAGGGCGTGCTGCGCGCGAACCTGCTGGATCGCGCAGCGGTTGGTCGCGCGGTGTCGAAGGCGCGCGCGGACGTGGCGCTGCATCTGGCGGCCATTTCGTTCGTGGCGCACGGCGACGCGGATGAAATCTACCGCACCAATGTGGTCGGGACGCGCAACCTGCTGGACGCGCTGGCGGCGGCCGACGTGAAGCCGCAACGCGTGGTGTTGGCCAGCAGCGCCAACATCTACGGCAATGCCGCGGTCGATCCCATCGTTGAAAACACGCCGCCCGCGCCTGCCAATGATTACGCCGTCTCCAAGCTCGCGATGGAATACATGGCGCGGCTGTGGATGGATCGCTTGCCGATCGTGCTCGTGCGGCCGTTCAATTACACCGGCGTGGGCCAGCACGAAAATTTCCTGATCCCGAAAATCGTCGCGCATTTCCGGCGCGGCGAGAAGCTGATCGAACTCGGCAACACCGACGTGGCGCGGGATTTTTCGGACGTTCGCGACATTGCGCGCGCGTATGCGGCAATCGTGGAAAAGGCCCCCGCGGGTGAGGTCGTCAATCTCTGTTCCGGTATCGCGCACCCGTTGGGCGAGGTGCTGGACACGATGGCGCGCATCGCCGGCTACGCGATCGAGGTTCGGGTGAACCCCGCGTTCGTGCGCAACAATGAAGTGAAGCGGCTGGTGGGTTCGAACGCGCACCTGCGCGAGCTCACCGATTTCGCGCCGTCGATCGCGCTGGAGGAAACGCTGCACTGGATGTATTCGGCGCCGTGAGTCAGGCGGCAAGCGCGCGCACGGCTTCGGCGATGCGCGATTTGAAGGCGCGATCGTTGTCTTCGAACCAGGTCCGCGCGGCCGTGCCCATCCGCTCGAGTTCGTCGTCGGGCGTGGACAGCAGGCGTTCGACGGCGTGCTCCAGCGCGGCTTCGTCGTAGAAGTACGTGGTGGCGAGGCTTTGGGTGCCGGTGCGCGAAGGCGCGATCAAGGCGCCGCGTTCGCGCGTCACCATTTCGTTCATCGGCGGCGCATCCAGCGTCGCGACCACCGCGCCCACGCCCATCGCTTCCACGAGGTAGTGCCCGAAGCCTTCGGTTTCGGACGGGCAAAGATGGAAGCGGTGCGCGTTCTGGATGCGTTTCAATTCGGCATCGGCGATGTAGCCGACGCGATGCGTGATATTCGACGCCCGCACGATCTCGCGGGCCGCGCGCGGACTTTGCAGCACCGTGAGGCGAGGCCACCCGGGGTGATGCCGCCATGTCGCAAGCAGCGTTTCGGTGCCCTTGTTGGCACTGCGCCCGGCAAGGTGGAAGAACGCGTGTTCGCGCGGCACCGACGGATCGCGGCGATCCTCGCTGGTGAATCCGGTGTATTCGGTTTTCAAACCCAGTGATTCGAAAATCGGAACGGCGTGGCGTGTCAGCACGAATGCGCGATCGAGGCGCGGCAGCCATTTGCGGTCGCGTTGGTCGAACCATTCCGGATGCGGCAGCAGCACGTTCCGACGCGCGGTGGCGAGGTATTCGGGCCGCACGCGTTCGAGCATCAGGTTCACGTCCCAGCGTTGCGGGCCGCGACCGGCGAGCCGGCGTGCGAGTGTTCGGGCGCGCAATCGCGCCGGATGCAGGATCTTGCGCAGCGCGCCGCGGCGGATGCCGCTGACGGTGACTTCGAAGTCGGCGGCAGCCAGGGCATCGTGCAGCAGATGCAGGTTGCGGCTGAGTCCGAAACCGTTGTCGCGCGCGATCAGGTTGACGCGGATCACGTTTGCGCCCCCACGCTGCGCAATGCGGCATCCAGTCGGCCCGGAAAGGCCGCGCGCTCGGCTTCGTACCACGCGCGGGATGCGGCACCCATGGCGTCGCAGCGCGCGTCATCCATGGCGAGCGCGCGCTCGATCGCGCGCTCCATCGACGCGTCTTCGAAGTGGAAAATGGTCGCGAGGTGCTGGGTGCCGATGCGCGACCATGGCACGAGTATCCCGCGTTCGGGGGTGATCATCTCGTTCATCGGCGGCGCGTCCAGCGTGATCACCACCGCGCCCACGCTCATCGCCTCGACGATGTAGTGGCCAAAGCCCTCGGTCGCCGACGGGCACAGGTGGAAGCGGTGCGCGTTCTGCAAGCGCTTCAGCTCCGCATCCGCGAGGTAGCCGATGCGGTGCTCGATGTTCGCCGCCGTCGCACAGGGTTTCGCTTCCTTCGGATGTTGCACCACGGTCAGTCGCGGCCATTCCGGGTGCCGACGCCACAACGCGAGCAGCGGCCCCGTGTTCTTGGTGCGGCTGGAACCCGCGAGATGGAAAAACGCGCGTTCCCGCGGCACCGTTGCGTCGTGCCGATCTTCACTGGTGAAGCCGGTGCAGAGGGCGCGGCAACCTTTGTCGGCAAATATGCGTTGCGCTTCCCGCGTTTTCGCGAGCACGAGGTCGACGCGATGCAAAGCCTCCATGTCGCGCGGCAAGAACCATTCCGGGTGCGGCAGCAATATGCGGCGCGGCGCATCCTCCAGGAACGCCGGCACGATGTGTTCTTCCATCAGCACGAAATCGTAGGGCGGCGGCAAACCGCGACGCCGCCTGTTCGCGAGCCGCGAGGTGTGCCACTTGCCTCTCAGGCGCTGGATCAAGCCCGCCAGCCCGCCACGCCGGCGGGTGTTGGTGAGCTGCACGCGATAACCGCGGGCGCGCAGGGTTTCGGCGAGCAGGCGCAGGTCGCGCGACAGTCCGACGCCGTTGTCGAAGCCGAGCAGGTGCACGGAACCGGCATCATTCGTCGTCGGGTTCATACGCGCCGAATTGTCCCGCATCGTCGTTCCTGGGTGGGACGCAGTCGGGCACCACCGCGCGGCGGTTGAACAGATACCACTCGCGACGGTTGGCGTGGCCCACGTGGATCGTATCGGCTTCGCGCACGCACGGCGCCAGTATCTTGCCGTAGGCGAAGATCCAGCGGTGCGCGGGGTCGGCGGCCTGCCACGCGAGCGCCTGCCGCAACTGTTCGTGCCATGCCAGCTTGAAGCCGAAGTTCGCCGTTTTGCGGCCGAGCATGTCCAGCATCAGCAGGTTCTGTTCCTTCCATGCCACCAGCCCGATCGTGTCGTCGGTGGGCACGAGGCTCGCGGTGCGCGCCATCACCGCACGCGACGACGAATAGCCGTTGAGCAGCGGATAGGCGACGAGACCCCAGGTGCCCCAAGCCACCAGCGCGAACGCGCACCAGCCCCACGGCGCGTGCCGCGGCCGCGCGACCAGCGCAATCAGCACGCCCGCACCGCCGATCCCGAGGATCATCGCCGTGAGCGGTCGCGGCGAACCATCCAGCGCCGCGGATGCCAACGCCACGAGCTTTTGCAGATGGCCGGTGTGCATGCCGATGCCGGCGAGCAGCAACACGAGGCCCAGCAGCAAGATCAGCGCCCACAACGCCCAGCGAAACGACGCGCGCCGAAGGATGCCAGGCAGCAACGGCGCCAGCGCGATCGCGGCGACCGGTAGCGCGGGCAGGATGTACACATCGCGCTTGCCGCCGCTCAGCGAAAAGAAAACCAACACCAGCACCACCCATGCGAGCGGCAGCAGCGTGCGTGCATCCTTGGCGCGGAGCGCGCGCACCCAGCCCGGAATCGCCCACGGGATCGCCAGCGACAGCGGCAGCCATTCGAACGCGATCACTGACAGATAAAACCACCCCGGGTGGATGTGATGCGCGGGTTCGGCGTAGCGCGACACCGTCTGGCCGAGCAGGATGTCGTGCGCATAGCGCGCGTAGGCGGCGTCACCCGCGTGCACGTGCAATGCCGACCACAGCATCGGCAGGGCCCAACCCAGGACCGGCATCAGGAACAACAGCGCCAGCCACCAGCGTGGATTCCAAACCTGCGTCGGCAGGACGCCACGCCATCCGCGCCAGCGCGCGAACCAGAACGGCACGAACACCAGCAGCGCGATCACGCCGACGCCCTTGGTGATGACGCCGAGGCCGGCGGCGAGAAAACCGATCGCATACCAGCGCCACGCAGGGCCGAGCAGCAGGTGGCGCAGGAACCCGTACATCGCCAGCGTGATCCAGAACACTTCCACGCCGTCGATCTGGGCGCCGCGCATCTGGAACGTGAAATCGAAGCTGACGAGTACCGCGGCGGCGGCAAGCAGCCCCGCGCGATGGTCCCACTGCCGGCGCACGAAGTCGTAAACCAGCGCGATGCTGCCGAGCCCGGCGAGCAGCGAAGGCAGCAGGAACCAGCCGCGCCAGCCGCGCGTGATCGCGTACGCGCAGGCTTCCAGCCACATGAACATCGGCGGCTTGTCGGAATAAAGCTCGATGCCGCGGTGCGGGAACAGCCACTGGCCGCTCGCCAGCATTTC
>DAIUEL010000177.1:0-5839 GCA_036845145.1 Rhodanobacteraceae bacterium | reverse complement strand
CCCGCGGAACGAGCGAAACCGCGCATCCGTCAATGTGCGCTCGTCAACGGAATCAGCCGCCACGCCCACGAGTGGTGCTTGGGCCAGCGATTCGGATTGTGCAGGTAGGCGTGATCCGGGTAGTTGAGCTTCAGCACGTCGGTGGTCTGGTCGGCCAGTTTCTGCTGGCCCAACAGGTGGTAGCTCTTGGCCATCACGGCCAGCGCGTCGGCGACCTGCGGCGACTGCTGGTAATGCGACACGATGTATTTCGCGCGGTCGGCCGACGCGATGTAGGCCTTGCGCTGCAGGTAGAACTCGGCCACGTTCAATTCCGCCTGCGCCAATTGGTTGCGCAGGTAGATCATGCGCTGGCGCGCATCGACCGCGTAACGCGTGGTGGGAAAGCGCGCGACCAGCGTGTTGAAATCATCGAATGATTGCAGCGCGTAACCCTGGTCGAAACGCGATGCACTGATGCCGGCCATCCGCTGCAACGCGGTCTGGGTGCGGTCGAAGTTGATCAGTCCGCGCAGGTAGTACGCGTAGGCAATATGCTTGTGGGTCGGGTAGGTCTTGATGAATTCATTGATGGTGGAATAGGCGTCGTCAGGCTTGTCGTCCTTGTATTGCGCGTAGGCCAGTTCGATCTGCGACTGCTCGTTGTAGGTGCCGTACGGGAAACGCGCGATCAGCTTCTGGTACACGGTTTCGGCCGTACCCCAGTTGCCGTCCTGCGACAGGTCGTGCGCGCGCTGGTACAACTGTTCCACGGTCATGGTGTTCAGGGTGTCGCGCTTGCCGTGGTGGAACAGCGAACAGGCGCCCAGCGCAAACAGCAGCGGCAGGAACAGGGCGAATTTGAGCAGCGGTGCGGAGCGTCGGAATGGCATCGGGCAAGTCTTTGCGAACGCAGCAAGTCGGATTCGGCATGATAGCGGAATCCCCAGCGACCATCCGGCGAGGGCGTCGGCGTGGCTGAACGGGAATTACGCACGGAGATACCGCCCGATCTGGCCGGGCAACGCTTCGACCAGATCCTGCCCGGGTTGTTCCCCGGGCACTCGCGCTCGCACCTGGCGGGCGAGGTGAAGGCAGGGCGCATCCGGCTGGACGGCCGCGAAGTGCCGCCGCGCACGCGGGTCCTGGGCGGCGAGGTCGTCGATTGGCAACGTTCCGACGCGCCGGTGCTGGGCGATCGGCCCGAGGCCATCGATCTGGCTATCGTGTTCGAAGACGACCATCTGCTGGTGCTCGACAAGCCAGCCGGGCTGGTAGTGCATCCCGGTGCGGGCAATCCGGCCGGCACATTGTTGAACGCGTTGCTGTACCGCGACCCGAAACTCGCGCAGGTTCCGCGCGCCGGCATCGTGCACCGGCTGGACAAGGACACCTCGGGCCTCCTGGTGGTCGCGCGCTCGCTGCCGGCGCAAACCGCGCTGGTGGCGATGCTGGCCGCGCGCGACATCCATCGTCGCTACGTCGCGGTCGTCAACGGCGTGCCGGTCGCGGGCGGCACGGTCGATGCGCCGCTCGATCGCCACCCGACCGATCGCCTGCGGCGCGCGGTGCAGGAGGGCGGGCGTCCGGCGATCACGCATTACCGCGTTCGCGAGAAGTTTCGCGCGCACGCGTCGCTGCAATGCGAACTGGAATCCGGACGCACCCACCAGATCCGCGTGCACATGGCGCACGCGGGTTGGCCGCTGGTCGGCGATCCTCTGTACGGGCGCGGTTTGAAATTGCCGCGCGCTGCGACGCCGCGGCTGGCCGAGGCGTTGCGCGGCTTCAGGCGCCAGGCCCTGCACGCCGAACACCTTGCGTTCGCCCACCCGGTCACGGGCGAAGCGCTGGCTTTCGACGCCGAACCGCCGCAGGACCTGCGCGACCTGCTGGATGCGTTGCGCGAGGATGCTGCGGCCGGAGAAAACCGTGGCTGACGTGCCGGCATCATGGCTGGTTCCCGATTGGCCCGCGCCGCCGGGCGTGCGTGCGATGGTCACGACGCGGGAAGGGTTGCCGTCGTCTCCACCGTCGGCATACGGCTTCAACATCGGCACGCGCTGTGGCGACGATCCTGCGGCGATCGTCGAGAATCGCGAACTGCTTCGCGAGGTGTTGTCATTGCCCTCCGAACCGCGTTGGTTGCGGCAGGTGCACGGCACGCACGTCGCCATCGATCCGGCACCCGGTGAACCAGAAGCCGACGCCGCTGTCACGCGTGCCCACGGCGTCGTGCTGGCGATCCAGACCGCCGACTGTCTGCCGGTGCTGTTCTGCAACGACGACGGATCCGGAATCGGCGCTGCGCACGCGGGTTGGCGGGGTTTGTCGGCGGGCGTCCTGGAAAACACGCTGGCCCTGATGCAGGACCAGCGCGAAAACATCATCGCCTGGCTCGGGCCGGCGATCGCCGCGCTGTCCTACGAAGTCGGCGCCGAAGTGCGCGAGGCTTTCCTTGCACGCGATGGGGACGCCGCGTCCGCATTCACAGCCACGCGGCCGGGTCACTGGTCGTGCGATCTTTACGAACTTGCACGCCAG
This sequence comes from Rhodanobacteraceae bacterium, assembly GCA_036845145.1. Lineage (GTDB taxonomy): Bacteria > Pseudomonadota > Gammaproteobacteria > Xanthomonadales > Rhodanobacteraceae > 66-474. The sequence continues at coordinate 3,316 of DAIUEL010000177.1, read as the reverse complement.
CGCCTGCGTGCCGCCGGCGTCACCCGCATTTTCGGCGGCGACCTCGATACGTTCTCCAATCCGCGCCTGCACTCCTACCGTCGCGACGGTGCGCGCAGCGGGCGGATGGCGAGCCTGCTTTGGGTATCGCCGCCGACCGATTGAAGGCGTTTCCTGGACCAGCCGTGGCGGGGCGCGGCGGACGCGGAATTTACGCGCCTTTATCGCCGCAGCAATAGCAACGGCGACGTCCGCAATACGCTGCGCGTGCCGGCAAGGCCGAGTGCCGCAACGATGACGGTCGCAACGATTGCAGCGACTATCAGCGGCATCCATGGTGGCGTGAACGCGCGGATGCGGAACACCGACTGGGCGAGCCATAGGCCGCCCAGTGCTGCGGCGAACATCGCGGTGAACCCCGAGATCGCGCCCAGCATGCCGAATTCGCACAAGGCTGCCATCCGCAACTGATCACGGCGCGCCCCCAGCGTGCGCAGCAATGCCGCTTCGTGGCGGCGTTCCGCGGCGCTCATGGTCAAGGCGGCCGCCAGCACCAGCGCGCCGGCCAGCAGGCTGAAGGCCAGCACCCAGCGCGCGGCGGCGGTCACCTGCGCCACGATCTGGCGCGCGCGATCGAGCAGCGCGTCCACGTCGATCAACGACAGATTGGTGAACGCGCGCGAGAACGTCGCGAGCTCGCGCGCGTGGCCAGGCGGAAGGTGAAAGCTCGCGATCCACGTATGCGGCAGCGCTGCGCCGTGCGTGGGATCGAGCATCACGAAGAAGTTGACGTTGAACCGGCTCCAGTCCACTTCGCGGATGCTGGTCAGCGTTGCGTCGATGCGCGTGTCGCCGATCAGGAAGGCCAGCCGGTCGCCGAGGTGCAGGTCGAACCGCCGCACCCAGGCGACGTCCAGCGACACTTCCGCGCTGCTCGCATCCGGCGTGAACCATCGTCCGGCGATGATGCGGTTGGCCGGGGGCAACGCCGCGCTCCATGAAAACCGGACCTGTCGGTCCGCGTCCTGCTGGGCCGCGCGATCGTGGAAGGACATGCGATCGACGTCCGTACCGTTGATCGCGACCAGCTTGCCGACCGCGACCGGCATGCCGTTGAAACGCGTCGCGCCGAGTTTCACCAACGCGTCGTGCATGGGTGTGCGCTGCGCATCCTGCACGTTCACGACGAACCAGTTCGGCGTATCCGGTGGCAGTTCGCGCCGCCAGTTGTCGAGCAACGCGGGCGCGACCACCGCGAGCAGAAGCAGCGCGGTCAAACCCAGCGTGATCGCGCAGGATTGCACCAGGCTCAGGGCCCGACGGCGCGCCAGCGCACTCGCGCCCAGGCGCAGCGCCGGGTGAAGGCGCGCGACGAAGCGGCGCACCAGCCAGAGCACCGCCAGCGTCAACAGCGACGTGAGTAATGCGGCGCCCGTCAGCGACGCGGCCAACACCCCCGCGAGTTTCCAGCTTCCCGTCTGCAGCGCGATCAGCCCGAGCGCGACGGCGACGGGTACGAGGTAGAGCAGGTCGTAGCGGCGTGGCACGCGCGCGGCGCTCTGGCGAAACACAGCAACCGGTGGCACGGATTTCAGTTTCGCCAGCGGCGGCAGCGCGAAGCCAGCCAGTACCGCAAGGCCGATGCCCGCCGCTGCGAAAGCCGGACCGAGCGGCAGCGGTGCCTGCTGCGCGGAAGACGGCAACAAACCGTGGGCATAGGCGAACGCGATCGCGGCGAGTGCCAGCGCGATGCCCACAGCCGCCAACGCCGCGAGCACCGCGGGCACCGCCAACGTCCACGCGAGGCTGCCGAACGCGAATCGCGACGACGCACCCAGCGCGCGCAGCAGCGCGATCTCGTCGGTCTTGCGGCGTGCATAGCGCTGTGCCGACAACGCCACCGCGATGCCGGCCAGCAGCGCTGCAAGCAGGGCCGCGAGGCGCAGGAAGGTGCCGGCGCGCTCGAACGCCACCGCAAGGCGCTGCTGCACTTCTTCCGGCGTGACCAGGTGCGCATTGGCCGGCAGGCGCGCCTTGGCCCATGCGCGATAAGCGTCGACCGGCGCCACTGCGCCGGCGACCAGCAGGCGGTGCCGGGCGCGGCTGCCGGTGCCGAGCAGGCCCGCGCTTTTCGCGTCGGCCAGCGCCATCACCGCGCGCGGCGCCAGTGCGACCAGATCGCCGCCGCCGGGCTGTTGCTCGATTTGCCCGGCGACCACGAGATGCATGCCGCCGACCTGGACGCGCTGGCCGGGTTCCACATCGAGTGCGACCAGCGCGCGGTGGTCGAGATAGACCTCGCCCGCGGGAGGCGCATGCATCGTTCGCCCGGCGCCGCCGCGGCCGGCGATGACCAGCTTTCCGCGCAGCGGCCACGCCGCGTCGGCTGCGACCACCTGCAGCAACTGGCTGCGGTCGTTAGCGAACGCGACGCTCGGGAATTCGGCAAGCGCACTGGTGCGAAGGTCGAGCGCGTGCGCGTGCCGGACGAAATCGACGGGCAGCGGCGCCGCAGCATTGATGCCGAGGTCGCCGCCGATCAGTTCCGCCGCGCTCATCAGCACCGCACGTTGGACTCGCGCGGCAAGCGTGGCCACAGCGCCCAGCACCACGACCGACAGCAGCAACGCGCCAATCAGCGTTCGCAGTTCCGGCAGTCGCCATTCGCGTCGAAGCGTGCGCAGCGCATGGCGCGGGCCGCTCATCCGGCCGGTTACCCGGAATGTCATGCCGCGTGCGCCCGGACGCGGCCGTCGACGAGGTCGTGGATGCGCGCACATCGCCTTGCCAGCGCCGGATCGTGCGTCACGACAATCAGTGTCGTATGGTGTTCGCGGTTCAGCGCGAACAACAAATCGGCGATCGCGTCGCGGCTGGTGTGGTCGAGGTTGCCGGTGGGCTCGTCGGCGAACAGGATGCGCGGCTCGTGCACGAACGCGCGTGCGATCGCCACGCGCTGTTGCTCGCCGCCGGACAATTGCCGCGGATAATGCGCACGCCGTGGCTCCAGGCCCACGGCGGCGAGTGCCCTTTGAGCGCGCGTCGCGGCGTCCGGGGTCGCGTCCAGCTCCAGCGGCAGCATCACGTTTTCTTCCGCCGTCAGTGCGGGCAACAAATGAAAGGACTGGAACACGAAGCCGACCAGTTTCAGCCGCAATCGCGCGCGCGATTCCTCGTCGAGTGTTTCGAGCGCCTGGCCGTCCAGGCGAACGGTGCCGCGGCTGGGCAGGTCCAGTCCCGCCAGCAATCCGAGCAACGTGGTCTTGCCCGAACCCGATGCGCCGGTGATCGCGACGGTTTCCCCGGCATTCACATCCAGGCTGACATCGTCAAGAAT
>DAIUEL010000176.1:3648-5880 GCA_036845145.1 Rhodanobacteraceae bacterium | reverse complement strand
CGAGTTCCTCCGCCGGCATCGCGCAGATGCGCGGCCTGATCTGGCTGGTCGCGGCGGCGTTCTTCATGCAGACGCTGGACTCGACCATCGTCAACACGGCGGTGCCGAGCATCGCGCAGGCGCTGGTGGTCCCGCCGATCGCGCTAAAGACCGCGTTGACGAGTTACGTCCTGACGCTGGCGGTCTGCATCCCCGCGAGCGCATGGTTGTCCGATCGTTTCGGCACCCGGCGCATATTCGCCGCGTCGATCCTGATTTTCACGGTGGGTTCGCTCGCTTGCGGCGTGTCGCAGACGTTGCCGCAACTGGTTGCGGCGCGCGTGCTGCAGGGTATCGGCGGCGCGCTGCTGATGCCGATCGGCCGCTACGTGCTGGTGCGCGCGTTCGGCCCGAAGGATTTCGTCGCGGCGATGAGCACCGCCGGGATTCCTGGGCTGCTCGGCCCGGTGCTGGGTCCGCTGCTCGGCGGCGTACTGTCGCAGTACGCGTCGTGGCGGTTGATCTTCCTGGTCAATGTGCCGGTGGGCTTGATCGGGCTTTGGCTCAACCGCACGCAGATGCCCGATTTCCGCGGCGAGCGCCGGCCGTTCGACTGGTTTGGCTTCGCGCTGTTCGCATTGGCCTCCGGCATGCTGCTGACCGCCGCGGAAACCGCAGGCGACGGCGATTACCGCAAGGCCGGCATCGCGGCGTTGGTCGGCCTGGCGTGCGCGTTCGCCTATTGGCACTACGGGCGCCGCGCGCGGCATCCGGTCGCGGACCTGTCGCTGTTCAAGGTGCGCAGTTTCACCATCGCGGTGGGCGGCGGCATGTGCATGCGGTTCGGCACGGCGGGGTTGTCGTTCGTGCTGATGCTGTTCCTGCAGGTCGGTTGTGGCTGGAGCCCCACCGCTGCGGGACTGATGATCGTGCCGCAGGCGATCGCGATGGTGCTGATGAAGTTCCTGATCGACCGTATCCTCAAGCGCCACGGCTACCGCCGCGCGCTGTTCGTGAACACCACACTCGCGACGGTCCTGCTGGCCTGCTTCGCGTTGTTCGACGCCACCACACCGTGGTGGGCGATCGCATCGCTGATGTTCGCCTACGGCTTCGTGATGAGCCTGCAATACACCGCGATGAACACGCTGGCCTTCGTGGACCTTGCCCCCGAGCGCGCGGCGCAGGCGTCGTCGCTGACCTCCGCGACGCAATACCTCGTGATCAGCTTCGGCATCGCGTTCTCGTCGTGGCTGCTCGCGTTGTTCCTCGGCGCGCACCACCACGATCCGGCCGCATACGTGCACGGGTTCCGGATCGCGGTGCTGGTGATGGCCGTGCTGCCGCTGATCGCGGTGTATGTGTTCACGCGGCTGCGCCATGACCGGCCGTTGCGGCGGCCGATCACCACCCCTGAAACGGCCGCGTGATTGGTGCGATCTTCCCTGATCGCTGCTTCGCTGGATGTCTCGCAAAACTTCACCCCATCGGGCCTGCAAGTCCAGAACGGCCATCCATGGCCCGACTGTCCACAACAGCCGCCCTGCCTTCGAGCTGCAGTCAAACAGCGCACCCGCTCACGTCGTCATGTAGCATCGCGCGATGGCCGACACCACCGCGATCCTGCTCGAAGTCTTCATCATCTTCGCCGCGGCGCAGATCGGCGGCGCGATCGCTCGGTGGATCCGCCTGCCCGACGTGGTGGGCCAGATCGTGGTCGGCTGCATCGTGGGGCCGTCGGTATTCGGCTGGATCACCCCGTCGCAGCCGCTGGAAGTGCTGTCGGAAATCGGCGTGGTGCTACTGCTGTTCGCGGTGGGACTGGAAACCCGGCTCGACGACGTGAAGCGTGTCGGTGGCAGCGCCTTCGCGGTGGGAGTGATCGGCGTGATCGTGCCGTTCGTGTGCGGCGCGATCTGGGCGCATTCGATCGGACCCGACTGGCCGCGTTCGCTGTTCGTGGCGGCGGCGTTCGTGGCGACCTCCGCGGGCATCACGGCAAGCGTGCTGAAGCAGATGGGCGTATTGCGGCGAACCGAGAGCCGCGTGATCCTCGGCGCCGCGGTGATCGACGACATTCTCGCGATGCTGCTGCTGGGCGTCGTGGTCGCGATCCAGGCGGGCGGTTCGCTGCGCGTCAGCCGGTTGCTGGTGGTCGCTGGCGAGGCGATCGGGTTCGTGCTGGTGGTCGGCTGGCTGGGCACGCTGATGATGCGGCGCGGTTCGAAATGGCTGGAACGCGCGCGCGATCCG
>DAIUEL010000176.1:0-3548 GCA_036845145.1 Rhodanobacteraceae bacterium | reverse complement strand
CTCGTGACCAAGCTGGTCGGAGGATGGCTCGGTGCGCTGCGGCTGGGTCCGCGCAGCGCGCTCATTGTCGGTGTCGGCATGATGCCGCGCGGCGAAGTCGGCATCGTGGTCGCCGCGTTGGGACTTGCTGCCGGCGTGTTTGGCCAGCAACTGTACGCGGTGATCATCGCGATGTCGCTGCTTACCTCGGTGATCGCGCCGCCCTTCCTCGCGATGCTGCTGAAGGAACCGGACACCGACCAGGAAACCCGCGATCCGGTGCGTTCCCGGGATTCCGCTGTTTGACGAGCCGCAAGCGCGCAGTCAAACGGGACGCGCGATTCTCGCGGCTATGGCATCGAAGAATGCGTCCGGCAATTCGCCCGTCACCGGCACGCTCCACCAACCCGGCTGCGCGAACGCGCGACACTTCACGGCGTCCTTTTCGGTCATCAGCACCGGCAAGCCGTTGCCGAAATCGAGATCGCCAGCCGCATAACGGTGGTGATCGGCAAACGCATGCTCCTTCACCTCGATACCGAACGCGCGCAAGGCGTCGAAGAACCGTGGCGGATCGCCGATGCCGGCCACGGCGTGGATGCGCGAACCCGAAAAATCCGTCAGGGGTCGAAGCGACCCGTCACCGAGATTGCGCGCAACGTCGCCATGCAGGCGCATGGGAATCGCGGACGTGATGCACTGGCTACCCGGCCTTCCGCCGGCCAACTGAGCACCCGTTGCATCGCCGGCATTCGCGACCACGAAATCCACTTCCTCCAACCGCCCGGGCGGTTCGCGCAGCGGTCCCGCGGGCAGCAAACGCCCATTGCCCAACCCGCGCGCAGCATCCACGACGCACACTTCGATGTCGCGCGCCAACGCGTAATGCTGCAGGCCATCATCGGCGATGATCACGTCGACGCCTTCGCCCGGAAGCAGCGCCGCCGCCACCGGACGATCGGCACCGATTGCCACCGGCACACCCGTCCGCATGCGGATCAACGCAGGCTCGTCGCCGACCGCCGCGGGGTCGGGCTGTGCATCGAGCAGCATGGGCGCGCGCGCCGTGCCGCCGTAGCCGCGGCTGACCACGCCAGGCTTGAAGCCGCGCGCGCGCAGGGCCTCCACCAGTGCGATCGTCGCCGGCGTCTTGCCGGCACCACCGGCCACGATATTGCCGACCACGACCACGGGCACCGGAAGCCGTTGCGCGCGCAACCAGCCGCGCCGGTACAGCGCGCGCCGAACACGCACCACGCCGCCGTACAACGCCGCCAGCGGCAGCGTCCACCAGGGCGGCGGTCGATCTTCGTACCAGCGTTGTTGCAGGGATTCTCCCGGCACCATCCATCTCCGTCACGGCCGCCTTCGCGGGTGCGAAGTCACGGGGCCTCGATCGCCGCTTCGCGGAACTGCAGGTGATGCAGCGCCGCATACTTGCCGTTGCGCGCCAGCAGCTCGGCGTGGGTGCCGCGCTCGGCGACATGACCTTGGTCGAGCACGACGATCTGGTCGGCGTGTTCGACCGTGGACAGGCGGTGCGCGATCACGATCGTGGTGCGGTTCTTCATCAGGCGCGACAACGCGTCCTGGATCAGGCGTTCGGATTCGGTGTCCAGCGCGCTGGTGGCTTCGTCCAGGACCAGGATCGGCGCATCCTTCAAAAGTGCACGCGCGACCGCGATGCGCTGGCGCTGGCCACCCGAAAGTAGCGAACCGCCCTCGCCCACCCGGCTGTGGATGCCGTCGGGCAATTCACGGATGAACTCCATGGCGTTGGCGGCTTCGGCGGCAGCGACGATGTCGGATTCCACGACATTCGCCAGCGCGCCGTAGGCGATGTTTTTCGCAATGGTGTCATCGAACAGCACCACGTCCTGCCCGACCCACGCGATCTGGGCGCGCAGGCTGCGCAGTGTGTATTCGCCGAGCGGATGGCCGTCCAGCTGGACTTCGCCCGCTGTCGGTTCGTAGAAACGCGGAATCAGGCTGGCGAGGCTCGATTTGCCGCTGCCCGAACGCCCGACCAGCGCGGTGATCGAGCCGCGCGGGCACGCCAGCGAAACGCCCCGCAACGCGGCCATGCTCGCACCCGCGTAAGTCAGGTGCACGTCCCGGAATTCGATGTCGCCGCGACAGCGCTCCACGACCTTCGTGCCTTCGTCGCGTTCCGTCGGTGCATCGAGGACACCGAACAATTCCTGCGCGGCGGCGAGCCCACGCTGGATGTTCGACTGCACGGTGGTCAGGCGCTTCAACGACGGCAGGATGCCACCCATGCACAGGAACAGCGTGGCGAACGATCCGGCGGTGAACTGGTTGTCCAGCATGAACGGACGGGTCGCGAAAAACACGATCAATGCCAGCGCGATCGCCGCCGCCAGTTGCACGAACGCGGTCGACAGGCCGTTCGTCGCGGCCACCTTGACGTTCAACTTGCGGGTTCGGTCGGTGACCTCGTCGAAGCGCTTCGCTTCGTAGTCCTGCCCACCGAACACCTTCACCTCGCGGTGCGCACCGACCACTTCCTCGACCACGCCGGTGACGCGCCCGACCACGTCCTGGATCGTCACGTTGATCCGCCGATAGCGGCGGCTGACGTAGGTGACCAGCAGTCCGATCATCGGCACCATCACCAGCAGCGCCAGGGAAAGCTCCCAACTCGTCCACAGCATCACCCCGACCAGGCCGATCACCGTCAGCCCGTCCACGATTGCGATCTTGGCCGAATCGGTGGTGGCCTGCGCAACCTGCTCGCTGGTGTAGGTAATGCGCGATATCTGCTGGCCGGAGGATTCGTGGTCAAAAAACGCCGTGGGCATCCGCAGGTACTTGTCGAAAATGCGGCGACGCATGTCCTGCACCACGCCGCGACCGATGTATGCCGAACCGTACGTTTCGACGTAGACCGCGATACTTCGCACCAGGAAGATGCCGACGATGATCAGCGGCATCCAGAAGATCACCTGCGGATCGCGGACCACGAACAGTTTGTCGATCAGCGGCTTGATGACCCTCGCAAACAGCGTCATGCAGGCGGCATCGGCCACCATCGCCAGGACGGTGGCGGCCACCACGGTACGGAAAGGATGCAGCAGGCCGAACAACCGCCGGTAGGTCGTTGCGTCGGAAGCGGCCGTCATGACGCGGGCGCGCCCGACGGCGGCGCGGTCGCGATCGACAGACGCGTGAAACCGAGCTGGCCCAGCGCGTCCATCGCGGTCACCACGGCCTGGTGCGGGGTCATGCCGTCGGCGCGCAGCAGCACGGGACGCTCGCGGTCATCGCCTGCCACGGCCTGGATGGCACGTTTCAGGGTGGATTCGTCATCACCCAGAACGCGGTTGTTGGCGACGAAGAAATGGCCTTCGCGGTCGATCACGACCACCAGCGTATCGCGTACCGGCGTACTGGCGGCATCGCTGGCCTGCGGCAGCGACACTTTCATGTGGCCTTGCTGCACGAACGTCGTGGTCAGCACGAAGAACATCAGCAAGGTCAGCAGCACGTCGATCAAGCTGACCACGTTGATCTCGAATTCGTCGGCGTTGTCGTTGCCGATGCGCATG